>JASLAX010000135.1 GCA_030146875.1 Longimicrobiaceae bacterium
CCCCGCCGCGGGCGCGCCGGCGGCGGAGGGAGCGCCCGCGCCCGCGGCGCCGCGCATCGTGGCGCGGCCGCGGATCACGGTGGAGGGGCGGCTGGTGCTGGCGCGCCGCCGCTGGCTGGTGCCCGGGGTGCTCTTCCCGCAGCGCGCGGGGGACGAGAGCGCGGAGGCGTTCTTCATCCGCGCCAACCGCTGGCGCGCGGCGGAGGGGCTGCCGGAGACGGCGTACCTGCGCGTGGTGCCGCTTCCCGACCCGTCGCAGAAGAAGCCGGACGCGGTGGAGGTGCCCGCCGAGGCCAAGGAGGAGGAGGCGCCGATGATGGCCGCCCCGGCGGAGGACGCCCCCGAGGCGCCGGTGCCGGTGGGGGACGAGGGCGCGCCCGCGGACGGGGCGCCCGACGCCGGCGGCGAGGCCAGGCCGGCGGCGCCCGCGAAGCCCGCGACGCAGCCGTCGCGCGACTTCTTCAAGCCGCAGTTCATGGACTTCGGCAACCCGCTGCTGGTGGGGCTGCTGGGGCGGATGGCGGCCGGGCTGAAGCACTTCCAGATCGTGGTGGAGGAGCGCTACCCCGCCCGCGAGCACCTGCCGGAGCACGGCGGCGAGACGTACGCCACCGAGCTGGTGGTGCAGCTCAACTTCCCCACCGGCACGGTGCACGGGGACGCGGCCGCCACGAGGGAGGAGGCGCATGCCGTCGCACGGTGAGCCCATGGCGTGGCTGAGCCACTACCTTTTCTTCGCCGGCGGGCTGTACGAGGGCGCCGGCGACCGCGTGGCGCTGGACGTGGCCGAGCCCTTCGTGCGCCGCTGCATGGCGGAGGGGTGGTGCGACGGGCACTTCTTCATCCGCTACAGCGACCGCGGCTACCACATCCGCCTGCGCCTGCACGGGCGCGCCGACGTGCTGGAGGGCACCGTGGTCCCGGCCCTGTGGGAGCACGTCCGCTCGCTCTGGCCCGCGGTCCGCGAGGGCTACCCCGACCCGCCGGAGGAGGGGAAGCCGTACGTGGCCGAGGGGGAGCACGGCGAGGTGACGCACCTGGCGCGGGTGGAGTACGAGCCGGAGACGGAGCGCTACGGCGGGCCCGACGGGGTGGTGCTGGCCGAGGAGTTCTTCCAGGCGTCCAGCGACGCCGCGTACGCGCTGCTGGCGAAGACGCACCCCACCGAGCGCTCCTCGCGCCTGGGGAAGGGGCTGCTGTCGATGGTGGTGCTGGTGCACGTCTTCCGCGAGGACCGCGAGGCCGCGGCGCAGCTCGCCAACTCGTACGGCATCAACTACCTGCGCTCGCTGGTCCCCGACCAGGAGCGCCAGAGCGCCTTCCTGGGCGCCTTCGGGACCGGGTACGAGGCGCAGGCGGGCACGCTCACCACCTACGTGGACGAGGTGTGGTCGCGCCTGGACGAGGGAGAGGAGCTCTCCGAGACGCTGGACCGCTACCACGCCGACCTGCGCCGCGTGCGCGAGCGCTTCCGCGCGCTGCTGGACGAGCGGCGGCTCCTGCTGCGCAACGAGACGCCCATCGAGAGCTGGGACGTGGCGGTGCTGGCCATCGTCCCCTCGTACATCCACATGATGAACAACCGCCTCGGGGTGAGCATCCACGAGGAGGCGTACCTGGCCTACCTGATCCACCGGGCGCTGGGCACCACCACCGGGGCGGCCGCCCCCACGACCGAGGGAAGCTGAGGCATGCAGAACGACGCGGGACGCGAGGTGTTCCTGGAGGCCGCGCGCCGGATCGGCGAGCGGCTGGTGGCCGGCGCGCGCTGGACCGGCGACGCGTGCACTTGGACGGTGATGGCGCCCGACCGCAGCGACCCGGCGTCGCGCCGCGCGCTGCCGGCGGACGCCGGCCCCGCGCTGTACGAGGGCGCGTCCGGGATCGCCGTGTTCCTGGGCGACCTGTACCGGGTGACGGGGGATGCGGAGACGGCCCGCGCCGCCCGCGGCGGGATCCGCCACTCCCTGCAGGAGGGCGCCGCGCTCCCCGACGTGTCCTTCGGGCTGCACGGCGGGCGCGTGGGGCTGGCGTGGGCCGCCTGGCGGGTGGGCACCGCCATCGGCGACGAGGAGCTGCGCGCCGCCGCGGCCGAGGTGCTGGCGCCGCTGGAGGGGAACGAGCCCCACGACCGCGGGCTGGACGTGATCGCCGGCGCGGCCGGGGGCATCCCCGCCCTGCTGCAGATGGCGGAGACGGTGGGCGACCGCGCCGTCCGGATGGCGCGGCGGCTGGGGGACCGCCTGGTGGACGCCGCGGAGCGCGAGACGGGCGGCTGGGCGTGGGGCACCATGAAGAACACGGCCGCGCGCAACCTGTGCGGCTACGCGCACGGCGCGGCCGGCGGCGCGCACGGGCTGCTGGAGCTGTGGCACGCCACGGGCGACGGCGCCTACCGCTACGCGGCCGAGCAGGCGATGGTCTACGAGGACCAGTTCTTCTCGCCCGTCACGGACAACTGGCCGGACTTCCGCCACAACGAGGTGGGCGACTACCTCTACCAGAACCGCGTGGACGAGCTCCGCGACGCGCTGCGGCGCGGCGAGACGGTGCCGGGCTACGTCGAGCACTACATGGCCGCCTGGTGCCACGGAG
Source organism: Longimicrobiaceae bacterium (assembly GCA_030146875.1). Lineage (GTDB taxonomy): Bacteria > Gemmatimonadota > Gemmatimonadetes > Longimicrobiales > Longimicrobiaceae > JASLAX01. The sequence continues at coordinate 2,596 of JASLAX010000135.1, forward strand.
CGCCGGGGATCGCGATGGTGCGGGCCCGCGCCTGGCAGCTCCTGGGCGACGAGCGCTGGCGCCAGTCGGCCGAGGCGGCGCTGCGCGCCACCGACCTCTCCCTGAACGTGCCCGACGAGCGCGCCAACTACTCGCTCTGCCATGGGGCGGGCGGGAACGCCGACGCGCTGGTGGTCGCCGGAGACATGCTGGGCGACCCCGCCCGGCGCGCCCGCGCGGAGGAGATCGGCCGCCGCGGCTACGCCTCGTTCGAGGGGCAGGGGAAGCCGTGGCCCTGCGGAACCCTGGGCGCGGTCTCCGACACCGGCCTGCTGCTGGGCGAGGCGGGGATCGGGCACTTCTACCTGCGCCTGCACGACCCGTCCATCCCCTCCGTCCTCTTCCTCACCGCCCCCGGCGAGGGCGCGGAGCCCGTGTACGACGGGTACGTGGCGGCGCGGCGGCAGAACGTGGCGGAGTGGTTCGGCCTCACGCTCTCCGCCTTCGAGGCGCTGGGCCAGGACGTGGAGGCCATGATCCCGCGCGGCTCGTTCGTGGGCGCGGACGTGCGGGCGGTGCACGCGGCCGTGCTGGAGCGCATCGGTGCGGCGGACCCGGAGCGCCGCGCGCTGCTGGAGGACGCCTCGCGGATCGACCGCGAGCGCTTCGACCTCTCCGGGTCCGTCCAGGACCACACCCGCGAGTTCCTGGACGCCCTGGCGCGCGAGCCCGACGGCGAGGTGCCCTGGAAGGAGGTGCGGATCGCCCTCTCCCCCCGCGCGCGGCTGGTGAACTCCGAGCACGACTGGGGCGACTGGCTGGCGTCGGAAGACCGCTCCTCCCCGCCCGAGGCCGACGACGTGTTCCACCTCCTCCAGGTGACGGGCGGCTCGCGCGTCACCGTCCGCCGCCTGAGCCCCTTCGCGGCGGTGGTGCTGCGCGCCATCCGCACGCCGTCGACCCTGGACGAGGTGTGCGAGCAGGTGGAGGACGCCATCTCCGGCGCCCAGCGGCCCGCGCGGAGCTGGGTGGAGGCGCGGGTGCTGGAGCAGGTCCGGCAGGCGTACCTGGCCGGCTTCGTGGTGCCCGAGCGCGCGGTGGCGGCGGAGGCGCAGGCGTAGGATCCCCGGCCGGGGGCGGGCGTCCGCGGCGCCGCCCCCGTTCCCCGCTCCTTCCCGCGCGGGGAGGCGCGCGGCAGAGAACGTTCGCGCGGTGGCTGGCGCGGTGCGGGCGGCGAGCGACACCCTGGCCTCCGATCATGCCCGGAAAGGCACGGAGGGGTGCAGGGAACGGGGCTTCGGCGCTAGAATGGGAGTCCCGTTAGGGACGCTAAGGGAGTAGGCGGGACACGCGAGCGGCCCCCGGTGCCGAGGCGACCGACGGAGGGGCGGAGGACGCGGCGCGGGCCTGGCCGGCGTCCGCCGCCGAGTGGGCGGGCCGCCCGGCCCGCCGTTCACCCCAGCAGGGGAGACGTCCATGGAGAAGATGAAGCTGTTCCCCGAGTCGCTGCGCGTGGAGTCGTTCGTCGCCGAGCTGCCCCGGGACGTGCGCGGGACCGTGGAGGCGCACGAGGCCATGGACACGCCCGGGCGCTCGTGCCTGCGCACGGCGTGCTGCCCCGAGACGTACGCGGCCACCTGCCAGTGCTGAACCCGGCGGGCCGCCCGGCCCGCCGGCGCACCACCCCCCTTCGAGGAGGATCTCGATGAAGAAGCTCTCGCTGGACCTGGACTCCCTGCGCGTGGACTCGTTCCAGACCGCCCACGAGCAGGACGCCACCCGCGGTACCGTGCGCGGCCACCTGGTGGCGCAGTCGTACTTCAACAACTGCAACTTCACCTGGTACTGCCAGGACACCAACCTGAAGGGCGGATGCACCTTCACCTGTCCCGACACGGGGCTGGAGCAGTGCGGAGAGACGGCCAACACCTGTATGTGACGCGCAGGCCGGGCGCCGGCGTCCGCCGGCGCCCGGCCGCGTCCGCTCGAGCCGAGGACACGATGAAGAAGCTCTCGCTGGACATGGACGACCTGCGCGTGGAGTCGTTCGAGACGCACCCGGGCGCGCGCCGCCCGGCCGGCACGGTGCGCGGCCACATCATGGCGCCCCTGTCGTACGACCGCTGCCTGGAGACCGGCTACTGCCTGGACTCCGGGGTGGAGACCTGCCCCGACACCGGGTGGCAGCAGTGCGGCTACAGCTACGGCGGCACCTGCGGGGCCTCCCCGCCGGACACCTACGACGGCTGCCTCGCCGTCTACGACGGCGTCGCGGCGCCCCGGCCGTACCCGTACGACTGCGTGTGACGGTCCCGCCGGGAGTGGGGGCCCACGGGTGGCGTCCGCCCCCGGTGCGGGGTTAGATTGGTGGGCTGAAAATTGTTGTCCGCAAACGACCCCGGGCGGGGCGCCACGGCGCTCCGCCCGTCGAGCCCCGCCCCGCGGGCGCCCCAGCCGACCCGGTGAAGTCCCTGAAAGTACCCTTCAGACATGCCCCCTCCCCAGACCCCCGAGATCCCACCGCTCCGGGAAGCGTTCCAGCAGTTCCTGCGGCTCCTGCGCCTCATCCGCCCCTACTGGGGGTCGCTGAGCAAGGGAATGGTCCTGGGGCTGATCCTGGGCGTGTTCGGGATGGCGACGCCGTACCTCTCCAAGCTGCTGATCGACCAGGTCTACCCGTCGCGTAACGTGACGCTGATGCACGTGCTGGTGGCGGGGGTGTTCGCCATCAGCGTGACGCAGGCCGTGCTGGGGGCCATCCGGGGGTACTTCACCACCTTCACCACCGCCCACCTGGGCAACGCCACCTCGCTGCTCTTCTTCAACCACCTGCAGCACCTCACCGTCCGGTTCTTCGACGAGCACCGGGTGGGCGAGATCATGAGCCGCTTCTCGGACGTGCGGAGCTCGCTCAACAGCGTGTCCAAGACCTTCGAGACCATCTTCGTGAACGGCGTGTACCTGGTGCTGGTGCCCCCGTTCCTGTTCCTGCTGCAGTGGAAGCTGGCGCTGGTGTCGCTGGTGACGATCCCGCTCACGGTGGGGCTCACCACGCTCAGCGCCCGCGTGCTGCGCAAGTACTGGAAGCGCAGCGCCGAGGCGTTCGCGGACCTGGGCGCCTTCCAGGTGGAGGTGCTCAGCCACATCCGCACGCTCAAGGCGCTGGCGATGGAGCACCACATCTACGGCCGGGCGCACCGGCAGATGCGCGACGCGCTGCAGGTGCAGCTCAAGGCGGGCGGCTACGGGCAGGTGTTCGGGATGTTCAACGCGGTGATCCGGGCCAGCGGCACGGCCGTCTTCACCTGGTACGCGTGGACGCTGATCCTGCGCCAGGAGATGACGCTGGGCGACTACATCGCCTTCACCGCGTACATGGGGTACCTGTACAACCCGCTCACCCAGATCACGGGGCTCTTCTCCGAGTTCCAGCAGTCGGCGGTGAACCTGGGACGCATGTTCGAGTACCTGGACCTGCCGGTGGAGCAGGACCCGTCGTCGTCGTACGTGGCGCCGGCCGAGATCCGCCACCGCATCCGCGGCGACATCCGCCTGCACGACGTGTCCTTCGGCTACCAGAGCGCGAAGGAGGTGCTGCACGGCGTCTCCCTGCACCTGCCGCTGGGCGCGGTGACGGCGATCGTGGGGCCGAGCGGCGCGGGGAAGTCGTCGCTGCTGCGCCTGGTGACGCGCATGGAGGAGCCCAACTCCGGGCGGATCATGGTGGACGGGATCCCGCTCACGGACATCTCGCTCCCCGACCTGCGCCGCCAGGTCTCGGTGGTGTGGCAGGAGTTCGCACTGATGCAGGGCACCATCTGGGACAACCTGACGCTGGGCGCCGCCAACCCCTCTCCCGAGCGGGTGGACGACGCGGTGCGGCTCTGCCGCTTGGAGGCGCTGGTGCTGGACCTGCCCAACGGCTACAACACCTCGGTGGCGGAGTGGGGAGCCACGCTCTCGGGGGGGCAGCGGCAGCGCCTGGCGCTGGCGCGCGCCCTGATCCGCGACACCCCCGTGCTGCTGCTGGACGAGGCCACGTCCAACATCGACATGCAGACGGAGACGGAGATCCTGCGCGACCTGTTCGCCCGCATGGAGGGCCGGACCGTCGTGTTCGTGACCCACCGCGTGGCCACGGCCGCGCTGGCCGACCAGATCTGCGTGATCGAGGGTGGCAAGGTGGTGGGCGTGGGGCCGCACGCGGAGCTGGTCCGCGACAACGAGACGTACCGCCTCCTGCACGGCGCGGGGGGCGAGGAGGTGCGGCGCCTGCGCGCCGTTCCGCAGACCTGACGCGACGAGAGAGACCGCGGGAGCCATGACCGGCAGCACCCTGGAACGCACCCCCCCCGTGCTCCGCCTCCCGGACCTGGAGGACGAGAAGCAGCCCGGCGCCCGCTTCGTGAAGCGCGCGGTGTCCACCACCCTGTACGTGCTCTTCGGCATCCTGGGGACGGCGGCCGCCATCTCGTTCCTGGTGAAGATCGACGTGACGGTGAAGGCGCCCGGCACGCTGGAGCCGGTGCGGGTGTGGCCGGTGCGCGGGCAGGAGGCGGGCTCCATCTCGGAGGTGCTGGTGCGGACCGGCCAGGAGGTGAAGCGCGGCCAGCCCGTGCTGCGGCTGGACGACCTGCAGCTGGGCACCACCCTGGCGCAGCTCGAGGCGCAGTACCGCGCGGGCGAGATCAACCGCGAGCGCTCGGCCTCGGCCGCGCCGGTGGAGCGGCGCCAGCAGGGCGACCGCCTGGCCCAGGCGGACGCGCGGGTGGTGACGGCGCGCGCGGCGCTGCGCCAGCGGATGGTGGAGAACTCCCTGGGCTCCGACCCCGACTCGCTGCTCCGGGTGTACCGCCCCGGGCAGCACGTGGCCATCGACCTGGCCGTGGGCGAGCTGCGCGCCGCCGAGGCCGACCGCCGCCTGGCTGCGGGGCAGCAGGACGTGCTGGCGCTGGAGCGCTTCGACCGGGCGAAGAACGAGACCGACCTGCAGCAGCTCGCCGCCCAGATCCGAGCCGCGCGGGCGCGCCTGGCGCGGCTCACCCTGACCGCGCCCATCGACGGGGTGGTGCTGACCGAGCAGATCGAGCGGCTCCCCGGGGCCTTCGTGCGCGAGGGCGAGCTGCTGGTGGAGATCGCCGACCTGGCCCAGTGGCGGGTGACGCTCTACGTCCGCGAGCGCGACGTGCACAAGGTGGAGGTGGGCGACTCGGTGAAGGTGGAGGTGCAGGCCTTCAACTCGGCCGAGCACGACCTGCTGGCCGGCAAGGTGGTGCACGTGGCCGACGAGCCCGCCAGCGCGCAGGGCGCCGGCGCGGGCGCGGCGGCATCGGCGGGGGCGCAGGGGGTGCCCGCGCCGGGCGGGACCGGGGTGTACCGGGTGGTCGCGCAGCTCGACCGCGAGGAGCTGGCGCGCGTGGGGATGGACAAGTTCCGCCGCGGCTACACGGTGCAGGGCCAGGTGATCACCAAGTCGGGCCGCATCGCCACGCTGCTCTGGCAGTACATGAACGACAAGGTGCGGGGGCGCGTGTGAGCTCGGCCGCCCGGGACGCATCGGCCGGCTGGACGCCGGCCCCGCCCCACCCCGCGCCCGCGTGGGTGACGGAGGAGCTGGGGCGCCCCACCGGCCGCGGGGTGCGGGTGGTGGTGATCGACAGCGGGTGGGACCGCACGCTCGCCGACCCGCGCGTGCTGCCCGGCGTGGGGCTGGTGGACCCGAAGGACGACCTGGCGATGGCGTGGTCCGACGAGGACCACGACCTGATCGGCCACGGCACCGCGTGCGCGGACCTGATCCTGCGCATCGCGCCGGACGCCGAGGTGATCCCGGTGCGGGTCTTCGGGAAGGGGCTGGAGACGTCGCCGTCCACCCTTCAGCACGCGCTGCAGTGGGCGGTGGAGCGCGAGCCCGACGTGATCAACGTCTCCCTGGGCACGGTGCTGGAGGAGACGCTGCGCCCCCTGTACGTGCTCTGCGAGCGCGCGCGGCGGCAGGGCACCATCGTCGTCGCGGCCGGGCACAACATGCGGGAGTGGAGCTTCCCCGCCATCTTCGAGAACGTGATCGGCGTGGCCGCGGGGCGCTTCGAATCGCCGTACGACTACCGCTTCCGCCCGGACGAGGCGATGGAGTGCCTGGCGTGGGGGCTGGAGCAGCCGGTGCTGTGGGTGGGGGGAGAGCGGCTGGTGCGGCACGGGACGTCGTTCGCCGCCCCCAACATCGCGGGGATCGTGGCGCTGCTGCGCGAGCGCTTCCCGAAGTGCTCGCTGGAGGAGGTGCGCGGGCGGCTGGCCCGCTACGCGCTCCCCCCCGAGGACGCCGGCCCGGCGCCGGCCTGACGCCGAACGGCGTCCGCCGAGGTTCGGAGACGACAAGGCCGCCGCGGGAAGCTCCCCGCGGCGGCCTCGTCCGTTCCCCTTCCGAGGGCTTCAGGAGAGGCGGAGCTGCGGCTGCCCGCCCGCGTCGGCGAAGTTGGCCATCTGGTCGAAGACGTTGTACGCCAGCCCGCCGGAGAAGCCGCCCGCCACGGGGGTGGTGGTGTCCGCCCGGAAGTTGAGGCCCACCACCACGCGGTCGGCGGCACGCACGGCGACGGAGCCGGAGTCGCCGCCGTCCACCCAGGCGGTGCCGGCGACGTTCTGGACGTAGAGGGCGTCGTGGATCGCGGAGCCGTCTCCCACGAAGGAGTACCCCACCGTGGTCACCCGCCCGGTCGTGTACCCGGTGGTGGCCCCGTACTTCACCAGGTCGTCGCCGAGCCGCGCGGTGCCGATCCCCGCGAGCTGCACCGGGTGGCCGCCCTCGTCGCGGATCTCGTTGCGGAAGCCGCGGCCCGTCACGCGCACCAGGGCGCAGTCGTTGGCGGCGTCCAGCACCCCGGCCACGAAGCTGCCGCACACGTAGTTGCCGGGCACGTTGCCGTCGGCGGCGTCGGGCTGGATGATGCGCCGCTCGGCGCCGTACGGCGGCGAGGCGTACTTCACCACGTGATGGTTGGTGAGCAGGTAGTCGCCGGCGGGGATGGCGGGGAACTGCGGCTCGGCGCGCCGCCCGGGCGTGTAGATGAAGCAGCCGATGGAGCCGTACATCCCCGGGTGCTCGATGGGGGTGATGGCCAGGCCGCCGTGCATCGGGTCGTGCCGGGCGTGCTGGTCGATCGGGGTGAAGGCGAACTCGCGCTGCTGCACGTCGGTGGGAACGCCGTCGATGGCGGGCGGCACGGCGGACGCGGGGCTCTTCTTCTTCTCGGCCACGTAGACCACGATGGCCACGGTGTCGGTGGTGCGCCCGCCCGACTGCTTCAGGCCGACGCCCACGGCGGTCACGCCGGCGGTCGCCAGCAGGGAGTCCCGCGCGCCGCTGAGCGCGGTGAGGGCGGCCTTGACCTCCTGGTCGTCGATGGGCATCCGTGCACTCTCCGGATCGGGCGGGCGCGGGCCGGCGGCGGGAAGGCCACGGCCGGAGCCCGGGCGGGCCCCGCTGGAAGGAACGGGCGCGGGGCACCGGAGACGCGTGCGGGGCGGACGCCCGGAGGCCCCCGCCCTGCCCGGTCGCCGCCCGCGTCTGCCCAGGCCGTCAGGCGTGCTTCAGGACGCGCGAGAGGGCGGCGGCCAGCGCCTGCAGCGAGCGGGGCGCGGAATCTCCGCACTCGGACTCGCAGGTGTCGATGTGCGCCTTGAGCAGCGCGACGGCCACGCTGTTGACGGCCTGCTTGAGCGCGGCGACCTGCACGAGGATCTCGTCGCAGTTGCGGCGCTCCTCCAGCATGCGCTCGATGCCGGCGACCTGGCCGTTCAGGCGGCGCAGCCGGTTGCGCAGCGAGGTCTCGGCCTCGGAGGAGAGGTAGACCGCCGGGAGGGGGGTCGTGGTGCGCACGGGCGTCCTGTGGCGCGGGGGAGGAATACGGGGCGGGGTATAACCAAGTACTCTCCCCACCCCGCCCTGCGCAACGTTCTCGTTTTTCGCGGTCCTCCCTGGGTCAGCGCCCCGCGCGCGCCCGCGCCCGCCGGTGAGCGGCCCGGGCGGCGAGCTGCAGCGCCCCGCCGAGCACCACCAGCATCAGCCCCAGCTCCGCGAAGGTGATCCCGTCGCCCCCTCCGCGGTACGTCCACGCCCGCTGGGGCCCGGCCGCCACGGCGAGTGCCCGCGGCGCCCAGCGCAGGGCGTACCCGGCCACCGCCGCGATCGCGAGGGCCAGGACCAGGCTCGCGGGCAGCGCGAGGAGGTGCGAGCGCCCGCGCCGCCCCAGGAAGCCCCCCAGCAGCCAGGCGAGCACCAGCGCCAGCGCGACGGCCCCCCCGATCGCCGCCGCCGCCTTCGCCCTCGCGCCTCCCACGTCCGGCGTGGGCATGCGCGTGGTGAGCGCGAGCGCGTCCGCGGGCACCCCGCTCCACCGCCCCACCAGCGCGTCGCCCTCGCGCCGCATCTTCGGCTCGCTGGCGGCCTCCCACCCGGGCGGCAGGTCCACGCGCACGTCGAGCGCGCCGAAGCCGTCCCACTGCCGCGCGGGCGCCAGCACGTAGCCGAGCTGCCAGAACGCGGTGGGGCGGCGGCTGGAGTGCAGCGTGGCCTCGGCGCGGTAGCGGACGCGCACGTCGTGCTCGCCCGGGCCGACGGGCAGGCGGAAGCGGATTGTGCCCGGCCCCCATCCCCCGGCGTGCGCCTGGTAGTACAGCTCTCCCCCGCCGGGGAGCGGGGTGGACTCCGGCGAGCGCCACGAGGGGGGGAGCGTGGTGTCCACCCGCGCGGGGTCGGCGGCGACCGCCACGGCCGCGACCGGCCGCCCGTCGATGGTGACGCTCGCCGTGGAGTCCGCCATCAGGGCGTCGGCCACGAAGAGCAGCTCCACCTGCCGCGCCGCGCCGCCGTTCCGCAGCCGGTAGTCCGCCGTCACCACCGCATGGCCGACGTTCGCCAGCGGCCGCAGGTCCAGGTGCAGCCGCTCGGACACCACGGAGATGCCGCGCAGGGCGGCGGACGGCTCGCCCACGCGGTCGCCGGCGTGCACCGGGTTCGCCATGTTGGCCAGGGCCGCGGCGGCCGGCACGAGGAGGGCGGCGAGGGCGGCGGCCGAGAGCGCACGGCGCGCGGGGCGGGAGGTCGTCATGGAGGCGGAGACGGGGCGAGGCAGGCGGACGGCGGGACGGATCCCAAGGTAAGGCGCGACCTTCACGCCGAACAGCGTAGCGTAGGGGAGGGCCCGGACGGAAGCGTGGCCTTGGCGTCCGTCGCGCCTTCCGCTACGTTGGACGAAGCTTCCTTTCCAGCACCCGCAGCCCGCCCCGCCATGACCCCAGATCCCGGTGCCGCCCCCTCGCCGGGGGAGCTCGCCGCGCTTCTCGCGGACGCGCGCGAGCGCACGCTGCTCCTGCTGGGCTCCGTTCCCGAGGCCGAGCTGGCCGCGCAGCACTCTCCGCTGATGGGCCCCATCCTCTGGGACCTGGGCCACATCGCCCACTTCGAGGAGCTGTGGCTGCTGCGCAACCTGGCGGGGCCGGTGGAGTTCGGGGAGATGCCCGGCATCTTCAACCCGTTCGAGAACCCCCGCCGTGTCCGTGGCCAGCTCGTCCTGCCCGGCCTTGCCGACGCGCTGGACGTGCTGGCCCGGGTGAGGCGCCAGGTGCTGGAGCGGATCGCGGCGGGCGCCCCCGCGCACGATCCCGCGCTGACGCGCGACGGCTTCGTCTTCCGCATGGTGGCGCAGCACGAGCACCAGCACGGCGAGACCATCCTGCAGTCGCTGCAGCTCAAGGAGGACCCGCCGTACCGCGCCCCGTGGGCCACCGCCCCGCCCCCCGCGCGCCCCGTGGCGGCGGACGCGGACGGGATGGTGCTCTTCCCCGGCGGGCGCGTGGCCATCGGCACCGACGACCGCTCCGCGGCGTACGACAACGAGCGGCCCCGACACGGCGTCGACCTCGCGCCCTTCCGCATCGGCGCGTGGGCGGTGACCAACGGCGAGTACCTGCGCTTCGTGGAGGCCGGCGGGTACGACGACCGCGCGCTGTGGACGCAGGCGGGGTGGGCGTGGAAGGAGGAGGCCGGGGTGCGGGCGCCGCAGTTCTGGGCGCGCGGCGGCGAGGGGTGGACCGTCCGGCGGATGGACCGCCTGCTGCCGCTGGGCGCCGACCGCCCCGTCTGCCACGTCTGCTGCCACGAGGCCGAGGCCTACTGCCGCTGGACCGGCGGGCGCCTGCCCACCGAGCAGGAGTGGGAGGCCGCCGCCACCTGGGACCCGGCGACCGGCACCCGGCGCCGCTTCCCCTGGGGCGACGAGGATCCCACGCCGCTGCACGCGAACCTGGACCTGCTCGCCTTCGACACCGCGCCCACGGGGGGGTACCCGCTGAACGTTTCCCCCATCGGATGCTACGGGATGATCGGCGACGCGTGGGAGTGGACGTCGAGCGACTTCCTGCCCTGGCCGGGCTTCGAGGCCTATCCGTACCCGGAGTACTCCACGCCCTTCTTCGGGAGCGAGTACCGCGTGCTGCGCGGCGGCTCCTGGGCCACCCGCGCGGGCGCCGTCCGTGCCACCTTCCGCAACTGGGACTACCCCATCCGCCGCCAGATCTTCTCCGGCTTCCGCGTGGCGCGCGATGCCTGACGCCACCGGGGCGGCCGCCCCGCTGGCCATGCTGGCCGAGATCCGCGACGGCCTCTCGCGGCCCCAGAAGGAGCTGCCCCCCCGCTACTTCTACGACCGGCGCGGCTCCGAGCTCTTCGAGGCGATCACCGAGCTCCCGGAGTACTACCTGACCCGCGCCGAGCGGGGGCTGCTGGAGCGCTGGATGCCGGGGTGGACGGCGGCGCTGCGCCCGCGCTCGCTGGTGGAGCTGGGGGCGGGGAGCGCGGCCAAGACGCGGGTGGTGCTGGACGCGATGGTGGCCGCCGCGGGGCGGGCGGCGTACGTGCCGGTGGACGTGAGCGCGGAGTTCCTGGCCCAGACCGCCCGCGAGATCGGTGACGAATACCCCTCCGTCGCCGTCCTTCCCGTGGCCGCCGACATGACGGCGCCGTTCCCCCTCCCTTCGCGGCTGCCGGGGCCCGTGCTCCACGCCTTCCTGGGGAGCACCATCGGGAACTTCCCCGCCGGCGAGGCGGTGGCGCTCCTCCGTTCCATCCGCGGGCGCATGGGCGCGGAGGACCGCCTCCTGCTGGGCGTGGACCTGCGCAAGGACGCCGCGACGCTCGAGGCGGCGTACGACGACGCGGCCGGGGTGACGGCGGAGTTCAACCGCAACATGCTCCTGGTCCTGAACCGCGAGGCGGGGGCGGACTTCGACCCCGAGGGCTTCGACCACCGGGCCTTCTACCATCCCGAGCTGCACCGGATCGAGATGCACCTGGTCTCCCGACGCGCCCAGCGCGTCACCGTTCCCGGCGCGGGGACGTTCGACTTCGCCGCCGGCGAGACGCTCCGCACGGAGGTCTCGTGCAAGCACGACCGCGCCAGCATGGACGAGGCGTTCGCCGCGGCGGGGCTCGCCGTGGAGCGCTGGGAGACCGACGACGCCGGCCGCTACGCGTTGCTGCTGGGGGCCCCGTGCCGGTGAGCGCCGCCCTTCCGCTCGACCCGCTGCTCGCCGGCCTGCGCGCCCGCGCCTTCGGCATGCGCCGCGGCGCCCCCCGCCCGCCGCGGCTGGGCGCCGAGGTGGAGCTGATCCCGACCGAGGCGCACTCCGGCCTTCCCGTGCCCATCCACGCCGACCGCGAGGGCGGCCCCGCCACGCTCCCCGTGCTGCGCCGGATCGCCGCGGAGCGGGGGTGGACGGAGGAGCCCTCGCCGTACGGCGTGCCGCGCTTCGTGGCGGCGGACGGCGCGGTGATCTCGTTCGAGCCGGGCGGGCAGATCGAGGTGGCCAGCGGCACGTCGCGCTCCGCCTCGCGCCTGCTGCGGGCGCTGCGCGGCACCGTCGCGGCCCTGCGCGCCGCCGCCGGCGACGCGGGGATCGAGCTGCTGAGCGTGGGCATCGCCCCCACCGGCGCTCCGGCGGGGATCCCGCTGCAGCTCCCCGGCGAGCGCTACCGCGCGCTGACCGAGTTCCTGGAGCACATCGGCACGCGGGGCACGCGGATGATGCGGCAGACGGCCTCGTTCCAGACGAACCTGGACTGGGGCCCCGACCCGCTCGCCACTTGGAAGACGCTGAACGCGGCGGCGCCGTACCTGGTCGCCATCTTCGCCAACTCGCCCGTGTACGGGGGCGTGCCGACGGGGTGGCGCAGCTTCCGCGGGCAGGTGTGGCGCGAGCTGGACGGCGGACGCACGGGCGCGGCCTGGTGCCGGGTCGATCCCACGCGCGAGTACCTGCACTTCGCGCTGCGCGCGCCCGACATCTTCCGCCGCGCGCCCTGGGGCGACTACCTGCCGTTCGGCGCCTGGATCGCGCGGGACGACGCCACGACGGAGCAGTGGGAGCGCCACCTGACCACGCTCTTCCCCGAGGTGCGGCCCAAGGGCTGGGTGGAGGTCCGCTCCCCCGACGCGGTGCCGCCGGAGTGGTACGCCGCGCCCCTGGCGCTGCTCGCCGGGATCGCCCACCACCCCGCCGCGGCGGCGGAGGCGGCGGACCTGCTGGGGAGCCCGGAGCCGTGGCTGCTGGACCGCGCCTGCCACCAGGGACTGCGCGACGCCCGCATCGCCGCGGTCTCCCGCGACCTGTTCCAGATCGGCCTGCGGGGCGCCGCCGCCCTGGGCCGGCGCGTGATGACCGGCGCCGACGTGGAGGAGGCCCGCGGCTTCTACGAGAAGTACACCCGCCGCGGCCGCTCCCCCGCCGACGACGCGGACCCCCTTCGAGTGGACGGGATCGTGGACGTGCCCGCGATCGAGCCGGCGTGCGCGGGGCGGGTGTAGCGGGGGAACCCGCCGGCATCTCCCGTCGGCAGCCCCCGGCCGCGAACGAGCTCGCCGTCTGGAGCCACGAGAACAGGCCGCTACGCGGACTCCGCATCCCGGCGCGCCGCCGTCGAGTCCGCCAGGACGTCTGTCGTAGCCAGCCGGGGGCTTCACGCCCCCGGAACGCCGACGCAGCGAGATCCCGGCCGACGGCGTGGCCGGCGGGAGCACGGACGAGACGAGCCGCACCCTCCGTGGGGGTGCGGCTCTCCGTTTGCCGGAAGGTCGCGGTCCAGGTTCATCCTCCGGCCTCCGCCGGCTCAGACCACCAGGAACGCGGCCCATGTTCTACCAGATCGTCTCCATCGTCGGCGCGGTGATGCTGCTCTCCGCGTACCTGGGGCTCCAGCGGGGGTGGATGGGGCCGGGGGACCGGCGGCACGCCGCCCTGAACTTCGTGGGCTCCGCGCTGCTCGCCTGGGTGGCGATCGTCGACCAGAGGTGGGGCTTCATCCTGATCGAGGGCGCCTGGGCGCTGATCTCCCTTCCCGCCCTGCTCCGACCCTCCCGCCCGCCGCGTCAGTAGTCCACGCGCCGCCCGCTCCCAGGGTCGCCCGCCGACCACGGCCGCGGGCCCACCACCACGCGCGGGCGCAGCGCGTCCACCGCGGCACGGGAGAGCCCCAGCCCGCCCCCGAACGCCTCGACCGTCTCGAACCCGCCCACCAGGTCGCGCAGCTCCACCGCGCGCCGGGCGAGGCTCGGCCCCATCCCCGGGAGGGCGGCGAGCTCCGCCTCCGTCGCGGCGTTCACGTCCACGCGCGGCGCGGGCGCGGAGGAGGCCGACACCGGCGGGCGCACGACGTCCGCCACCTCGGGATGCGCGGGCGCCGGGTGCTGGACGGGGAGCGCGGGGCCGTCGCCCGCCTCCGGCGCGCCCGCAAGGGGAGCGGCGGGGCGCGCGGGCCTGGGCGCCGTCCGCCTCTGCGCGGGCACGTCGCCCGCCAGCCCGTGCTCGCGCTCGATCTCCTCGCGCATGGCGGCGCGCTCCAGCGGGGCGGCGCGCTGGAGCGCGTCCAGCCGCATCAGGAACTCGGAGCGCAGGTGGAAGGCCTGGAAGATGGAGAGGACCCACGTTGCGATCATCACCCAGCCCTGGAACTGCGAGGGCTTGCCGCCGGACGTCACCACCACCACGAACGGCACGGAGTAGATGGCGGTGAGGATCCAGCCGCCGCGCACGTGCGCGCGGACGGTGGCGTAGAGGAACCCGACCCACGAGAACACCCCGCCCGGCACCAGGGTGAAGAGGATCCACCACGACTGCCGCCACTCCCACCCGCCGCCGCGCCCGGTGATCGACATCCGCTCTCTCCCTCGCTCAGAAGTCCACGGCGCGGCCGCCGCGCGGGTCCACCGCCTCCGGGATCCCCCGCGGGAGCGGGGCCTGGTCGCGCGGGGTCGCGGCCACGGCGCGCTCCCCCGCCCAGGCGCGGATGGCGCGGATCCCCTCCTCCTGCGTCACGGAGAGGGGAACGGTGTCGCGCACCGCCCGCTCGAAGTCCTCCATCCGCACCGCCCGGTCCTCGGCGAACGCCTCGAACAGCCCCGAGATCACCACCTGCTCGATCTCGGCCCCCGCGAACCCCTCGGTCAGCACCGCCAGCCGCGCCAGCGTGGGCTCGTCCCGCTTCACGTCGCCCGCCACCGAGGGGTCCACCAGCCGCCGGCCCAGGTGGATGCGGAAGATCTCCTCGCGCTCGCGGCGGGTGGGCAGGTCCACGAAGAAGATCTCGTCGAAGCGCCCCTTCCGCAGCAGCTCCGGGGGCAGCGACTCGATGTCGTTGGCCGTGGCCACCACGAACACCGGCGCCTTCTTCTCCTGCATCCAGGTCAGGAAGGTGGCGAAGACGCGCTTGGACGTGCCCCCGTCCAGCTCGCCCCTGCCGCCGAAGCCCTTCTCGATCTCGTCGATCCAGAGCACGCAGGGCGCCAGCGCCTCGGCGGTGCGGATGGCGCCGCGCATGTTCTCCTCGCTGTTGCCGATCAGCGAGCCGAAGATGCGGCCCACGTCCATGCGCAGCAGCGGGAGCTTCCACCCCGCGCTCATGGCCTTGGCGATCAGCGACTTGCCGCACCCGGGAACCCCGGTGACCAGCACGCCCTTGGGGGGCGGCAGCGAGTAGCGCCTGGCCGCCTGCGACCAGGCGCGGTCCCGCTTGGAGAGCCAGCGCTTCAGGTTCTCCAGCCCGCCCACGTCGCCCATCCCGGCCTCGGCGGGCACGAACTCCAGGATCCCGGACCGTCTCACGATCTGGCGCTTCTCCTCCAGCACCGTCTCCACGTCGCGGGCGTCCAGCCGGCCGTCGTTCACCATGCAGCGCGCGTAGGCGCTCTCCGCCTCCTGCAGCGTGAGCCCCAGCGCGGCGCCCACCAGCGCCTCCGCGTCCGCCGCCGTCAGGTCGAAGACGATGCGGCCGCCCGGCTGGTTGGCGCGGATCATCTCCTGGAGCAGCCGCCGGATCTCGTCCGCCGTGGGGAGCGAGAACTCCAGCACCGTCACGTCCTTCTGCAGCTCCGGGGGGATGACCACGACGGGGGAGAGGAGGATGACGGTACGGGGCCGCTCGGCCGCGCGGAAGACGGGGACCAGGTCGCGCAGCCGCCGCACGGCCTGGGCGTCGGCGGCGGCGCCGTCGGAGCCGAAGAAGGGGTGGAAGTCGCGCAGCACGAACACCGCGGCTTCGTCGCACTGCTCCACGTACTCCATCGCCCACCACGGCTCGCGCAGGTCGCACTGCTTGCCGTCGGCCTGCTGCAGGGTGACGGGGGCGCCGTCGGCCGTCAGCCCGCGGGTGACGGACCAGGTGTAGACCTTCCGCGGCACGCGCACCCGCGAGGCGTCGGACGCCACGGCCTGGATGGCGGCCATGGCGCGCTCCTCCTCCCACGTGGGCACGTAGATCAGGGGGAAGCGGGCCTTGAGCAGGTCGGCGAGCTGGGTCTGGAAGTCGGGCATGCGGGGCCGGGGCCGGGGGCGCGACGCGTGGCGGAGCCTGATGATGCGGGGGCGCGGGCCGCCGCCGCAACCTCCCCCCCGGAGCACGGAGCGCGCCCGTGCCCGCCTTCGTTCCCATGGTGGGCCGGCCGTGGCGCGCTCCGCCGCGCCCCCCCCACCCGCCCGGCCCCGTCCGCGACACCTCCAGGGAGGAAACCGATGTCCCTCAGCTATCAGCAGCCCGGCCTCGTGATGAGGGTGGGCTCCGCGGGAACGAAGCAGCAGGCCGCCGACCTGCAGGAGCACCTGCGGGCGCTGGGGTACCTGCGCCGGGGGATCGACGGCGCGTTCGGCGCCGGCACCGAGACCGCGGTGAAGGCGCTGCAGTACGACCTGCTCAACAACGCGGGCAAGAGCCGCGGCAGCGACGGGGCCGCGCCGGTGCGCGTGATCGACTACAACAAGGGCCGCGTCACCCGCATCGACGGCATCGTCGACCAGCGCCTGGCCGCCGTGATCGCCGAGATGCTGGCCGATCCCGCGTACCCCAAGCTCCCGAAGGCGCTCGACGCGAAGGCCGAGAACGCCAAGGTCGCGAGCCAGCTCCGGACCATGCGCTCCACCGTGGCGCCCATCCCGTACGTGATGGCCGTCCTGCGGCAGGAGAGCGGGCTGATGCACTACGCGGTGCCGTCCGGGTCGAGCCGCGACTCGTACATCATCGTGGGGATGGACACCAACCAGGGCGCCAGGCACGTCATCACCTCGCGCGGCTACGGCGCCGGCCAGTACACGCTCTTCCACCACCCCCCGCGGCCCGAGGAGGTGCAGGGGGTGATGCTGGACCCCGGCAAGAACGTGGAGCGCGCGGCCAAGCTGCTGCGCGAGAAGCTGACGGGGTTCGTGAACGGCCCTTCGTCCACCGCCGACGATCGCATCGCCGAGATCGGCAAGGGCCCCGCGCGCCTCTGCAAGTACGCGCAGACGCAATACCGTTTACCTAATGATCTGCAGAGTGCGTCCCGGGAGGGTTCTCGACCTGTCCTTGCCCCGGCGGACGGGATATCGGCTCTGCTTTCGCTTCACTCCGCGCTTGACCTGCCGGCTGCGACGCTCTCCGACGTCTTCCTCCAGAATCTCCTCGATCACCCGGTCGTGGAGGTTTCTCCACCCCTGAGGGGGGAAGAGCCGCGAATTGCGGCAGCGTACGGCGAGCTACGCGGACCGTGTGGATGAACGAGATCCGGTCCGGATCTCTCCCTGCGTGCACCGCCGCCTCGTGCATCAGCCCGCGCAAGGCGAAGTGGGCAAGCAGCAATCCGTACACCTCCTGCCGCACCAGGTCGGGCGTCTGGCTGCGCAGGACCGTGCGGGCGCCGCGCAGGTGTGTCTTGAACTCGTCGAGCGCGGTCTCGAACTCCCAGCGCTCGGCGTACAGCCGGGCCAAGTCCTCCGCCGGCGCGGCCTCCCAGCTCAGGATGGAGGTGATGATCCGCACCTCCTGCTTCCCGCCTTTCTGATCGTTCACCTCGTAGTCGATCACCCGTACCCGGATTCCTTCCTCCCGCGGCTTTCCCTTCTCCCGCCGGGCCGGGAAGCGGCTCAGGTACGATCCATCGGGCAGACGCTCCTCGAGCGCGAAGTTGATCCGCTTCCGCACGCGCCACACCAGGTCGGCCCCGGTGTTCACACCCTGCCGCCAGAGCTCGAACCCCGGAAAGTAGCGGTCCGCCAGGCACAGCATCCCCGGCTTCAGCCGCGGCACCACCTCGCGTGCGAGCGTGACCTCGCCCGTCGAGTAGCTGCCGAGCACCGCGCCGAAGAGAACGTGCGTGCCCACCTCCACCAACCCCACCCCGCGGATCAGCGGATAGGCGCTCTTTCCGCCCGCCGGCGCCTCCGGTCGTCCGAACGCCTGCTCGTTCGCGACGGTGTCCGGCGTCTCCAGCGTGAACCCGTCCAGCGCCATCACGTGCCACTGCCGGTAGAACGCTCCCTTCGTCTCGGCAAGCGCCACCGGCGTCACGACCCGCTCGTAGAGCTTCCTGAGCGGCTCCTGGCCCAGGCGGGTGCGCGCTCGCGAGATCCCGGCCTTGCCGGCCGGCTCCACCCTCACGCCCAGCCCCATGATCCTGCGCAGCCCCTCCAGAAGGAGCCGCAGCACCTCGCGCGTGCCTTCGGGCCGGTACAGCGCCAGCGCGATCACGTAGTACATCATCACGTGCGCCGGCAGGTCACGCACCCGCTGGCTGGTCTTTCCCGTCTCGCGAAGCACTTCGTTGACCACGTCCAGCGGAAACCGCGTCGTCAGAACACCGATGTTCATCAGATCGGTCAGCCGGTCTCCGTCCAGCCGCAGCTTGCTCACGCGTGCCATCCAGGCCTCCTGGGCTCAGGTCTGGATGGAATCTTACACCACGGTAAATACAAAGTAAACGGTATTGCGCG
>JASLAX010000170.1 GCA_030146875.1 Longimicrobiaceae bacterium
CGGCGACGCGGCCGGAGACCCCCGCGACCCGGCCTCCGCGCACGGCGGCGACGCCCTCCGCGGGCACGGGCACGGTGCCCGTCCCCGCGACGGGGCGCACGCCGGTGGCGAGCTCCGCCGGCGGCGAGGGGCTGAACGTGCGGACGGACGGCGCGGACTTCGTGGACCGCGCGTACCTGGAGAACATCATCCGCCAGGTGAACCGCTACTTCCGCCGGCCTCCCGACGCGCGCTCCGACCAGGCCGAGGTCCGCTTCTGGATCGAGCGCGACGGCAGCGTGGCGGAGATGCGGGTGCTGCGCGCCTCGGGGTCGCTCGCCTTCCGCGCCGCGGCCATGGAGGCCGTGGAGCAGGCGGGGGAGCGGGGCGCCTTCGGCCCCCTGCCGCGCGCCTACCCCGGCGAGCGCCTGGCCGTCTCGTTCTACTTCCGTCCCGCCCAGTGACGTCCCCGCACCCCCGGACCATGCGCCGCATCCTCGTCCCGACGCTCGCCCTTCTCGCCGCAGTCCTGGCGCCCGCGCGCGCGGCGGCGCAGGACACCACCGGCGTCCGCCTGGGCATCCTGTACCGCGCCCAGTACCAGCCCGGCTTCGTGGTGCTCCCCTTCGCGGGGGCGGACGAGACCGCGCGCGCCGTGCGCGAGATCGTGCGGCGCGACCTGGACTACGCCGACCGCTTCGAGCTCAAGGAGCCCGGCCCCGGCACGCGCCCGGCCCCGGTGAACGCCGCCCTGTGGAAGGAGCGCGGCGCCGACTGGGTGCTCTCGGGAGAGGTGGTGCCGCGCGGGGGCGGGCTGACGCTGCGGCTGGCGTTGCACGACGCCGTCTATGGCCAGGTGCGCGCCCAGCAGGCGTTCGACATCCCCGGAGCGGGCGACCGGGGCTTCCGCATGGGCGTCCACGCCGCGTCGGACGCCGTGGTCCGCTGGGTGACGGGGGAGCCGGGGTACGCGGCCTCCCGCGTGGCCTTCGTCCTCCAGGGGCGCGGGTCCAAGGAGATCTACCTGGTCGACTCCGACGGCGAGGGGCTCACGCGGGTGACGACGGACGGCTCCATCGCCCTCTCCCCCGCCTGGTCGCCGGACGGGCGCCACCTGGCGTACACCTCGTTCCGCCGCGACGCGCCCTTCGTCTGGGAGCGCGACCTGTCGACCGGCGCGGACCGGCTGGTCTCGGACCGCGCGGGGCTGAACATCACCCCCGCGTACTCGCCGGACGGGCGGACGATCGCCTTCGCGACGACGGTGGGGAGCGAGACGGAGCTCGCGAGCCGCGACCGCGCGGGCGGGGGCGTGCAGCAGTGGACGCGCGGCGGGCGCTTCGCGTCGCTCTCCCCCACCTTCTCGCCCGACGGGTCGCGGGTGGCCTTCGTCTCCGACCGGCTGGGCGAGCCGCAGATCTACGTGATGGGCCGGGGCGGCGGGCAGGCGCGCATCCTCTCCGAGTACCTGTACGGGCAGAAGGGCTACAGCACCTCGCCCGACTGGTCGCCCACGGGCTCGATGGTGGCGTACCACACCCGCGTGGGCGGCGTGCACCAGGTGGTGGTGGTGGACGCCGACGCCGGCGGGCGTCCCCGGCTGCTGACGGACCGCGGCCGCAACGAGGACCCGAGCTGGGCCCCGGACGGCCGCCACCTGGTCTTCGCGTCCCCCGACCGCGACGGCGGGGGGCTCTTCGTGCTGGACACCGTGAGCGGCCGGGTTCGCCCGCTGCTGCGGGGGCGGGGCTACGGCCTCCCCGACTGGTCGCCCGTGCTGCAGCGCTTCGAGACGTCCGCCCGCGTGGGCGGCTGACACACCCCGGACCGGAGGAACCATGAGGACCCGTCACCTGGCCGTGCTCGTGCTGGTCGTGCTGGCCGCCGGCGGCTGCCGCAAGAAGAGGACGCAGGCAGGCCCCGGCACCCCCCCGGCCGACTCCGCGGCGCTCGCCGAGCGGGAGCGCGCCCGCCAGGACTCCATCGTGGAGCTGGAGCGCGCCGACGCGCAGCGGGCCGAGCGGGAGCGGCGCGAGCGCGAGCAGCGCATCCGCGAGGCGCGCGAGGCGGAGACGCGCTCCGCCCGCGAGGCGCTGGAGGCGGTGGTCTACTTCGGCTACGACAGCGACCAGGTGGAGGGCGAGGCCGAGGCCACCCTGCGCCGCAAGCTCGCCGTCCTGCAGGCGAACCCCGGCGTGTCGCTGCGGATCGAGGGGCACGCGGACCAGCGCGGCTCCACGGAGTACAACCTGGCGCTCGGACAGCGCCGAGCCGAGGCGGTGCGGGCCTGGTTCGGCGGCTACGGGATCGACACCGGCCGCTTCACCACGGTGAGCTTCGGCAAGGAGCGGCCGGCGGAGGAGGGGACGGGAGAGGACGCCTTCGCCCGCAACCGCCGGGCGGAGTTCTCCATCAGCGCCGGCGAGATCACCGTGGTGCCCCAGGGGATGCGGTGAGCCGCGCGCGCGCCGCCCTCGCCCTGCTCGCGCTCCCCCTGCTGGGGGGCTGCCTGGCCACCCGCCGCGACGTGCAGGACCTGCAGTCGCAGATGGAGACCATGCGGGCCTCGCAGGAGCAGCTCCTGCGCGAGCTGGAGCGCCGCCAGGCCGCCCTGCTCGACTCGCTCTCGTCGCAGCAGCTCCGCACCCGCGGCGACCTGGCCACGCGCCTGCTGGCGATCGAGCGCCAGATGGTGCAGATCCAGGAGCTGACGGGCCAGGGCCAGCAGCAGCTCTCGCAGCTCCGCCGCCAGCTCGACCAGGCCCAGCAGCAGGAGCTGCTGCGCCGCGCCGAGGCCGCCACGGCGGACACCTCGGGCTCCGACGCCGCCCCCGCCCCTGAGCGGCCCGCGCCCGCCTCCAACGCCTCGGCCGAGGAGACGTTCAACACGGCGACGGCCGCGCTGCGCCGCGGCTCGCTGGCCACGGCGCGCTCGCTCTTCGAGGACTTCCTGCGCGCCCACCCGCAGCACCGCCTGGCCCCCGACGCGCAGTTCAGCATCGGCGAGACGTGGGCGGGGCGCGACCCCGCGCGGGCGCTGGCGGCGTACGCGCGCGTGGTCGAGCTATACCCGAACTCCACCCGGGCGCCCACGGCCCTGCTGCGCGCGGGGCTGATCGAGACGGCGCGGGGGAACCGGACCGAGGCGCGGGCGCGCTTCAACCAGGTGGTGCGGGCGTACCCGCGGTCGCCGGACGCCACGCAGGCCCGCGCCGAGCTGCGGCGGCTGGGGACGGAGTGACGCGCTCGCCCGGCCGCGCGACGGGGAGCTAGGGTGCGCTGCCCCTTCTGCCACCACCAGGACGACCGGGTGGTCGACTCCCGCACCTCGCGCGAGGGGCGGGCGGTGCGCCGGCGGCGGGAGTGCCTGCGCTGCCAGCGCCGCTTCACCACCTACGAGTACATCGAGGAGCGCCCGCTCCAGGTGCTGAAGCGCGACGGCGAGACGGAGCCGTACGACCGGCGCAAGCTGCTCCGCAGCATCCAGATCGCCTGCGCCAAGCGGCCGGTGAGCCCGGCCGAGATCGACACCGTCGTCGAGGACATCGAGCGCTCCCTGGACCAGCGCGACGCCTCCGAGGTGCGCAGCGGCGAGGTGGGGGAGATGGTGATGGAGCGGCTGAAGGCGCGCGACCACATCGCCTACGTGCGCTTCGCCAGCGTGTACCGCAACTTCTCGGACCCCGGCGAGTTCTACGAGGAGATCAAGGACCTGGCCGACCGCTCCGCCCGCACCGAGCTCTCGCGCTACCAGGCCGAGCTCCCGCTGCTGGACGACCCGGCTCCCGCGGACGGCGAAGAGGACGGGACCCCCGGCTGACGGCGTCGGCGGGAGAGGACGAGCGGGGGCACGTCCCCGGGCGCGCGGCGCGTCCGGGGACGGCCGTCCGGGGCAGGGGTTCCGCACCCGCTCCCCGCGTGGCATCTTTCCGGGCCGCGCGGGGTAATGGGCCACGACGGATGCGCTCCCCCCGCCGCCATCCAGTTGCGGCCGGCGGAGATGGGGGCCTGGTGAAGACCATCCGGGTCCCCTCTCCGACCCCTGGGAGACGGTGGCGGCTTCCGCCGGCGAGCCTTGCCGAACCCGAGACCATCCATGGTCCCTCTCGATCGTCGAAACGTGTGATCTCCGCGCCGCCGGGCGCGTTCTGCCGTGGAGCGTAGATGAAGCATTTCGGCGGGTATCGGGGGGCGGAGATGCCCTTCCTGGAGCACCTGGAGGAGCTGCGCTGGCGGCTGCTCTGGTCGCTGCTGGCCGTGGCCGTCGGCACCATCGCCGGGTTCCTGCTGGTGACGAAGATGAACGTGCTGGGGCTGCTGATCGAGCCCATCGAGCCGTTCCTGCAGGGCTCCAAGCTCAAGTTCCTGAGCCCCATGGAGCCGTTCTTCATCACCATCAAGCTGTCCATCATCATGGGCCTGCTGATGGCGTCGCCCATCATGGTCTACCAGGCGTGGGCGTTCTTCGGGCCGGCGCTGCTCCCCTCGGAGCGGCGGGTGATCGTGCCCTCGCTGTACCTGGGGCTGGTCCTGTTCATGGGTGGGGCGGCCATGGCGTACTGGCTGGTGCTGCCGGTGACGCTGAAGTTCACCATGGGCTTCCAGACAGAGGCGCTGGAGCAGGCCATCACCATCCGCGAGTACATGGCGGTGGTCATCCGCCTGCTGCTGGCGTTCGGGGCCGTGTTCGAGCTGCCGGTGGTGGTCCTGATCCTCTCGGCGCTGGGGCTGGTCACGCCCGAGTTCCTGGCGTCCAAGCGGCGCCACGCCATCGTGATCATCACCGTGGTGGCGTCGGTGCTCACGCCCGGCGACGTGATCACGGTGACGGTCCTGATGATGGCGCCGCTGTTCCTGCTCTACGAGCTGGGCATCGTCCTGTCGCGCCTGGTCTCGCGCCGGCGCGCACCCCGCACGGCATCCGCGGAGGCTCCTTGATCTCCCGCAGCGCACGCGCGCTCCTCGCGCTCACCGTCGCCGGCATGGGCGCGGCGCTGGCCTCGGCCATCGGCGCCGAGCCCGCGCAGGCCCGCGGCGGCGTCCCGCTCGTGGGCCGGGACACCATCCCGCGCCCGGGCGCGGTGGGGGTCGACACCCCCCCGAGCCCGGACCCGCGCGGCATGCCGGTGCGTCCCGGCGGCGACACGGTCCCGCCCCGGCGCCGCGCCCCCGGCGACACCGCGCGCGCCGCGGGCGACACCGTCCCGCGGCGCTCCTTCCCGCAGGACTCGCTCTACGAGGCGCTGCTCCGGCTCCCCGGGTACACCGCCATCGAGTACGAGGGCGACAGCGCCCGCTTCACCCGGTCGGACCGCGTGCTGCGCCTGCGCGGCCGGCCGCGCGTGGAGCGGCTGGGAACCGAGCTGCAGTCGGTGGACTCCATCCTGTACCGCGAGGGCGCGCGGGTGGTGGAGGCGTACGGCCGCCCGCGCGTGACGGGCGAGGGCCAGGACGTGACCGGCGACGTGATGTACTACGCCTTCGACGAGCGGCGGGCCACCGTGCTGGGGGCGCGCACCCGGATCACCGACCAGGCCACCTGGTACGTCTACGGCAACGTGACGCAGGAGCAGGGCGAGCGCATCTACGCCACCAGCGGCAGCTTCACCACCGACGACCGCGAGGTCCCGGCCTACCACTTCGAGGCGGGGAAGGTCATGATCGTGCGCGACCGCATCCTGGTGGGGCGGCCGGCCACGCTGTACTTCCGCGACGTGCCGGTGATGGTGCTGCCGTTCGTGGTGCAGGACCTGAAGAAGGGGCGCCGCAGCGGGCTGCTGATCCCCGACTTCACGATCAACGACATCGTGCGCACCAACTCGCGGCTGGGCACCCGCGGCACCGGGCGCGAGATCTCGAACCTGGGGTGGTACTGGGCCATCAACGAGTACATGGGGGCCCAGGTCTCGGGCGGGTGGCGGAGCGGCAACTACACCTCGCTCGCGGGGAACCTGGACTACCGGGTGGCGCGCCGCTTCCTGAACGGCGGGGTGCGCTTCGAGAACTTCTGGCGGGGAGAGGGGGAGGGAAGGACGTTCAACCTGAACTCCAACAACTCCTGGCAGCCCAACGAGCGCACATCCATCTCGCTGAACGCCAACTTCGCCTCGCAGTCGGGGTTCGAACGCGACCGCACGGCCGACCCCATGCGGGTGACGCAGAACCTGTCGTCGTCGCTGGCGGTGACGCGGAAGCTGGACTGGGGCTCGTTCTCGCTGAACGGCGAGCGCACCCAGTCGCTGGCCAACGACGACGTGGACATGACGCTGCCCACGTTCCGCCTGAACGTGAACCCCATCACGCTCTTCCCCGCGGGCTCGTCCGCGGGGGCGCGCTGGTACAACGACGCGGTGCTGACCGTGGGGCTGGACGGGAGCCGCTCCACCAAGCGGCCGGGCGAGGGGCTGCGCACGCGCCGCCGCGACCAGGACGTCTCGCAGCTCAACGTGTCGCAGTCGTTCACCATGGGGAACCTGGGGATCAGCTCCAGCGCCTCGATGCGCCGGCAGGAGCACGGCGCGCTGGCCGCCATCGAGCCCGACACCTCGCTGAACGTGGCGCCGGCGCTGCTGCGCGCCTTCCCGCGCAGCGTGACCGGCAACGGCCGCTGGCAGACGGGGATCTCGTACCGGCAGACGCTGATCGGCTCCACGTTCCTGAGCCCCAGCGTCTCCATCGGCCAGGAGTTCATCTCGCGCGACAGCGTGTTCGACGCCACGCCGCCCGACTCCATCGCCTCCGCCTACGGGCGGTACGTGGCGGGGCCCACGCGGCTGAACCTGAACGCGTCGCTGAACACGGACCTCTACGGCTTCTTCCCCGGCTTCGGCTCGTACGAGGCGATCCGGCACCACCTGAAGCCCGGCTTCGCGTACACGTACTCGCCCAGGGTGGAGCAGACGCAGCAGCAGCGGATCGCCTTCGGGCGCTTCGGGGGCGAGGCGCAGAACTACCTGACGATCAACCTGTCGCAGACGTTCGAGGCCAAGCTGCGCGAGACGCGCCGCGAGCCGCCGTCGCAGGACACGCTGGCGGCGCTGATGGACAGCACCCGCGCGCGGCCGGGGGGGAGCGGCCCGTCGGCCGGGGGCGACCCGCGCAAGATCACCATGCTGGCCATCACCACCTCGGCGCTGGCGTACAACTTCCGCCCCGACACGCTGGGGCGCAGCTTCACCACCACGGACATCACCAACTCCATCACCTCCGACTACTTCGGCGGGGTGCAGTTCACGCTGGGGCACTCGCTCTTCGAGGAGGAGTTCGGCGAGAGCGGCCGGATCGACGGGCGGCGCTTCTCGCCGTTCCTGACCAGCGCCAGCACGCAGCTCACCCTGGGCGAGGGGTCGGCGTTCCTGCGCTGGCTGGGCCTGGTGCGCCGCGAGGAGTCCCGCTCCGGCGCCCGCCGCGACTCCACCGCGGCGCCGCTCCACGCGCCGGGGCTGGGGAGCTTCACCGGGCGCAACGAGGCGGTGGGCGGCGGCCCGTGGTCGCTCTCGCTCAGCTACAACCTGAGCCGCTCTCGCCCCCCGGCGGCGGACTCGCTGCGCTCGCGCTTCGACCGCGGCAACCAGGTGGTGGGCGGGTCGCTCGCCTTCTCGCCCACTCGCAACTGGGGGGTGAACTGGACCACCAGCTACTCGCTGACGGACCGCGAGTTCTCGCAGCACGCGCTGTCGCTGACCCGCGACCTGTACCGCTGGCGGGCGTCGTTCGACTTCTACCGGGCGCCCACCGGGAACACGCAGTTCTCCTTCCGGGTGCACCTGGTGGACCTGCCGGACCTGAAGTTCGACTACGACGAGCGGAACCTGGGCGTGGACCGGCCGGCGCGGCCCACGCAGCAGTAGGGCCCCGGGGCGCTGTCGCCCCATCAGGACACCGCCGGGCGGCGGGGAGGGACACGCGGCGCCGCCGCCCGGAACCGGGCGGCGGCGCCAACGCGTTGGGCCCCATCGACTTCCCACCTTCGGACGCGGGGCGTGCGGCGCGGAACGGCGGTTGCCCTCTCCCCCGGTGGCAGCACCGCCGCAACCCTCCGCCCTCCGAGCCCGACCATGCGATCCTCCGCCCGCCTCTTCGCCTGCGCCGCCGCCCTGCTCGTGCTGGCCGGCTGCGAGAACGACAGCTCCTTCGTCGGCGGGGGTGGCTACGTCCCCGACCAGCCGCGCGACCTGGAAGCCCGCTACGAGTGGGTGATGGAGGGCTGGAGCGGCTCCCGCGCGGTGGGCCATCCCTCCGCCGTGCTGACCTGGCTCCCGCCCCGAACCTGGAACGAGGAGGCCTTCCGCGTCTACGGAAAGCGCGCCGGCGACTCCCGGTTCTTCCTGCTGGCCACGGTCACCTCGTGCTCGGCGGAGCTCTGCGCGTACCGCGACCTGAACGTCTCGGGCGGCACGACGTACGAGTACTACGTGGCGGCGGTGGACGAGACGAGCGGCAACGAAACCACCTCCGAGTTCCGCCGGGTGGTCCGCGTCCCCTCGTTCTCCCGCCCGGCCACGCCGGCGGTGGACTCGGCCGTCTCGCTGGACGGCGCGGCGTATGTCCGCTGGGCGCCCTCGCCACAGCCGGCATCGATCTGGAAGTACCAGGTGTGGCTGACGCGCGTCGACGGCGCCGCGTCGCTCTACCAGGCGGGGGAGAGCGACGGCGAGGGGTATCTGGACGAGCGCGCGCAGAACGGCCACGTCTACGGCTACCGGGTCGCCGCGGTGGACACCCTGGGCCACGTGAGCGACATGAGCGCCGAGGTGCAGGCCCTGCCGCGCCCCGACGTCACCGGCGAGCTCGTCTACGCCTTCCAGGACGTGCCGGCCGAGAGCGGCTTCCGCTTCCAGGCGCGCGAGCAGGACGACCCGGTTGTCGCGGGCACGGCCACCTCCGCCCACTGGCGGCTGGAGGCGGGCGCGGGCGGCTGGACCATCGTGCCCCTGAACGGCACGCGGGTGCTCCAGTACCCCGGGCGGACGACGGCGCTCTCCTGCGGGCCGGGGGCGGACGCGGGGTGCCGCGCGGTGACGCGGGCCCCGGCGGCGGGTTACTCGACGACGCCCGTCGCCGTGCAGCCGGAGTACTCGTACGTCTTCGCGGTCACGGGGTCCGACGACCGGCCGCACTACGGGGTGATCCGGGCCGAGCTCCTGGGCAGCGACCAGCAGGGACGCCGGCTGATGGTGTTCGACTGGGCATACCAGACGCTCCCCGACGAGGCGCGGCTGAACCGCCGCTGAGCATCGCGGCGGATGACGGTGGTGAGGGGGCGCTTCCCGCATGGGAGGCGCCCCCTCTCTCTCCTGCGGACATCTCTCCGAGCGCGCTGACGTCCATGGCTTCCGCCGCGGAGTTCTCACGGGGCAGGGGACGAACGAAGGAAGGAGTTCAGGGAGCTCTGGGAGCCGGCCACTCATATATCAAACTTCGCGGCGGAGTCCGGCTCATCGAACTCCCAAGACTCCCCTCCTTCGGGTCCCAGCGGCGCGCACCGGGAGTCGGCCTCGACCGGAGGGATGGAAGGAGGGCCACGCCGGTCCGGGAGGCGGCGGAGCGCGGTTGTCGGGGGAGGGCGCCGCGTCTATCTTCCACGCCTTCCCGAACCCGACGAAACGGAGCGCATGGCTGGGCGGATCGAGATCCACGGCGAGAGCCTGACCCTGGAGCAGATCGAGGCGGTGGCGCGCGAGCCCGGGACGGAGGTCGCGATCCCGGAGGATGCCGTCGCGCGCATGCACCGCTCCCGCGCGGTGGTGGAGGCGGCGCTGCGCCGCGGGGAGGCCGTCTACGGGGTGACCACGGGCTTCGGGCGGCTGGCGGACGTGCCCATCCCGCACGACCGGCTCGAGGAGCTGCAGGTCAACCTGATCCGCTCGCACGCCTGCGGGGTGGGCCCCGCGCTGCCGCGCGAGGAGACGCGCGCGATGACGCTGCTGCGCGCTAACGTGCTGGCGAAGGGCTTCTCGGGCATCCGCCCGGAGGTGGTCGCCCTGCTCGTGGAGATGCTGAACCGCGGCGTCCACCCGGTGATCCCCGAGCAGGGATCCGTGGGCGCGTCCGGGGACCTGGCCCCGCTCTCGCACCTGGCGCTGGTCCTGATCGGCGAGGGCGAGGCGGAGCACCAGGGCGCGATCCTTCCCGGCGGCGAGGCGCTGCGGCGCGCGGGGCTCGCGCCCGTGCGGCTGCAGGCGAAGGAGGGGCTGGCGCTCAACAACGGGACGCAGTTCATGACCGCGCTCGGCGCCCTGGCGCTGCGGGGGGCGGAGCGCGCCGTGGACACGGCGGACGTGGCGGGGGCGATGTCGCTGGAGGGGCTGCTCGGCACGCCGGCGGCCTTCCACCCCGCCATCCACCGCGCCCGTCCCCACGCGGGGCAGCGCGCCAGCGCCGAGCGGCTGGTGGCGCTGCTGGAGGACAGCGAGATCCGCGAGTCGCACCGCCACGGCGACCCCCGCGTGCAGGACGCCTACGCGCTGCGGTGCATGCCGCAGGTGCACGGCGCCGCGCGCGCCGCGTTCGCGTATGCGCGCACGGTGCTGGAGACGGAGGCCAACAGCGCCACCGACAACCCGCTCATCTTCCCCGACGAGGGAGAGGGCGGGCTGGTGCTGAGCGGCGGCAACTTCCACGGGGCGCCGGTGGCCCAGGTGCTGGACCTGCTGGCGATCGCGCTCGCGGACCTGGCCTCCATCTCTGAGCGCCGCATCGAGCGCCTGGTGAACCCCGACCTGTCGGAGGGCCTTCCCGCCTTCCTTACCGCCGACCCGGGCGTCTCCAGCGGCTTCATGATCGCGCAGATCACCGCGGCCGCGCTGGTGAGCGAGAACAAGGTGCTCTCCCACCCGGCGAGCGTGGACTCCATTCCCACGGGCGCCTCGCGCGAGGACCACGTCTCCATGGGCGCCCACGGAGCCGTGAAGCTGCGCCGCGTGCTGCGCAACACCGAGACGGTGCTGGGGATCGAGCTGCTCTGCGCCGCGCAGGCATTGGAGTTCCGCAAGCCGCTGCGCCCCGGCCAGGGCGTGCGGCGCGCCTACGACCTGCTCCGCGCCGTGGTCCCGCCGCTCGGCGCCGACCGCAACCTGTCGGTGGACATCGCGGCGGCGGCGGAGCTGGTGCGGGGGGGCGGGCTGGCGCTCACCTGACCGGGATGAGAGCCGCCACTCCCTCTCGGAGCGGCGGGCGGGGAGGTGGAAGGCGCGGAGCGGCGGCAGGAGAGGGGGCGGCGGCCGGAGGAGGCCCTCACCCGGCGGGCTCGGGCGACGATCCCCCGTTTTCCTCGGCTCTCCAAAGAGCCCGCCACCCTCTCCCACAGGTGGGAGAGGGAACCTGGATGGTCTCGGCTTCGGCTGCCTGATCGGGAGGAGCGTGTGGCGGGGATTCGTGGGACCGCGGAGGTGCGCGCAATGGCGCGGCAGCTTCGGCGCGGGATGACAGAGGCCGAGGCGCGGTTGTGGTCGGGGCTGCGGGGCTGGAAGATCGCGAAGTTCCGACGGCAGCATCCCCTCGGACGGTTCATCCTCGACTTCTACTGCGCGGAGGCACGTCTCTGCGTTGAGGTGGATGGAGCCGTTCACGACGAGCAGCAGGAGCGGGACGCCGAACGCACGACGCATCTGCAGCAGCTCGGGATCCGCGTGGTCCGCTTCCGGAACGGGCAGGTGCTCGCCGATACGCCCGCCGTCCTCCGCCGGATCGAGAGGATCCTGCGCGCGCGGCTCGGGCCGCGGCAGAGCAGTCGCCCGCCCGAGGACCCCCGCGCCTGAAGCCGTGGAAACGAGCCCATCCAGGTTCCCTCTCCCACTCGTGGGAGAGGGTGGCGGGCTCTCACCCAAGACGAGGAAAACGGAGGATGGTCGCCCGAGCCCGCCGGGTGAGGGCCCCCCCGCCGGTCGCGCGTACCTCCGCCTGGCAGGACCCGACCATCCAGGTTCCCTCTCCCGCTCGCACGAGAGGGTGGCGGGCTCGCACCATATCCGTGGAAAAACCCCGGATGGTCGCCCGAGCCCGCCGGGTGAGGGCCTCCGCCCACAGCATCGCACCAAGCCCAGCACAGACGCCACCCGCACGGGTGGTTCATGCACCCGGAGACCTTCGAACCATGAGCACGACCATCGCCGGCCCCCGCACCGTGCGCGCCCCCCGCGGCACCGAGCTCTCCTGCCGCGGCTGGCAGCAGGAGGCGGCGCTGCGGATGCTGATGAACAACCTGGATCCCGACGTGGCGGAGCGGCCGGACGACCTGGTCGTCTACGGCGGCACCGGGCGCGCCGCGCGGTCGTGGGAGGCGTTCGACGCCATGGTCGATACGCTGCGCACGCTCGCCGACGACGAGACCATGATCGTGCAGAGCGGCAAGCCGGTGGCCGTCTTCCGCACGCACCGCCACGCCCCCCGCGTGCTGATCGCCAACAGCAACCTGGTCCCGCGCTTCGCCAACTGGGAGACCTTCCGCGAGCTGGAGCGGATGGGCCTGACCATGTACGGGCAGATGACGGCCGGATCGTGGATCTACATCGGCACGCAGGGGATCCTGCAGGGGACCTACGAGACCTTCGGCGCGGTCGCGCGGCAGCGCTTCGGCGGGTCGCTGCGGGGGACCTGGACGCTCACCGGGGGGATGGGCGGGATGGGGGGTGCGCAGCCGCTGGCCGTCACGCTGAACGAGGGCGTGGTCGTCTGCGTGGACGTGGATCCCTGGCGCATCGAGCGGCGCATCGAGACGCGCTACTGCGACCGCATGACCCACGACCTGGACGAGGCGCTGCGCTGGGCCTTCGAGGCGCGCGACGCGGGGCGCCCCCTCTCCATCGGCCTGGTCGGCAACTGCGCCGAGTTGCTGCCTGAGCTGGTGCGGCGCGGCGTGACGCCCGACGTCCTGACCGACCAGACCAGCGCCCACGACGCCCTGGTCGGCTACGTGCCCGCCGGCCTGACTCTGGCGGAGGCGGACGCCCTGCGGGAGCAGGACCCGGCGGAGTACCAGCGGCGCAGCATGGCCTCCATGCGCGTCCACTGCGAGGCGATGGTGGAGCTGATGGGGCGCGGCGCCGTGACCTTCGACTACGGCAACAACCTGCGCACGCAGGCGCTGGACGCGGGGTTCGCCGACGCCTTCGCCTTCCCCGGCTTCGTGCCGGCGTACGTCCGCCCCCTCTTCTGCGAGGGGAAGGGCCCCTTCCGCTGGGTGGCGCTCTCCGGCGATCCCGCCGACATCCACCGCACGGACGACCTGGTCCTGGAGCTCTTTCCCGAGGACGAGCACCTGCGCCGCTGGATCACCGCGGCGCGCGAGAAGGTGGCGTTCCAGGGGCTGCCGGCGCGCATCTGCTGGCTGGGGCAGGGCGAGCGGGCGCGGTTCGGCGTGGCGCTCAACGACCTGGTCGCCAGCGGCGAGCTCAAGGCGCCCATCGTCATCGGCCGCGACCACCTGGACACCGGCTCCGTCGCGTCGCCGTTCCGCGAGACGGAGGCGATGAAGGACGGCAGCGACGCCATCGCCGACTGGGCGATCCTGAACGCGCTGGTGAACGTGGCCAGCGGCGCGTCGTGGGTCTCGTTCCACCACGGCGGCGGGGTGGGGATCGGCAACTCGCTGCACGCCGGGCAGGTGATCGTGGCCGATGGCACGCCCGAGATGCGCGAGCGGCTGGAGCGCGTGCTGACCAACGACCCCGGCATGGGCGTCGCCCGCCACGCGGACGCGGGGTACGAGACGGCAGCGGAGACGGCGCGCGCGCAGGGCGTCCGCATCCCCATGCTGGAGCGCGGCGGCGGGCGGTAGGGCCGCCGGCCGGCGGCGCGGCCCGACGTCCCGAGGGTGGAAGGCTGGTGCTTCCCCACCCTCCCGTTAGATTCCGTCTCGAACCGTACGTGATCGTGCCCGTCCCCCTGCCGGAGGGGCACGCGCACGCGCGGGCCCGTCCTCCGGCCGGGGCTCCATCCGGTGCCCCGCTCCCGCCCCTTCCCCGCTCCCCTCCCCATGAGCCTCGTCATCGAGGGTCTCTCGAAGACCTATTCCAACGGCGTCCACGCGCTCAAGGACGTCTCGCTCACCATCCCCCGTGGCATGTTCGGGCTCCTGGGGCCCAACGGGGCGGGGAAGTCCACGCTCATGCGCATCCTGGCGACGCTGCAGGAGGCGGACTCGGGGCGGGTGACGCTCGACGACATCGACGTGCTGCGCGACCACGCCGCCGTGCGCCGCACTCTGGGCTACCTGCCGCAGGAGTTCGGGCTCTATCCCAAGGTGTCGGCCGAGGAGCTGCTGGACCACTTCGCGCTGCTCAAGGGGATCGACGACCGCAGGCAGCGCAAGGACACGGTGCAGGCGCTGCTGGAGCGCACCAACCTGTGGACGTCGCGCTGGCGGAAGCTGGGGACCTTCTCCGGCGGGATGCGGCAGCGCTTCGGGATCGCCGTCGCGCTTCTCGGCAGGCCGCGGCTGATCGTGGTGGACGAGCCGACGGCGGGCCTCGATCCCGCGGAGCGCGTCCGCTTCCTGAACCTGCTCAGCGAGCTGGGCGACCAGGCGGTCGTCATCCTCTCCACGCACATCGTGGAGGACGTGCTGGAGCTGTGCACGCGCATGGCCATCATCTCCCAGGGCGAGATCCTGGCCGAGGGCGAGCCCCAGCAGGCCGTGGAGGCGCTGCAGGGGCAGGTGTGGAGGAAGACGGTGGAGCGCGCCGACCTGCAGGCCGCGCTGGACACCCACCGGGTGATCTCCACCCGCCTGGTGGCCGGGAAGACGGTCCTGCGCGTCCACGCCGCCGCCGCCCCCGAGGGGTTCACCCCGGTGGAGGCCGACCTGGAGGACGTCTACTTCATCGCCCTGCGCCGCTACCCCGCCATCGGCCCCGACGCCGCCGCGGACGAAGCCGCCGCCCCGACCTTCGCCGACGGCGCGACGCCCGTCGTCCCGGCCCCGGTGGATGGCGTGCAGGAGGTCCCGTCACCCGCCACCGCCTCACAGGTGCCGCCGTCCTCCGACGCGTCCGACGCCCTCGCCGCCCACGCCCTCGCCGCCGACGCGGCGCCGACCCCCGTCGGCCGGTACAGCACGTCGGCGCCCTCCTCCCCCGGGGTGGCGGTCCCGGTGGAGGCCCTCGCCCCCCCGGAGGCGGTCGCGGCGCCGGAGGAGGTCGTGGCCGGCGAGGCAGCGGAGGCGGGGGCGGATGCCGGGCCGGGCGCGGACGCGGGGGACGTCCGTCCGTACTCGCCGGAGGCATACGGGGAATGGAAGACGGGGGGCGTGCTCCGCGGCGAGCGCCGGGACTCCGCGCCGGCGGCGGAGGGTGAGCCGGAGCGGAGCGGAAGGGAGCCGAAGGACCCGGGGGAGGGCCGCGGATGAGCACCTTCCTGGGCATCGTCCGCTTCGAGGTCGCGTACTACCTGCGCAGGATCTCGACGGGCGTGTACTTCGCGCTCTTCCTGGTGCTGTCGTACGTGGTGATGCAGGGCTTCGCGGGCACGTGGGAGAGCTTCGACCTGGGGAGCAGCCAGCTCCGGGCGAACTCGCCGCTGCGGGTGGCCACCCTGACGGGGCTGATGACGCTGCTGACCATCCCGGTCACGTCGGCGATCGTGGGCAACGCGGTGCACCGCGACTTCGAGAGCCGCATCCACCCGCTCTTCTTCACCACCCCCGTCTCCCCGCGCGCCTACCTGGTGGGCCGCTACGTGGGCGCCGTGCTGGTGAACCTGCTGATCCTGCTCTCGGTGCCGCTGGGCCTGCTCCTGGGCACGCTGGGACCGTTCGTGCAGGCGGGGCGCATCGGGCCGGCGGGGGCGGGGACGTTCCTGCTGCCGTTCCTGGTGCTGACCATCCCCTCCGTGGCCCTGACCGGGGCGATCTTCCTCTCCCTCGCCGCGCTCACGCGGCGCATGCTGCCCAACTACGCCGGCGCGCTGCTGCTGCTGGCGGCCTACTCGGTGTCGCAGCGCTTCCGCACCTCGCTGGACCCCACGGTGGGGGCGCTGGTGGACCCGTTCGGGCTCACCGCGCTGGGCCAGCGCACCCGCTACTGGACGGTCGCCGAGCAGAACGCATCCGCCCTTCCGCTGGGCTGGGACCTCCTGGCGGGCCGGGTTCTCTGGCTGGGGATCGGCGCCGCCATCCTGGCGTGGGCCATCGCGCGCTTCCGCTTCGCCCACGGCGCCGAGGAGGGCCGCGCAGCCGCCCTGGACGCGCCGCCGCCGGAGGCGTCCCGCCCGCTGGAGATCCCCGACGTGGCGCTCTCGTTCGCGCGGGGCACGCGGCTGCGGCAGCTCGCGGCGACCACGCGGCGCGACCTGCGCTCGATCGTGGGGAACGTCTACTTCCCCGTGATCGTGGCCGGGTGCCTGTCGCTGCTGCTGGTGGGGGCCGCGCACGTGGGCGAGCACTATGGCACGCGGACCTATCCCGTCACCTACGAGATCCTGGACCTGCTGCTGGGGAGCTTCGGGCTGCTGGTGATGATCGTCATCGCCTTCTACACGGGCGAGCTGGTGTGGGGCGAGCGCGACCGCGGCGAGGCGCCGCTGACCGACTCGCTCCCGCTGCCGGGGTGGCTGCCCTTCCTCTCCAAGCTGCTGGCGATCTCCGCCGTGCTGGCGCTGCTGATGGCGACGGCGATGGTGGTGGGGATGGTCATCCAGGCGTCGTACGGGTGGTTCCGCTTCCAGCCGCTGGTCTACCTGCGCGGCCTGTTCCTGCACCAGCTCACCACGTTCCTGCTGGTGGCGGTGGTGGCCCTGCTGATCCACGTGGTGGTGAACCAGAAGTACGTGGGGCACGTGCTGGTGGTGGGGTACTACATGGTCTCCATCTTCCTGCCGTCCATGGGGGTCGAGCACAACCTGCTGAACTACGGCAGCGGGCCCGAGCCGCAGTACTCCGAGATGAACGGCTGGGGGCACGGCGGCTGGCCCTGGCTCTGGTTCCGCCTCTACTGGGCGCTGGTCGCGGTGCTGCTGGCGATGGCGAGCACGCTGCTCTGGGTGCGGGGCCGCGAGACGGACCCGCGGGGCAGGGTGCGCATCGCCGCGCGGCGGCTGACGCGGCCGTTCCTGGCCGGCGCCGCGGGGGTGCTGGCGCTGGTGCTGGCCACCGGCGGGTGGGTGTTCTACAACACGAACGTGCGCAACGAGTTCACCACGTCGGAGGAGGGGACGCAGGGGCTGATCGACTACGAGAGGTCGTACCGCCGCTACCACGGCATCCCGCAGCCCCGCATCGCCGCGGTGTCGCTGGACGTGGACCTGTGGCCCGCGAAGCGGGACATGCGGGTGCGGGGGCGGTACCGCCTGGTGAACCGCACCAGGGTGGCGATCGACTCGGTGCACGTGGACGTGCCGTCGAGCTTCGACCTGCGCACGCTGGAGCTGTCGCGCCCCTCGCGCCGCGTGCTGCGCGACGACGACGGCGGCTACCACATCCTGGCCCTGCGGCAGCCCCTGCAGCCGGGAGACACCGTCACGCTGCGCTTCGAGCTGGCGCACGTCACGCGCGGCTTCACCAACGCGCTGGCCTACGGGCCGGTGGTGAACAACGGGACGTTCATCGCCAGCGACCTGATGCCCAAGATCGGCTACAACCCGAACGGCGAGCTGGCCGACGACGACGCCCGCGAGCGGAAGGGGCTGCCCCCGCGCCCGCGCCTTCCCGCCGTGGGCGACTCCGCCGGTCGCCAGCGCAACGAGCTCTCGTACGACGCCGACTGGATCGACTTCGAGACCACGGTCAGCACCGACGCCGACCAGGTGGCGGTGGCGCCCGGGTACCTGCAGGGCACGTGGACGCGCGGCGGGCGGCGGTACTTCCGCTACCGGATGGACGCGCCGATCCTGAACTTCTACGCCTTCCTCTCCGGGCGCTACCAGGTGCGCCGCGACCGCTGGAAGGGGGTGGCGATCGAGGTGTACCACCACCCGGGCCACGCCTTCAACGTGGACCGCATGGTGGGGGCGGTGAAGAAGTCGCTGGACTACTTCACCGAGGCGTTCGGCCCCTACCAGCACCGGCAGGTGCGCATCCTGGAGTTCCCGCGCTACGGGGCGTTCGCGCAGTCGTTCGCCAACACCATCCCGTACTCGGAGTCGATGGGCTTCATCGCCGACGTGCGTCCGGGCGATATCGACTACCCGTTCTTCGTCACCGCGCACGAGGTCGCCCACCAGTGGTGGGGGCACCAGGCGGTGGGGGCGCAGGTGCAGGGCGCCGCCATGCTCTCCGAGACGCTGGCGGAATACAGCGCGCTGATGGTGATGGAGAAGGAGTACGGGCGCGAGAAGATGGAGCGCTGGCTGGGGTACGAGCTGGACGGCTACCTGCGCGGGCGCGCCACCGAGCGCGTGGGGGAGCGCCCCATCAGCCGCGTGGAGGGGCAGCAGTACGTGCACTACAACAAGGGCGCCCTGGCGATGTACGCCCTGCGCGACCGCATCGGCGAGGAGCGGCTGAACGGGGCGCTCGCGGCGTACCTGCGGGAGTGGCGCTTCCGCGGCCCCCCGTACGCCACCTCGGCCGACCTGCTGGAGCACCTGCGCGCGGCCACCCCGGACTCGCTGCGCTCCGTGGTGGACGACCTGTTCGAGCGCGTGGTGCTGTACGAGAACCGCACGCGCGGGGCGACGGCGCGGCGGGTGGCCGGCGGGCGGTGGGAGGTGGAGCTGACGGTGGAGGCGCGGAAGCTCCACGCCGACTCGCTGGGGACCGAGACGGAGGTGCCCATGCGCGAGGCGGTGGACGTGGGCGTCTACGGCGCGGACGAGGGGTCGGGGACGCTGCTCTACCTGCGGAAGCACCCGCTGGTCTCGGGACGGCAGCGGATCCGGGTGACGGTGGACCGGGAGCCCCGCCGCGCGGGGGTGGACCCGCAGCGGAAGCTGATCGACCGCCAGGGAGAGGACAACGTGGTGGAGGTGCGCCGAAGCGGGGGGTGAGGCCGTCCGGCGCCCCTTTCCGCGAGCCGGAAAAGTTTGCCGGCAGAAAGGGGTGGGGTGGGGGGTGCCCGCTCCCTCCACGCCGCGGCCATGCCGATGCGCCGCATCGCGTTACGGGCGCGTGGGCAGGGCCGCCCCGCATCGGAGCGGTCCTTGCACGGCTGGCGCCCGTCCTTTGAAGACGCTTTCCTCCCCCCTCAGCGACCGGCCCGGCATCCCGCCGCGGCCCAACGCAGCGAAGCGCGTCGATGAGCGCCCAGACGTCCGCCGCCACCCG
The DNA here is from genome assembly GCA_030146875.1 of Longimicrobiaceae bacterium. Lineage (GTDB taxonomy): Bacteria > Gemmatimonadota > Gemmatimonadetes > Longimicrobiales > Longimicrobiaceae > JASLAX01. The sequence continues at coordinate 19,178 of JASLAX010000170.1, forward strand.
CGCCCAGCGCCGCCGCTGGGTCGTGCCCCCCGCCCCGCTGTTCCAGGACGAGCGGTACGAGGTGCCCCACATCCTGGACGAGGTGGCCGACCCGCGCGTGGCGGTGCTGCTCTGGCAGACCGTGCGCGACGTGGAGCTGTGGGCCACCGCCGAGCCCGAGGACCGGAAGGGGATCTTCTCCACGCTGGCCCGGCGGGTCCGCTTCTTCCGCCTGGACCGCATCGAGCCCGAGGCGGCGGCCCGCGCCCCCCTGACCACGCTGGCGAACCTGCTGGGCGCGCCCGAGGCGGTGCAGGCGTCGGACCTCTGCCTGGCCTGCCTGGGCGTGGCGGAGTGGGCGGGCGAGCGCGGGCTGCTGCGCACCGCGCTGCTCTACGGCCAGGCGGCGGCGCTCGCCGGGCCCGACGCGGCGCAGCCGGCGCTGACGGTGGGCTCCATGGCCCGCCGCCGCGCCGACTACGTGCGCGCCGAGGCGTGGTACCGCCGGGCCATCGGCCTGGCGCGCCGGGTGGGGGACTGGAAGACGTACGGCCTGGCCTACGTGGGCCTGGCGAACCTCTACCTGCAGACCGGCGACTACCCGTCCGCCCGCCGCCAGCTCCTCAAGGCGCTGCGCGCGGCGCGCCGCCACGCGCTCTGGTTCATCCGCGCCGCGGCGCTGCACGACCTGTTCATCATCGCCGCGCAGAGCCAGGGCCCGGCCGACGCCGAGGCGTACGCCCGCCGCGCCTTCAAGGCGTACGGGCGCCGCCATCCCCGCCTGATCGCGCTGGCGCACGACGTGGGCTGGTTCTGGATGCTGCAGGGGCACTTCGGGCGCGCGCTGCCGCTCTTCCAGGCGCTGGTGCGCAACATCGCCGACCGCTCCTCGCGGCTGCTGGCCACGTCCAGCGTCGCCCGCGCGGCGGGCGGCGTGGGCGACGAGCGGGCGTTCGTGGCGGCGTGGGACGACGCGTGGACGCAGGTGGACGCCGCCGCCGAGGCGGAGCGCGTCCCCGAGGCGTTGATCAACCTGGCCCACGGCGCCGTCTCCCTGGGCGACCGGGAGCGCGCGCGCCTGGCCGCGGTGCGCGCCGCCGCCGTGGCCGGCGCGCGGCGGGAGGCGCAGGCGCAGATCGAAGCCGAGGCCATCCTGGACTCGCTGCGCGGGGCGGACCTGCCCCGGCCGCGGGTGCCGGAGCCGGTGGACGCCGAGACGGAGCGCACCGGCGACACCTTCGCGCAGGAGTTCGCGGCCGTCCTGAACGGACGGCGCTGACGCCGGCGGGTCGGGCGAGGGGAGGGCCGCCCGGCCTTCCTCCCGCCGCCGCTCAGTGGCCCGAGCCCATCGCGCCGCCGGCGCGGCCGTCGCTCTCGCCACCGTCGGTGCCGGTCTCGATCGAGTAGGTGGCGGTCATGGTGGGGGTCATGGTGGGGGTGGCGCCGGCGGGGGCGGGCGTGCCGCACGGCAGGGTGGCGGCGGCGTGCGCGCAGCCGGCGGCGTTCGACGCGCGGGGGGAGAGGTCGGGCGATCCGGTGATCCCCTCCGGCCCGGCGCAGGCGGAGAGCAGGACGACGGCGAGCGCGGGGACGAGGCTGATCTTGCGCATCGGGACACCCGGAACGTGGGAGGAGGGAAGGGCGACGGACGGTCGCGGACGAGAAGCATACCCACGTTCGCGCGGCCGCACCCCCTCCCCAGCGCATCCACTCTCGCCCCTTTCCTGCCAGCGCGGAGACCCGTTCGGGAACACCCGCCCGTATTGCGTCCTGAGGAGTAGGCGAACGGATCTTTGTGCGCTTTCCGTGCTGCCCGTGCTCCTCCCCTCCTCTCCGCATCCTCCTCCTCCGCCCCCCGCCGACCACCAAGCGCCCGCAGGCATGCCTCGTGGGGCGGCGCGCCTCCGGCCGGCCCGGCGCCGCCTACGTCGCGTCGCCCGGCGCACCCCTTGCACCCGCGGCTCGCCGTCTCGCACGGGGGGGAGCGATGGAGGAGATGGAGAGCCTGGAGCCGGGCGGCGGGCGCAACCGCGCGCTGCGGCGCCGGCTGAACCTGAAGGGGGAGCTGCTGCTGGCGATGCTCCCCACGGTCACGGTCCTCCTGGTCCTGCTGGCGGTGGAGACGCTGTCGCGGCAGCGGCTCCTCTTCGCCTCGCTGGCGTCCAGCGCCTTCCTGATCTACCTGGATCCCGAGCACGGGATGAACCGGGTGCGGTCGCTGGTCCTCTCCCAGCTCGCCGCCGCGGGGATCGGGCTCCTCCTCTACCTGCTGCTGGGACCCGGCTACGCGGCCGCGGGCACGGCGATGGTCGTGACCATCCTGCTGATGATCCTGGCCGACGCGGTCCACCCGCCCGCCGTCTCCACCGCCCTCTCCTTCGCGCTGCGGGCCGGCGACGAGAGCAACCTGCTGCTCTTCGCGATGGCGCTGGGGATCACGGCCGCGCTGGTGGCCATTCAGCGCGCGGCGGTCTGGATGCTCGCCCGCGTCCATCGGAAGGCGCGCGGAGGGTAGCCGACGCGGGCCGTCGGCGGAGACGCGGGGTCAGCCCGCGAGGAGGTCCGTCGAGCCGGCGGACCGGGCGGGCGGAGGCGCGCGGAACGCGCCGAGGGTCCCGCACGGTGGAAGGACGGGCAGGGGTGGGGCGTCCTCCCGTCGGTGGGGAGGACGCCCTCCTGCGTCACGGCCTGCGGTAGACGACGCGCCCTCCGACGACGGTCATCACCGGCTCGGCCTTCAGGATCTCCGCGTCGGGGATCGTGAGCAGGTCGGCGGACCAGACGACCAGGTCGGCGAGCATCCCGGGCTGGAGCGTGCCCTTCACGCGCTCCTGCCACTCCCCGAAGGCCGGCGCGGCGGTGTAGAGGCGGATGGCCTCGGCGCGGCTCAGGCGCTGCTCGGGGAGCCAGCCGCCGGGGGGCACCCCGGGCTCCTCGCGGCTCTGGCGGGTCACGGCGGAGTAGATGCCCTCCACCGGCGGCATGGGCTCCACGGGGAAGTCGGTGCCGAAGATCACCGTGGCGCCCGCGTCCAGCAGCGAGCGCCAGACGTACGCGCCCTCCACCGCCCGCGCGCGCCCGATGCGCGTCTCCGCCCAGCGCATGTCGCTGGTGGCGTGGGTGGGCTGCATGGAGGCGATCACGCCGAGAGAGCGGAAGCGCGGGATGTCGGCCCGGTCCAGCACCTGCGCGTGCTCGATCCGGTGCCTGCGCTCGCGCGGGCCGTTCGCGCGGGCGGCCCGCTCGAAGGCGTCCAGCGCCTGCCGGTTCGCCGCGTCGCCGATGGCGTGCAGGATCACCTGCAGCCCCGCCGCGTCCGCCGCGGTGACCAGCGAGTCCAGCCCCGCCCGCGTGTACTGGGGCAGGCCGCGCGTGGAGTGGTCGTCCGCGAAGGGCTCCAGCATGTAGGCCGTGCGCGAGCCCAGCGTGCCGTCCGTGTACCCCTTCAGCATCCCCACCCGCAGCCACTCGTCCCCCGCGGCGGCGGTGATCCCCAGGCCCTGGAAGGCGCGGATGGCGTCGCGCTCCAGCGGGTGCCAGGCGTACACGCGCACGGTGAGCGAGTCGGCGTCGCGAAGGGCGCGGTAGGCGCGCACGTCCTCTCCCGTGGCGCTGGTCTGCACCGAGGTCACGCCGGTGCGCGCCGCCACCTCCAGCGCGGCGCGCACGGCGCGGCGCACCTGCGCCGGGGTCGGGTCCGGCAGGTGGCGGGCGACCAGCATCTCCGCGGACTCCTTCAGGATCCCCGTCGCCTCGCCGGTGCGCGGGTCGCGCACCACCTCGCCGCCCGCGGGGTTCCGCGTCCGCCGGTTCACTCCCGCCACGCGCAGCGCCTCGGAGTTCGCCCACGAGGTGTGCCCGTCCACGCGGGAGAGGAGGACGGGGTTGCGCGGCGCCGCGCGGTCCAGCGCCTCCTTCGTCGGCCATCCGCCAGGGCCCAGGTCGGACGCGGGGAGGCGCGTGTGGTCCCAGCCGCGGCCCTGGATCCACTCGCCTGGCTGCGCCCGCGCCGCCGCGGCGGCCACCCGCCGCTCGATCTCCGCGAGCGACGTCGTCCCCAGCAGGTCGACGTTGAGCAGCGAGGCCCCGCCGGAGGCGAAGTGCAGGTGGGCGTCGTTGAAGCCCGGCGTCACCAGCCGTCCGCCAAGCTCGACGACCTGCGTCCGGGGCCCGACGTAGCCCGCGACGTCGGCCGCCGCGCCCACGGCGACCACCTTGCCGCCGCGGATCGCCACCGCCTCGGCCACGGTCCCCACGCGGTCGGCCAGGAAGACCTTGCCGCCCGTCAGCACCATCTCCGCCGGCTCCACGGCCGGCGCGGAGGGCGGCGGCGGCATGACGACGGGGGCGGGGGCGACGGACACCGGGGCCGGTGGGGAGGCGCAGGCGGCGGCGGAGAGCAGGGCGGCGAGCGCCAGGGCGGGTCTCGTGCGCATCGGTCGGCACCGGGTGCGGAGGTCGTGTGGGGGACGCGGGATGATGCCGCCGGCCGCGGTCCGCCGCAAGGCGCCGGGTCCGTTGACGCCCCCTCCCCGCGCGGGGTAGCTTTGCGCCTCCCGCGGCCCCTCGTCCCGACGAGGCCGGCCGCGCCGCCGCGCCCCGAACGCCCCCACCGTGCCGCAGCCGAGCGACCTGAACGGCGCCCGCGTCGCCATCGTGATGATGAGCGCCATCGGCGACGCCGTGCACACCCTGCCCGTCGTCAACTCGCTCAAGGCGGCGGCGCCCGGCGTCCACATCACCTGGGTCATCCAGCCCGCCCCGCACGCCCTGGTCGCGAACCACCCCAACGTGGACGAGTTCGTCCTCTTCGACCGCAAGCGCGGGTGGCGGGCGTTCGCGGACGTTCGCGCCGCGACCGCCGGGAAGCGCTTCGACCTGGTCATCGCGCTGCAGGTGTACCTCAAGGCCGGGCTGGTCACCGCGCTGCTCCGCTCCCCGCGGAAGCTGGGCTTCGACCGCCTGCGCGCCCGCGACGCCAACTGGCTCTTCACCACCGAGCGCATCCCCGCCCGCGGGCAGCGCCACGTGCAGGACCAGTACTTCGAGTTCCTGGAGCACCTGGGCGTCCCCCCGCTCCTCGAATGGGGCCTGGGGCCCACGGAGGAGGAGCGCGCGCGCTACGCGGCCGTCCTTCCCCCGTCCGAGCGGCCGACGGTGGCCCTGGTCCTGGGGACGTCCAAGCCCGCGAAGGAGTGGCCGGCGGAGCGGTACGCGGCGCTGGTGGACCGGCTGGAGGGGGAGATGGGGGTGCGGACGATGCTGGTCGGCGGCCGGTCGCCGCGCGAGACGGCGGCCGCGGCCCAGATCGAGCGGCTGGCCCGCCATCGCCCGCTGAACCTGCTGGAGTGGGACCTGCGCCGCCTGGTCTACCTGCTCGACCGCGCCGACGTCCTCGTCTCTCCCGACACGGGGCCGCTGCACGCCGGCGTGGCGCTGGGGACGCCGACGGTGGCGCTGATGGGGTGGACGAACCCCAGGCGCGTGGGTCCGTACCGCCGCTTCCACGACCTGATGGTCGATGCCTACGGCGACCCCGGCGAGGACTACCCCGTCTCCGCCGGGTACCGCGAGGGGCGGATGGAGCGGATCACGGCGGACGCGGTGGCGGAGAAGGTGGCGCTCGCCCTCGCCCGCTACCCCAGGACGAGGCCCGGCGGCCACCCCGCGCCGTAGCCCTCGCGGAACGCCTCCCACCCGCTGGCGTCGATCGGCGCGCCGAGCTTGCGGGCGGAGCGGGCCAGGCGGCGGAGGTCGGATTCCCGGCGCCCGTTCGCCACCGGCTGGTTGGAGACGACCGCGCGGTCGAAGTCGATGATCCACACCTCCGGCCCTCCCTTCGCCGGGCGGACCAGCAGGTTCCGGAGGTTCAGGTCCGGGTGCGCGACGCCGGCCGCGTGCGTGGTCCCGACCTGGCGCCCCGCCTCCCGCAGCATCGCCCTCCGCTCCTCCTCCCCCGCGTCCGTCATCCAGCCCGCGCTCTCGCGCGCGTCCCGCACCCACCGCGTCGCCAGGAAGGCGCGGTAGCCCACCAGCGCGGGGATCTCCGTGGCGGCCAGCACCGGGGGCGTGCGCACGCCGCCCGCCCGCGCCGCCTCCGCCGCGCGCAGCTCCTCCAGCGAGCGGTGGCCCAGGAAGTAGCGGTCGGAGACGAGGTGGCGCACCAGCCCGCCCCGCCGGTAGCGCCGGACGACGGCGCGCTCGCGGCGCGGGAGGGCGACCAGGGGATGCGCCTCCCGGCCGCCCCGCACGTGCTCGTCGGACGAAGGCGCGCCGTCGAGGCCCAGAAGCGCGGCGTGGGCCTCGTAGCCGTGGCGGACCAGCGCCACCGCGCGGTCCGAGACCACGAGCGCGAAGCCGGGGAGAAGTCCGTCGCCGAAGCGTAAGGGGGGCGGCATGCGGGGAAGGTGAGGGGGGCGCCCGGCGCCGTCAACCGCCTGCGGCGGAACGCCCTCGCGTTGACCCGCACTCCCGCCGCGGATACCTTTCCCAGCTATGCCCGCACCCGCCAAGCGCCTCCTCTGGGTGGACGACGAGATCGACCTGCTGCGCCCGCACCTGCTCTTCCTGCAGGGGCGGGGCTTCCACGTGGACGCCGTCTCCAACGGCGACGACGCGCTGGAGCTGCTCCACCTCTCCCCGTACGACCTGATCCTGCTGGACGAGCAGATGCCGGGGCGCTCCGGGCTGGAGGTGTTCGACGAGCTGCGGCGCCTGGACCCGCGCGTGCCGGTGGTGATGGTGACGAAGAGCGAGGAGGACCACACCATGACCGAGGCGATCGGGCGCCGGGTGGCGGAGTACCTGGTGAAGCCCACCTCGCCCCGGCAGGTCCTCTCGGTGGTGACGCGGCTCCTGGAGGGCGAGGCCATCCAGCAGCAGCTCGTCGCCCGCGACTTCGCCACGCGCTTCCGCGACCTGAACGCGCAGCGCAGCGGCCAGCGCGGGTGGCGCGAGTGGCGCGAGGGGTACTCGGAGCTGGTGGACTGGGAGCTCCGCCTGCGCGAGGCGGGCGAGACCGGCCTGCTGGCCGCGCTGGAGACGCTGCTGGACGACTTCCGCCGCGAGTTCTGCCAGTTCGTCTGCGACAACTACGGCGCCTGGGTGCACCAGGACTTCCCCGAGGCCGACCGGCCGCCCCTCTCCCCCGACGTGGTGCCGCAGTTCCTGGCGCCGCTGCTGGGCGAGGGCAAGCGCGTGCTCTTCGTGATCATCGACTGCCTGCGCCTGGACCAGTGGCGCGCGATGGTCCCCCTGCTGGAGCCGTTCGCGCAGGTGGAGGAGGCGCTCTACTACTCCATCCTGCCCACCGCCACGCCGTTCTCGCGCAACGCCATCTTCTCCGGGATGTTCCCGGACGGGGTGTCGGACCGCGTCCCCGGCTGGTGGGGGTTCGAGGGCGAGGGGTCGCTGAACTCGTTCGAGGGCGACCTGCTCCGCGAGCAGGTGCGCCGCGTGGCCGGGCCCAACGTGCCCGTGCACTACGAGAAGGTCTTCGACGCGGCCGACGGCGAGGCGGTGATGCGGCGGCTCCCCTCGCTGCTCAGCCAGCCGGGGGTGACCTCCGTCGTCTTCAACTTCGTGGACCTGCTCACCCACGGCCGGTCGGAGTCCGCCGTGCTGCTGGAGGTGGCGCGCGACAAGGAGGCGCTGCGCGCGTTGACCCGCCAGTGGTTCGAGCGCTCCGAGGCGCTGATGGCGATCCGCGAGGCCATCCGCCAGGGCGTGCCGGTGCTGCTGACCACCGACCACGGCTCCATCCACTGCCACCGCCCCGCCACCGTCTTCGCCAAGCGCGACACCACCCAGAACCTGCGCTACAAGTTCGGGGACGACCTGCGCGCCGAGGACCGGTCGCTCGCGTTCTCCACCAACGACGAGAAGGTGCTGCGCTTTCCCGCGGGGCGGCCGGCGACCAACTACCTGATCGCGCTGGAGGACGTGTTCTTCGTGTATCCCACCAAGCTGCGCCAGTACCAGGCGCGCTACCGCGGCTCCTTCCTGCACGGCGGGATCTCGCCGGAGGAGATGATCCTGCCGGTGGCGCTGCTCACGCCCCGATAGATGAAGCTCTACCTTCGTATCCTGCGGTACCTGAAGCCCCACCTGGGGCTGTTCGGGCTCTCCATCGCCGCCATGACGGTGTTCTCCGCCCTGGACGCCTTCTCGTTCACCCTGCTCATCCCCTTCCTGAACGTCCTGTTCGGGGACGGCACCATGACGGGCGGGGCCGGGGCGCTCTTCGGCAACGAGGACAGCGTCGTCATCCGCATGCTGGAGTGGAGCGTGGGCGGGCTGGTGAACGGCCGCACGCCCATGGTGGGCCTGCGCAACGTCGTCCTGGTCCTCTTCGTCATCTTCTTCTTCAAGAACATCGCCCTGTACGTCCAGCAGTACACCATCGCCATGGTGGAGGGGCGGGTGACGCGCGACGTGCGCAACGACGTCTACGCGCACCTGCTCCGGCTGGGGTTCCCCTTCTTCCAGCGGGTCCGCGCGGGGCAGATCATCTCCCGCATCAGCAACGACGTGGACCAGATGCGGCTGCTGGTCACCGGGAGCCTCTCCAAGCTGCTCTCGGCGATCGTGCAGGCCATCGTCTACTTCGTCATCCTGCTGGACCTCTCCTGGAAGCTGACGCTGGTGGCGGCCGTCTTCCTTCCCCCCATGCTGCTGCTCTGGGCGCGCTTCCGCACCCGCCTGCGGCGCGGGGTGCTGAAGGTGCTGGACGCGGTGGGCGAGGTCTCCTCGCAGGTGCAGGAGACGGTGGGCGGGATCCGGCTGGTGAAGGCGAGCGGCGCGGAGCCGTGGGAGAGCGAGCGCTTCAACCGCCTCACCCAGACCCACTACAAGGCGTCGATCCGCAACGAGCGCTGGCGGCGCTTCTTTCCGCCGGCCACGGAGATGATCACGGCCGTCGCCATCCTGGCGCTGCTCTGGTACGGCTCGTACCTGGTGCTGGAGGAGAAGTCGCTGGGCGCCTCCGCCTTCCTGGCCGCGCTGACGCTGGCGGGGAAGCTGATGTCGCCGGTGAAGGCGATCGCGCAGTACCCGGCCGGGGTGCAGCCGGGGATGGCCGCCGCCGAGCGCGCGTTCGAGCTGGTGGACGCGCCCATCGAGGTGGTGGACAACCCGGCCTCGCTGCCGGTGGAGGGCTTCCACGAGGCCATCCGCTTCGAGGGCGTGAGCTTCGAGTACGGCCCCGACGCGCGGGTGCTGGACGGCATCGACCTGGAGATCCGCCCGGGCGAGGTCGTCGCGCTCGTGGGCCCCAGCGGGGCGGGGAAGAGCACTCTGGCGGACCTTGTGCCGCGCTTCCACGACCCCACGCACGGCCGGGTGACGCTGGACGGGCGCGACGTTCGCGACGTGCGGCTCAAGGACCTGCGCGAGCTGCTGGGGATCGTGACGCAGGAGACCATCCTGTTCCACGACACGGTGCGCAACAACATCGCGTACGGCATGCCCGACGCGCCCATCGAGGCGGTGGAGGCCGCCGCCCGCGCGGCGAACGCGCACCAGTTCATCGCGGAGATGCCGGAGGGGTACCACACCGTGCTGGGCGAGCGGGGCCTTCGCCTCTCCGGCGGCCAGCGCCAGCGCATCGCCATCGCGCGCGCCCTGCTGCGCAACCCGCCGCTGCTGATCCTGGACGAGGCCACCTCCGCTCTCGACACCGAGAGCGAGCGCCTGGTGCAGCAGGCGATCGACGAGGTGATGCACGACCGCGCGGTGCTGGTGATCGCCCACCGCCTCTCCACGGTCCGCAAGGCGAACAAGATCGTGGTGATGCAGGGCGGCCGGATCGTCCAGACCGGCACGCACGACGAGCTGATCGCCGAAGGCGGCCTGTACCGCCGCCTGCACGACATGCAGTTCGCCGACGAGACGCGCCCGGCCGAGGACGACCCCGCGGCGGAGGACGACCCGGACGGGTTGGTCGCGTAGCGGCCCTCACCCGGGCTCGCGCAGGCTCGCCCACCCTCTCCCAGGGTGGGAGAGGGGAACACGACAGCCGGAGTCCGCTGCCTCGTACCCGGCGGTTGAAACCGCTGCAACGACGACACGAAGCCCGCCTTCGCGGGCTGTCCGGCTCTCGGCGCGACCGCTCCTCCGTCCGACGCGACGTGCGCTGTTGGCCCGCGGGGAGGCCGTTGCGATGGACGAGGTGGCGGACGGGCGGATGCGGAGTCCGCAGCGCGGACTTTCCCCGTTTTTTCAGACGGCGAATTCATTCGCTGGCTGGCGGCGGCTTGCCGCCGCATCGGCCCGACGGCAGATCCGTCGGGCTCCCGCGGAGGCCCGGCCCGCGGAGGCTCTCACCCGGCGGGCTCGATCGGGCGGAGGTGGGTGTCCTCCGCTCGGGTCGGAGCCCGTCACCCTCTCCCGCAAGCAGGAGAGGGACCAGGATGGTCTCGCGGTCCGCATTTGTCCCATGCAGTGCACCCCTCCACCACGGAGGTGGGCGGCATGCCCGCGAGTCGGCCTCGCGGCGGGATGCCGCGGACCGGAGTCCGCGCAGGCGGACTTCGTGCTTTTCCCAGCCGCGAATTCATTCGCAGGCTGATCGGCGGCTCCGGCGGAGGGTGCCTCGGCGCTCCGCATCCGGCGGTATGGACTGGGCGCTCCGCACCTGTCGGTAGGCGCGGGGTGCTGCCGGACGCGATGGCCGGCGCCAGCGCCGCTCTGCGACTCGACCGCGCGACGATCTTCGACGACAACGACACACCTACGATAGATCCATGCAAGTTCCCCTGCTCGACCTGACGCTCCAGCACGGCCCCATCGCCGACGAGATCGAGGCGGCCATCCGCCCGGTGATCCGGGAGCAGCGCTTCATCCTGGGCCCGGTGGTGGAGACCTTCGAGCGTGAGATGGAGGCGTACCTGGGCGTGCCGCACGCGGTGGGGTGCGCCAGCGGGACCGACGCCATCCTGCTGGCCGTGCGCGCCTTCGACGTGGAGAACGGCGAGGAGGTGGTGACCTCTCCCTTCACCTTCTTCGCGACCGCGGGCGCGGTGCACAACGCGGGTGGGCGCCCGGTGTTCGCGGACATCGACCCGGACACCTTCAACCTCTCTCCGGAAGCGGCCGAGGCGGCCATCACCGAGCGCACGAAGGTGGTGATGCCGGTGCACCTCTTCGGGCAGATGGCCGACATGCCGGCCTTCCGCGCCCTGGGCGACCGGCGGGGCGTGGCCGTGGTGGAGGACGCCGCGCAGTCCGTGGGGGCCCGCCAGCGCGGGGCGGACGGCGAGTGGATCACCACGGGCACGCTGGGCGAGGCCTGCACCTTCTCGTTCTTCCCCACCAAGAACCTGGGCGCGTTCGGCGACGCGGGGATGACGGTGACGAACGACGCCGCGGTGGCGGAGCGCCTGATGAAGCTGCGGGTGCACGGCGGGCGGCAGATGTACCACCACGAGGAGGTGGGCTACAACTCGCGCCTCGACGCGCTGCAGGCCGCCGTGCTCTCCGTGAAGCTGCCCCACCTGCGCGGGTGGAGCGACGGGCGGCGGCGCAACGCGGCGTTCTACGACCATGCGCTGGCCGGCATCGACGCGCTGGTCGTCCCGCCCGTGCGCGAGGGGAACGAGACCATCGTGAACCAGTACACGGTGCGCGTGACCGACGGCCGCCGCGACGCGCTGCTGGAGCACCTGAAGGCGACGGGCGTGGGCGCGGGCGTGTACTACCCGGTGCCGCTGCACCTTCAGGAGTGCTTCCAGCACCTGGGCTACCGCGAGGGGCAGTTCCCGGAGTCGGAGCGCGCCTGCCGCGAGGTGCTGTCGCTGCCGGTGTTCCCCGAACTCACCCAGGCGCAGCTCGCCTACGTGGCGGAGAGCGTGCGCGCCTTCTTCGGGGCGTGAGGCAGGCGCGGGAGGGGACGGGGCGGTGAACGTCGTCGCCCACAACGGGGCGCGCCTGTGGGGCGGCGCGGAGCGGGCCACGGCGCTCCTCCTGGCCGGCCTCTCCCGGCGGGGACACACCGTCCTCCTCCTCTGCAACGACGCGCTGGTCGCCAGGCGAGCCGAGGCGCTGGGGGTGCCGACGGAGGTCCTTCCCCTGGGCGGGGACGCGGCCGTCCTCCACGCCCTCCGCCTCGCGCGCCGCCTGCGCCGCGCGGGCCCCGACGTCTTCCTGATCGGCACCTTCAAGAAGACCGCGCTCGCCGCGCTGGGCGCGCGCCTGGCCCGCGTGCCGCGCGTGGTCGCCCGCATCGGACTGGAGACCGACGTGCCCCGCTCGGCCAAGTACCGCATCGTCCTTCCCCGCTGGGTCCACGCCGTCGTCGCCAACGCGTCGCGCGTGGTCCCCGCCTTCGTGGCGCTCCCCGGATACTCGGCGGAGCGCGTCTCCGTCATCCACAACGGCGTGGAGCCCCCCGAGCGGCGGCGCGCGCCCGGCGCCGTCCGCGCCGAGCTGGGGATCCCCGCGGACGCGGCCGTCGTCGGCGCCGTGGCGCGGCTGGCCACGCAGAAGCGGTTCGACCGGCTGCTGCGCGCCTTCGCGGCGCTGGGCGGCGACGCGTGGTGCGTGCTGGCCGGCGACGGCCCGGAGCGGGAGGCGCTGGAGGCGCTGGCGGCCGAGCTGGGCCTCTCCGCGCGCGTCCGCTTCCTGGGCCACCGCGAGGACCGTGGGGACGTGCTGGCGGCGATGGACCTCTACGTCGTGACCAGCGACACCGAGGGGATGAGCAACGCCATGCTGGAGGCGCTGGCGGCCGGCGTCCCCGTCCTCAGCACCCCCGTCAGCGGCGCCGACGAGGCGCTGGACCCGCTCTCCGACGGCCGCGCGCCGGGCGTGATCGTCGGGTTCGAGGAGGAGGCGATCTCCGCCGCCCTCCGCGACCTGCTGTCCGACCGCGAGCGTCTGAAGGCGATGGGACAGGCCGCGCGCGAGCGGGCGGAGGAGCGCTTCGGCTTCGAGGGGATGCTGGACCGCTGGGAGGCGGTGCTGGAGGGAGCGCGGCCGTGAAGGTGGTCATCCACAACGGCGCCCGCGAGTGGCGGGGAAACGAGAAGCAGACGGCCACGCTGGCGACGGAGCTGACCAGGCGCGGCCACGACGTCGTCGTCTCCTGCGACCCCGGTGGGGCCCTCTCCGCCGAGCTCGCGCGCCGGGGAGTGCGGACGACGGGCATCCGCCCGCGGGGGGACGTGGACGTGGTCTCCGCCCTCCGCTTCGCCGCGTGGCTGCGGCGGGAGCGGGCGGACGCCGTGCTGCTCACCACCTGGAAGCGGGTGCCGTGGGGCGCCTGGGCGGCGAAGCGGGGCGGCGTTCCGCGTGTCGTGGTCCGCAACGGCATCGCCCGCGCGCTGCCGGGCGCGCGCCGCTTCCGCGTGGCCTTCCGCCGCTGGGTGGACGGGCTGGTCGTCAACTCGCGCGCCGTCCGCGACGCCTTCGTGCGGAGCGCGCCGGAGTTCCCGCCGGAGCGGGTGCACGTGGTGCTGAACGGGGTGGAGATCGCCCCCTCGTTCGCGGACGGCGATCCGCGCGGCGCGATCGGGGTACCGGGTGACGCGCCGCTCGTGGCGGCGGTCGGCGGCGTGGAGCGGCGGAAGGGCTACGACCTGCTCCTTCACGCGCTGGCGGAGGTCCCCGGCGCCGTCGCCGCCATCGCGGGCGAGGGGCCGGCGGAGGCGGAGCTTCGCGCCCTCTCCGAGTCGCTGGGGGTGGCGGACCGCGTGCGGTGGCTGGGGCAGCGGAAGGACGTCGGGGCCGTGCTGGCGGCGGCGGACGCCTTCGCGCTCCCGTCGCGGAACGAGGGGATGGCGGTGGTGATGCTGGAGGCGATGCACGCGGGGCTCCCCGTCGTGGCGGCGGACGTGAGCGGGGTGTGGGACGCGCTCGCTGCGAGGGACGGCAGGCCGGCGGCGGGGTGGATCGTGCCGGCGGAGGATCCGCGGGCGCTCGCCGCCGCGCTGCGCGAGGTGCTGGGCGGCGTCCGCGCGTCGGACGGGGCGGTGCGGGAGAGGACGGACGAGGCGCGCTGGCGCCTGGAGCACTGGTTCACGATCGAGCGGATGGTCGACGGGGTGGAGGCCGCCCTGCGCGGCGCTCCGCCCGCGACGGAGTAGACGATGGAGAAGCGCTGGCCCAGGACGGGGTTCGTGTACAAGCGGGGCGGGATCGACACGGCCGAGATCCGCGGCATGCAGATGGCCGCCGAGCTCGGCTGCGACACCCTGCGCCTGGACGAGCTGACGCCGGAGGCCGCGTCGCGCTACGAGGCGCTGATCTACGTCAAGACGCCCGCGGAGCCCGCGGTGATGGCCGAGATCCGCCGCCGCGGCGTGCGCCAGCTCGTGGACGCGCTGGACAACTACCGCTGGCGCTCGCTGAAGCGCGTGGCCGAGCACGTGGACGTGTTCATCGGCGCCAACCTGACGCACGCCCTCTTCCTCCACCGCCTGACCGGGCGGCCGGGGGTGGAGCTTCCGCACCACCACTGCAACTTCGGGCAGCTCCGCGTCCCCTCGCGGTCGGGGCCGCCCTCCCTGGGCTTCATCGCCGGCAAGAAGCAGTGGCCCATGAACCGCCGCCTGGTGGAGCGGCTCGGCTTTCCCCTGGTCTCCAACGTCCAGCGGAAGGGCGAGGGCGCCTTCGCGTCGCTGATCGACGCCTACCTGGCCGTGGACGTGGGGTTCGCGTACAGGATGGAGAGCGACAAGCTGCGCTTCAACTGCGCCAACAAGCTCACCAACTACATGAGCTTCGGCATCCCCTCCGTGCTCACCCCCGAGGGGGGCTACCTGGAGGTGGCGCGGCACGGCGAGACGTGCCTGTACGCGCACAACAAGGACGACTTCGTGATGCTCCTCCGCCACCTGGCCGAGGATCCCGACCTCCGCCGGCGCATGGGAGACGACGCCTACGAGGCCGCGCGCCCGTACCACATCTCCCGCATCGCGGAGCGCTACCGCGAGCTCCTCTCCTCGCTCTGATGGCCGAGCGGCCGGGGGACGGCGCCCGCGGCGTCTGCGTGGTCCTGCTCACCGGCCTGGGCGACGTGGTCAACGGCCTTCCGCTGGCCAACGCGCTGAAGGACCACGACCCGGAGCGGCGCATCACCTGGGTCGCGGAGCCCATGCCCGCCGGGATCCTGCGCCACCACCCCGCCGTCGACGAGGTGGTCGTCTTCGAGAAGCGCCGCGGCGCGGCCGGCGTGCGCGACCTGCGCCGCAAGCTCGCCGGGCGCGGCTTCGGCGTGGCGCTCAACCTGAACGTCTACTTCAAGAGCGTCTGGCCCACGCTCTTCTCCCGCGCTCCGCGCCGCATCGGCTTCGGGCCGGACCGCGCGTCCGACGGAGTCTGGCTCGCCGCCACGGAGCGCCTGCCGGCGCGCCCCCGCGGGCACAACGTGGAGATGTTCCTGGAGTTCGCGGCGCACCTGGGCGTTCCCGTCCCCGCCCCCGAGTGGCGATTCGCGCTGACGGACGGGGAGCGGGCGGAGCGCGACGCCTTCCTCGCTCGGGTGGACGACGGGCGGCCGCTGGTCTCCATCGTCCCCGCCACGGCCACGCACAAGAAGGACTGGCTTCCCGGGCGCTGGGCCGCCGTGATCGACGCGCTGGAGGGCGACTTCGGGTTCCGGACGATGCTGGTCGGCGGCCCCGGCGAGCGGGAGACGCGCCTCGCCGCGGAGATCGCCTCGCGCGCGCGGGCGAAGCCGGTGATGGCGATGGGGGACGGCGTGCGGCGCCTCCTCTGGCTCCTCGGCTCCTCCCGGCTCGTGGTCGCGCCGGACACCGGCCCCGTCCACGTAGCCCGGGCGCTGCGGGTCCCCGTGCTGGGCCTCTACGGCCACACCAACCCGTGGCGGGTGGGGCCGTGGAGGTGGTGCGAGGACCTGTGGGTGGACGCGTACACCGACCCCGGCGAGGCACCCGACCCGTCGCGCTTCGATCCCCGGCTGGGGCGGATGGAGCGGATCTCGGTGGGCGACGTGCTGGAGCGCGTGCAGCGCTTCGTCGCACGGGGGATGCGCGCGCCGGACGCGGACGGAGCCCGCGTGCGGGGCGGGGGCGCGGGGTAGACGATCGGCGCCGGACGACGCCCCACGGACGAAACCCGCCACGCACCCCGGCCGTACGGCACCCCGTAGCGGCGAGAGGGGACCCCTCGGGGCCGCACGGCGGTATCAGGGGGAGACCGCGTCGATTTCACGGACGGACCGGAACCGGGAGAGACCGTTGTTCGAGTGGGCGGGGGGCCAGATTCAGAAGGACCGGCGGCGCGCGAAGGGGGCGGTCGCCGCTTCCATCGTGGTGCACGTCGGCATCCTGCTGGCGCTGGCGTGGGCGGGCGCGCGCTCGCCCGCCTGGATCCTGGCCAACGAGGCGGCGGGCGACGGCCCCGACCAGGGCCCGTCGGGCGGTGGCGGCGGAGGTGGTGGCAGCGAGATGGTGGCGTACTACGAGATCCCCACGCCGCCCCCCACGCCCGTCCCCGTCGTGGAGCCCGAGCCGGTGCCGGACGCGATCGTTCCGCCCGTGGTGACGCCGCCGGCCCCGAAGCCGGAGGAGACGAAGGCGGCTCCCGCTCCCACCCCGCCCGCCGCGCCCGCTCCCACGGGCGGCGTCGGGACGGGGCAGGGCACCGGCCAGGGCGAGGGCGTGGGCCCGGGAACGGGTCCCGGCTCGGGCGGGGGCAGCGGCGGCGGGTCGGGCGGCGGGATCGGCTCCGGGGTGGGGCCGGGGACGGGCGGCGGCGAGGGGCGCGTCCGGCCGCCGCGCTGGAACTTCATGATCATCCCGCCCCCGGCGCCGCGCGAGCTCCGCGGCCGCGACATCATCCTGCGCGTGGCGGTGGACGAGCGCGGCCGCGTGCGGGGCGTGGAGCTCATCCCCTCCTCCGGGAGCCGCTCGTACGACCAGCAGCTCCGGCGCATGGCGGAGGACTGGGTCTTCGATCCCGCCCGGGACCCGGAGAACAAGCCCGTCGCGGCCCGGACGGACGTGGTCGTCTCCATCTGATCCGCCGTCCGGCACACGACGAAGCGCGGCGCCCCGTGAATCCACGGGGCGCCGCGCTTCTTTCGTTCCGCCGGGCCGCCCGCTATCATCGGCATCTTCCGGCCCATCCCCCCTCCCGCGCCGTCCCGGCGCGCACCCACCCGCGATCCGAGCCTCCATGTCCACGAGCACCGCCCCGGCTCCGCCGCACGGCGACGTCTCTCCCGAGTCCCAGCTCCGGCGCGGCCTCTCGCTCCTGGACGCGACCATGCTGGTGGTGGGGTCGATGATCGGGTCGGGGATCTTCATCGTCTCCGCCGACATCGCGCGGACGATGAACTCCCCCGGCGGGCTGCTGCTGGTGTGGGGCGTCACCGGGCTGGTCACGCTCTTCGGCGCGCTCTCCTACGGCGAGCTGGCGGCGGCGATGCCCCGCGCCGGCGGGCAGTACGTCTTCCTGCGTGAGGGGCTGGGGCCCATGACGGGCTTCCTGTACGGCTGGACGCTCTTCCTGGTCATCCAGACGGGCACCATCGCGGCGGTGGCGGTCGCGTTCGCTCGCTTCCTGGGCGTCTTCTTCCCGGCGGTCTCGCGGGACCTGTTCGCCTCCTTCCGCTGGCTGCAGATGCCCGGCGGCCGGATCGAGCTGGGCCTGTCGTGGCAGCGCGTGGTGGCGATCGCCGTGGTCGTCCTGCTCACCCTGGTGAACATGCGGGGCCTGCGCGAGGCCCGGTGGATCCAGCTCGTCTTCACCTTCACCAAGACGGGCGCGCTGATCGCGCTGATCGTGCTGGGCATCGCGCTGGGCCGCAACGCGGAGGCCATCGCCTCCAACTTCTCGCACGTCTTCTCCGACATGCCCCGGGGGATCCACGTGGTGCCGTTCCTGGGGATGCAGCTCTCCCTGCCCGCCATCGTCCTGGTCTTCGGCACGGCGATGGTGGGCTCGCTCTTCGCCTCCGACGCCTGGAACAACGTCACCTTCGCCGCGGCCGAGGTCCGCCGCCCCGAGCGCAACCTGCCGCTCGCCCTGGCGCTGGGCACCGCGCTGGTGACGAGCCTCTACCTCCTGGCGAACGTCGCGTACCTCTCGGCGCTGACGCTCTCCAGGATCCAGAACGCTCCGGAGGACCGTGTGGGCACCCTGGCCGCCCAGCAGATCTTCGGCGAGACGGGCCTGGTCATCATGGCGGCCGCCATCCTGGTCTCCACCTTCGGATGCCTGAACGGGCTGATCCTGGCCGGCGCGCGCGTCTACTACGCCATGGCCAGGGACGGCCTCTTCTTCCGCTCGGTGGGGCGCATCTCCCCCAGGACGCACGTCCCCACGGCCGCGCTGGCGGTGCAGGGGGTGTGGACGGCGTTCCTGACGCTCACCGGGTCCTACGGGCAGCTCCTGGAGTACGTGGTGTTCGCCGCGCTGATCTTCTACGTGCTCACCATGGTGGCGCTCTTCGCCCTGCGCTGGAAACGGCCGGACATGGAGCGGCCGTACCGCGCGTTCGGCTACCCGGTGGTGCCGTTCCTCTACCTGGTCTCCGCGCTCGCGGTGGCGGCGATCCTCCTGATCGCCCGGCCGGAGTACTCGTTCGCCGGCCTGATCATCGTGCTGCTGGGCATCCCGGTGTACTTCCTCTGGCGGCCGCTGCCGTAGGCCGCACGGCGCGGGCGCCCTCCCCCGGCCTCCGGGAGAGGGGCGTCCCGCATCGGCGCTTCGTCCGCGTGGGAGCGGGCGAGGGCGTGGTCAGGGCTGCGGGTGCGGGCAGGTCTCGGTCAGGCCCTTCTCCAGGGCGGAGGAGTCGGAGCTCGCCACGTACTCGGTGCCCGTCTCGGGGGAGTACTCGAAGCACAGGTGCTCGATCCCGCCCGTGGATTCGCTTCCGTAGCCCGCCATCACCGAATCCTCGGGTACCACCGGCGGCGGAGGAGGGGGCGGAGTCGGAGAGGTGGGCGCGGCGAAGAGGCGCGCTCCCCCGCCCGGCGCGGCGGAGGTCGGGTCGCCCGCGCACGCGGCGGCGAGCGCGAGGACCGCCGGTACGGCGAGGGCGGCGACGCGGCGCGACGGGCTCATGGCGGACCTCCGGCTGGGGGATGCCCGACCCGCGGGGGAGGTGGCGGGAGGGGAACGGCGACAGGCGTTTCCAAGATCGCACCTTTTCCGACCTTGCGTCAACGCCTCCCGCCGCGCGTTCCAGACAGGCGCGGCGCCCCGGACGTATCCAGCCCGGGGCTTCACCCTCCCCCCGGGACGCGCACGTGCCGAGGCGCGGTCGTCTCCCCCCCGCTCCACCTCCGTCGTCCATTCCACCCGCGGTTGGCAGGCCCCTCCGCGGGGTGTAGATTCCCCGCCTCCGAACGACCCTGGAGAGCGGCGCACACCCCACCCCCACGAGGCGGAGATGGCGGAGAAGCACAGGAACTTCATCGGCGGCCAGTGGGTCGAGCCGTCGTCGGGCGAATACTTCGAGAACCGGAACCCCGCGAAGCAGTCGCAGGTGATCGGCCTCTTCCCGCGCTCGGGCCAGGACGACCTGGACCGCGCGGTCCAGGCGGCGAAGCGCGGCTTCGAGACGTGGCGGCTCACGCCGGCGCCGGAGCGCGGCTCGCTGCTGAAGCGGGTGGGCGACCTGCTCACCGACCGCAAGGACGAGATCGCCCGCGCCGCCACGCGCGAGATGGGGAAGGTGCTGACCGAGACCCGCGGCGACGTGCAGGAGGGGATCGACACCGCGTACTACGCCGCCACCATGGGGCGCCAGCTCTTCGGGCACACCGTGCCGTCGGAGCTGCGGAACAAGTGGGCGATGACGTACCGCCGGCCCATCGGCGTCTGCGGGCTCATCACCCCGTTCAACTTCCCGCTGGCCATCCCCACCTGGAAGATGTTCCCGGCGCTGGTCTGCGGGAACTCGGTCATCATCAAGCCCGCCGAGGACACCCCCGAGACCGTGGAGCTGCTGGTGCAGGTGCTCCACGAGGCGGGCTTCCCCGAGGGCGTGGTGAACCTGGTCCACGGACTGGGCGAGGAGATCGGCGACCTGATCGTGCGGCACCCCGAGATCCCGGTCATCTCGTTCACGGGATCGACCGAGACCGGGAGCCACCTGGGGCGCGTCTGCGGCGAGATGCACAAGCGGCTGTCGCTGGAGATGGGCGGCAAGAACGCCCAGATCGTGATGTCCGACGCCGACATGGACCTGGCGATCGACGGCGTGCTGTGGGGCGCCTTCGGCACCACCGGCCAGCGCTGCACCGCCACCTCGCGGCTGCTGCTGCAGGACGCGGTGCACGACCGCTTCGTGGAGCGGCTGGTGGACCGCGCCCGGGAGCTCAAGCTGGGCTACGGCCTGGACGAGGGCGTGGACGTGGGCCCGCTGGTGCACGCCGCCTCGCGCGACAAGGTCGAGCAGTACGTGGCGGTGGGGAAGGAGGAGGGCGAGCTGGTGCTGGGCGGGTCGCGGCCCGAGGGCAAGGACGTGGACGACGGCTTCTTCTTCGAGCCCACCATCTTCACCGGGATCCGGCCGGGCTCGCGCATGGCCACCGAGGAGATCTTCGGGCCCGTGCTCTCCGTGATCCGCTTCTCCGAGCTGGAGGACGCGATCCGGATCAACAACGAGGTGAAGTACGGCCTCTCGTCCAGCCTGTACACCCGCGACGTGGCGGGCGCCTTCCGCGCCATGCAGGAGCTGGACAACGGCATCACCTACGTCAACGCGCCCACCATCGGCGCCGAGGCGCACCTGCCGTTCGGCGGCGTGAAGCAGACGGGGAACGGCCACCGCGAGGGCGGCTGGGAGGTCTACGAGTTCTACTCCGAGACCAAGGTCTGCTACGTGGACTACTCCGGGAAGCTGCAGCGCGCCCAGATCGACAACTACGACGCGTCGCCGTACTGACGCGGTGGTGCCGGGGGGGCGTTCCCGGTGGGGGGAGGGCGCGCGGGCGTCCTCCCCCCGTCGTTGAGGGGCGCCCCGCGGCGCGGCTCCGAACCTGCGTAGCGAGCGCTCCGGTGGACCGGAACGCGCTCCGCGGCGCCGGGTACCAGTCGCGGGGCTCCGGGGCCCCGCCGCGCGCACGGGGCGCCCCTTCCGCAGCAGGAGCCGCAGCCTTCGATGGACCAGACCCTCCCCCAGCCCGGCGACGCCGAGCCCCGGCGCATCTCCGCGGAGCGCCTCCAGGACGAACGCCGCCGCACCGCCGACGAGAGCCGCGGCTCCATCTCCACCGGGCGGTGGATGTGGGAGTGGGTCAAGGCGATCTGCACCGCCGTGCTGCTCTTCCTGGTGGTCCGCACGTTCCTGTTCGAGGCGTTCAAGATCCCCACCGGCTCCATGGAGCGCACCCTGCTCGTGGGCGACTTCCTGCTGGTGAACAAGGCGGTCTACGGCGCCGAGATCCCCCTGATGCACCAGCGCCTCCCCTCGTTCTCCGCGCCCACCCGCGGCGACGTGGTGGTGTTCCTGCCCCCGCACGACCCGGCGAAGAACTACGTCAAGCGCCTGGTGGGGATGAGCGGCGACACGCTGGAGATGCGCGACAAGGTGCTGTACGTGGACGGCGAGCCCCAGGTGGAGCTGTACGCGCGCCACATCGACCCGCTGACCGACCCCGAGGACAACCGGATGATGTGGCAGCTCCCCCACCTGGTGGAGCCGCCGCGCGACTGGCGCTCGTACCGCCCCACGCGCGACAACTGGGGGCCGCTGGTGGTGCCGGCCGGAAAGTTCTTCGCGCTGGGCGACAACCGCGACAACTCCGAGGACTCGCGGTACTGGGGCTTTCTGGACGCCGAGGCCATCAAGGGACGCCCCATGTTCGTCTACTACTCCTTCGAGCGCGACCTGGCGCAGCCCTTCCCGTGGCTCACCGGCGTGCGCTGGAAGCGGATCGGGGACCTGATCGAGTGAGCGGCGGGGCGCCCCGGGGGCGCCCTTGACACCCGCCGCGCCCTCTGACATACTCCAGCCGGGCACCTCCGGGAACGCCCGCCCCGTCCCCCAATCGAACGCTCGAACGCGACGCCTCCGCTCCCGGGGGCACGCCGTCCCGTCAGCCCGCAGCGCGCTCCTCCGCCGCATCTCCGCGGGCCGTCCGGCAGTCCTCCGCGTTTCCGTTCCGCCGCTCGGAGCCCCCCATGACGTTCAGCCCCCCCAAGAAGGTCGCCGCCGAGTCCGAGTCGCTCGATCAGTACCTGCGCGAGATCAGCGCGTACCCGCTGATCACGCGCGACGACGAGGGCTCGCTCGCCAAGCGGATCCGGGACGGCGATCCCCTGGCGCTGGAGACGCTGGTGCGGTCGAACCTGCGCTTCGTGGTGGCGGTGGCCAAGAAGTACCAGAACCAGGGCGTCTCGCTCTCGGACCTGATCAACGAGGGCAACATCGGGCTGATCCGCGCCGCGCGGAAGTTCGACGAGACCAAGGGGATCAAGTTCATCTCCTACGCGGTCTGGTGGATCCGCCAGGCGATCCTGCAGGCGCTGGCCGAGCAGTCGCGCATCGTGCGGGTGCCGCTCTCGCGCGCGGGGGCGGTGCACCGGATCGGGCGGCGCTCGTCGGCGCTCACGCAGGAGCTGGGTCGCGAGCCCACGCTGCAGGAGATCGCCGAGGAGCTGGAGGTGCCCGAGGACGAGATCTCGCACGCGCTGGCGATGTCGCAGGTCTACCTGTCGCTCGACGCCCCGCTCGTCCCCGGCGAGGACGGGCAGCTCCTGGACTACCTCTCCGACCAGTTCTCCCCCGGCCCCGACGACGAGGTCTACGAGCACGCCCTGAAGCGCAGCATCGACGACGCCCTCTCCACGCTCAGCGAGCGCGAGGCCAAGGTGCTGCGGCTGTACTTCGGGCTGGGCGACACCGAGCCCATGACGCTGGAGCAGATCGGCGAGAGCTTCGGGATCACCCGCGAGCGCGTCCGCCAGATCAAGGAGAAGGCGCTGCTGCGCCTGCGGCACCAGTCCCGCGCCCGCTTCCTGGAGACCTTCCTCTCCTAGCCGCCCGCACGTGCTCGCGGGCTCTCTCATGTCCTTGTGAGCACACATCTTGCGACGTTAGATGCGCGCCGTCCGGCGGGGTTCCCGGGCGGCGCGCAACCGTTCCAGAAGAGGAGGGCGTCATGTGCGGATGCACCATCACCACCACCTTCGCCACGGGCGAGGAGGACCCGGTCACCGGGATGACCACCTGGAACCTCGGCGAGGAGGAGGTCACCACCACCCTGGAGGCGGGCGAGGAGGCGGAGGCGCTGCTGGGCGGGGTGAACCTGGCGAGCACGAGGGCGCGGGGAGAGGAGACGCCCGACCTGCCCTGCTGCTGCGACGGGTCGAGCGGACCGTTCGGCGCCTTCTAGGGGCGGCGTCGCTTTCTCTTATGTCGTTGTGAGCACACATCTTGCGACGGCAGACGCGCGCCGTCCCGGCGGGGGTTCCGCGGGCGGCGCGCAACCGTTCTCAGGAGGAGGGCGTCATGTGCGGATGCACCACCCTGGCCTGGGGTGAGGAGGAGGTCACCACCACCCTGGCCACCGGCGAGGAGGAGCCCGTCACCTCGCTCACCACGTTCGCCGTGGGCGAGGAGGAGCTCACCACCACGATGGCCGTGGGCGAGGAGGAGGAAGAGCTCCTGAGCTCGCTGGTCCGCGTGACCACCCAGGCCGTGGGCGAGGAGGGCCCCGACCTTCCCTGCGGGGACGTGGCGGCGGGGCCTTTCGGGGCGTTCTGAGCGGCCCGCGGGCACGGGTTCCGGGGCCGGGCGTGGTCTTGACACGCCCGGCCCCGTTTGGCTATTATACTCGTCTGTCCCGACCACGTCTGGTCCGCCTCGGGTTCACCGTGGCGGCGAATTTTTGTCTACTTCATGCCGGCGCGTCGCAAGCGCGCCACCTCGGCGCGAAATGGGAGTCCGATGAAGACCTACTCCGTGAAAGCGGGAGAGATCGAGCGCCGCTGGTTCGTCGTGGACGCCGAGGGGAAGATCCTCGGGCGCGTCGCCAGCGAGGTCGCCAAGATCCTCCGCGGGAAGCACAAGCCGATCTACACGCCGCATCTGGACACCGGCGACTACGTGGTCGTGGTGAACGCCGACAAGGTGCGCCTGAGCGGCCGCAAGGAAGAGCAGAAGGCGTACTTCAAGCACACCGGGTACATGGGCGGCGAGAAGTTCATCCCCTTCCGCAAGATGCTCGAGGAGCATCCGGAGCGGGTGATCGAGCTCGCGGTGAAGGGCATGCTCCCGAAGAACGCGCTCGGCCGGCAGATGCGCGACAAGCTCCGCGTCTACGCCGGTGCCGAGCATCCGCACCAGGGGCAGGACCCGCAACCTCTCACCTTCGCCTGATCCATGGCCATCGAACAGTTCCACGCCATCGGTCGCCGTAAGACGTCGGTCGCCCGCGTCTACCTCCGCCCCGGGAATGGGGCCTGGGAGGTCAACGGCCGCTCGCTCGAGCAGCACCTGCCGCGCCACGTCCTGCGCCAGTCCGCCAACCAGCCCTTCGTGGCCACCGAGACCGTCGGCCGGTACGACGTGAAGGTGACCGTGAACGGCGGCGGGCTCCGCGGCCAGGCCGACGCCATCCGCCTGGGCGTGGCCCGGGCCCTCCTCAAGGTGGACGAGGAGTACCGCGTCCGCCTGCGCTCCGAGTCGCTGCTGACCCGCGACCCGCGCGAGGTGGAGCGCAAGAAGCCCGGCCGTCCGGGCGCGCGCAAGCGGTTCCAGTTCAGCAAGCGCTAAGCGGGAGCGCCGGACCCGGGTGCCGGTGGCGGGATGGTTCCGCCCCGGCACCCCGTGCGTTCCGAGATCCCGCACATCCCACACACCGTCCGACGCCGACGCCCGGTGCCGCTCACGCGGTCGGCTGAGGCGGACGACGACGGTGGAGGCCCGCGCGCCACGACGCGCACGGGAAAACCGATCCACAGGAAAGGCAGCATGTCCAAGCCCCAGATCCAGGACCTCCTGGAGGCCGGTGTCCATTTCGGGCACCAGACCAGCCGCTGGAACCCGAAGATGCGCAAGTTCATCTTCGCGGAGCGCAACGGCATCTACATCATCGACCTGAAGAAGACCCTCCGCCAGCTCGAGCTGGCCCAGGAGCTGGTCCGCCAGGTCGTCTCGCGCGGCGACCGCGTCCTGTTCGTCTGCACCAAGAAGCAGCTCCGCCAGGTCATCCAGAGCGAGGCCGAGCGCTCGTCGAGCTTCCACGTGACGGAGCGCTGGCTGGGCGGGATGCTCACCAACTTCACGACCATCAAGAAGCAGATCCGCCGGCTCCGCGACCTGGAGCGCGGGCAGGAGGAGGGCGCCTTCGACTTCTACACGAAGAAGGAGCGCCTGATGCTGGACCGCGAGCGCGAGCGCCTGGAGAAGTACCTGTCGGGCGTGAAGGACATGGCCCGCACCCCCGGCGTGCTCTTCGTGGTGGACGCCAAGAAGGAGCGCATCGCGATCAGCGAGGCGAACAAGCTGGGGATCCCGGTGATCGCCATCGCCGACACCAACGCCGACCCCGACGTGCTCACGGTGCCCATCGCGGGCAACGACGACGCGATCCGCTCGGTGGGCGTGATCAGCGGCGCCATCGCCGACGCCATCGTGGAGGCGCGCGCCGCCATGCCGGCCGACGACCGCCGCCGCGCCGACGAGGCCGAGGTGACCACCTACTCGACCGAGACCGGCGCCGCCGCCCCGTCCGACAAGGACGACCGCGGTGGGAAGGGCCGCCGCCCACGCCGCAAGCGCCGGCCGCGTCCCGACATGATCGCCGGCCTGCCCGGCTCCGGCGAGGGCGGGGGCGAGGAGGAGTAGGCTCCTGCGGGACGGCTGAGGCAAGGGGAACGGGGCCACCGCGCGACGAACGCCGGTGGCCCGTTCTGCAACGGTGGGCGGGACCGGTTGCCGTGGGTGCCGCCGACCTGTAATCTGATCGTCTCTCCGGGCGGGGCGGCCGGCGCACGGCTTTCACCGACGCCCGCGCACCGCCGGGGGCGCGGACGGCGGCACCCGGCGGGAAGCAGCCCGCCGGGACGGACGACTCATCAACGACAACGAACGGGCGGGCAATGACCATTTCCGCGAAGGACGTGAAGGAGCTCCGGGAGCGCACCGGCGCCGGGATGATGGAGTGCAAGGGCGCCCTGAGCGAGGCCGGCGGCGACATGGAGAAGGCGATCGACCTGCTCCGCGCCCGCGGCGCCGCCAAGGCGGCCAAGCGCGCCGAGCGCGAGACCAAGGAGGGCTCGGTCGGCGCCTACATCCACATGGGCGGCCGCATCGGGGTGATGGTGGAGGTGGGCTGCGAGACCGACTTCGTGGCGCGCAACGACCAGTTCCAGCAGCTCGTGCGCGACATCGCCATGCACATCGCCGCCGCCGCCCCCGTGGCGCTGCGCCGCGAGGACTTCTCGCCGGAGCTGGTGGAGCGCGAGCGCGGGGTGTACATGGAGCAGATGCGCGAGTCGGGCAAGCCGGAGCACATCTGGGAGAAGATCGTGGAGGGGAAGCTGGAGAAGTTCTACTCCGAGTCGGCGCTCCTGGAGCAGCCGTTCGTGAAGAACCCCGACATGACCATCGGGCAGCTCGTCACCGACGCCGCGGCGCGGACCGGCGAGAAGATCGAGGTGCGGCGCTTCACCCGCTACGCCCTGGGCGAGTGATGCCGGCGGGCGAGACTCGGTCCCTCCAGGACCTGAAGTATCGCCGCGTTCTCCTGAAGCTCTCCGGCGAGCAGCTCGCCGGGGAGCGGGGGTTCGGGATCGACTACAAGGTGGTGGACCGCCTGATGGACGACGTGAAGGGCGTCCACGCGAAGGGGGTGGCGCTGGGGCTGGTGATCGGCGGCGGCAACATCGTGCGCGGGACCATCGCCTCGGCGCAGGGGATGGACCGCGTGTCCGCCGACTACATGGGGATGCTGGCCACGGTGATCAACGCGCTGGCGCTGCAGGACATCCTGGAGCGCAAGGGCGTGCAGACGCGCGTGCTGACGGCCATCCGCATGGAGCAGCTCGCGGAGCCGTACATCCGGCGCCGGGCGCTGCGCCACCTGGAGAAGGGCCGCATCGTCATCTTCGCGGGGGGCACGGGGAACCCGTACTTCTCCACCGACAGCGCGGCGGTGCTGCGCGGGATCGAGATGGAGGCCGACGTCATCATCAAGGCCACCAAGGTCGACGGCGTCTACACGGCCGACCCGGTGAAGGACCCCACCGCCACCTTCATCCCCGAGCTCACCTTCCTGGACGTGATCTCGCGCGAGCTGGCCGTGATGGACGCCGCCGCGATCTCGCTCTGCAAGGACAACGACATCCCGATCATCGTGCTGAACACGGACTCGCCCGGCGCCGTGGGCCGCGCCATCGACGGGGAGCGCGTGGGCACGCTGGTCCACTCCTGAGCCACTTCCCAACCCACCCGACCGGAGTCGCCATGTCAAGCCTGGACAAGGCCAAGCAGCGGATGGAGGGCGCCCTGGAAGCCCTGCGGCGCGAGTTCTCCTCGGTGCGGACCGGCAAGGCCAACGCGGGCCTGCTGGACTCCGTGCGCGTGGAGGCGTACGGCTCGAAGCTCCCCCTGAACCAGGTGGGCACCGTCTCGGCGCCGGAGCCGCGGATGCTGACCATCCAGCCGTGGGACCGCTCGCAGATCAAGGCGATCGAGAAGGCGATCCTGGAAGCCGGCCTGGGGCTGAACCCCTCCAACGACGGCGCCCTGATCCGCCTGCCGATCCCGCCGCTGACCGAGGAGCGCCGCCGCGAGTACGTGAAGCAGCTCAAGCACTTCGCCGAGGAGGCCCGCGTGGCGGTGCGCCAGGCGCGCAAGGAGGCCAACGACGAGATCAAGGCCCCGCGCAAGGACGACCACCGCTCCGAGGACGAGATCCGGCGCGAGCAGGACCAGGTGCAGAAGCTCACCGACCAGTACATCGCCAAGGTCGAGGAGGCGCAGAAGCACAAGGAGGCCGAGGTGATGGAGGTCTGAGCCCCCGCACCTCCTCAGCTTCGTCCCGGGGGCCGGCGCGAACCGCCGACGGCCCCCGGCGT
The DNA here is from genome assembly GCA_030146875.1 of Longimicrobiaceae bacterium. GTDB lineage: Bacteria > Gemmatimonadota > Gemmatimonadetes > Longimicrobiales > Longimicrobiaceae > JASLAX01. The sequence continues at coordinate 47,156 of JASLAX010000170.1, forward strand.
ACTTTTGACAAACCCTCGCAGCGCCTTCATCATTACCCGATGTCCGCCGACCTCCTGCACCAGATCCGCCTGAGCGGGGAGATCCCGCGCCACGTCGCCATCATCATGGACGGCAACGGGCGCTGGGCGCGCGAGCGGGGGTGGCCGCGCGAGCTGGGGCACCGCGCGGGGATGAGCGCCGTTCGCGAGGCGGTGGAGGCGGGTCTGGAGGCGGGGATCGAGGTGCTGACCCTGTTCGCTTTCTCACAGGAGAACTGGCACCGGCCGCAGGGCGAGGTCTCCGCGCTGATGTCGCTGCTGGAGCTGTACGTGCGCCGCGAGCGCCGCGAGCTGCGCGAGAAGGGGGTGGAGGTGCACGCGATCGGCGAGCTGGACCGGCTGGGGCCGCGCACGCGCGCCGCGCTGCAGGGGATCGTGGACCACACGCGGGGCGGGGCGGCCATGCGGCTGAACCTGGCCATCTCCTACGGCTCGCGCGCGGAGATCGTCACCGCGGCGCGCCGCCTGGCCGAGCGGGTGCGCGACGGCTCGCTGCTCCCCGAGGAGATCGACGAGGATCTGTTCGCGCAGCACCTCTACGCTCCGGGCGACCCGGACCCCGACCTGCTGATCCGCACCTCCGGGGAGCTCCGCATCTCCAACTTCATGCTCTGGCAGCTCGCCTATACCGAGCTCCACATCTCGCCCGTGCTGTGGCCGGACTTCCGCCGCGAGCACCTGTTCGAGGCCATCGCCGAGTTCCAGCGCCGGGAGCGCCGCTTCGGGCGCGTCCTGGCCACCTGAGGCGGGGCGCGCCCGTGGCGATGGGGGAGACGGCGAAGCGCGTCGCGGTGGCGGCCGTGGGGATTCCCATCGCCGTGCTGGCCGTGTTCCTGGGCGGGTGGGCGCTGGCGCTGCTCCTGGCGGTGATCGCCGCCCTGGCGGCGACCGAGCTGATGCGGATGGCGTCGCTCAAGGGCGCCCGCCCCCTGGTGGCCGTCGGCGCGGGCGGGGCGGCGGCCTTCGTGGTGGGCGCGGCGTTCCATCCCGAGCGCGGGGTGTCGTCCCCCTCCTACGCCGTCGTGCTGGCGCTGGTGACGGTGGCCGCGACGGTGGCCGCGATCTGGGCGCGCGGGGTGGGCGGCCAGCCGCTCCTCTCCGTCTCCGCCACCGTGACCGCCGCCGTCTACGCGGGCGGCCTCCTCTCCTTCGGCATGCTGCTGCGCCAGCTTCCGGGCGTGACGGACCGCTGGCACGGCACGGCGATCCTCTTCGCCCCCGTGCTGCTGACCTGGACGGGCGACACCTCGGCGTACTTCGTGGGCCGCGCGATCGGGAAGCGGAAGCTGATCCCCAGGGTCTCTCCGGGAAAGACGATGGAGGGCTCGGTGGGCGCCCTGCTTGGGGCCACCCTGGTGGGTGCGGTGTACTCCCTGGTGCTGGGCCGCTTCCCGGGGTGGACGCTCACCATGGCGGAGGGCGCGCTGCTGGGCCTGCTCGTCGCCGCGGCCGCCGTGCTGGGCGACCTGGTGGAGTCGCTGCTGAAGCGCGACGCGGGGGTGAAGGACTCGGGGACGCTGCTGCCGGGGCACGGCGGGGCGCTGGACCGCTTCGACTCGCTGCTCTTCACCCTGCCGCTGGGCTACGCCTTCTTCCACCTGTTCGCGCGGGCCGGCGGATGACGGCGAAGGGCGTCGCGATCCTCGGCGCCACGGGGTCCATCGGGCACAGCGCCCTCTCGGTCCTCTCCCAGCACCCGGACCGCTTTCGCGCCGTGGCCCTGACGGCCAACCGCAGCGGGGCGGCGCTGGCGGAGCTGGCGGCGCGGTGGAAGCCGGACCTGGCGGTGCTGGTGGAGGGCGACGTGCCCGCGTCCACCGGCGGCGGGACGCGCTGGCGGACGGGGCGCCAGGCGCTGCTGGAGGCGGCGACCCACCCGGACGCGGACGTCGTGCTGAACGCGCTGGTGGGCGCGGCGGGGCTGGAGCCCACGCTGGCGGCGCTGCGGGCGGGGAAGCGGGTGGCGCTGGCGAACAAGGAGTCGCTGGTCTGCGGCGGTCCCCTGGTCCTGGAAGCGGCGCGGCGGGGCGGGGGAGAGCTGGTGCCGGTGGACAGCGAGCACAGCGCGATCCTGCAGTGCCTGCAGGGGTGCGAGGCGGCGGAGATCCGCCGCCTCGTCCTCACCGCCTCCGGAGGCCCCTTCCGGCAGATGCCGGCGGAGCGCCTGGCCGCGGTGACGCCGGCCGACGCGCTGCGCCACCCCACCTGGAGCATGGGCTCCAAGGTCACCATCGACTCCGCCACGCTGGCGAACAAGGCGCTGGAGGTGATCGAGGCGCACTTCCTGTTCGGGGTGCCGTACGACGACATCGAGGTCGTCGTCCACCCGCAGTCGATCGTCCACTCCATGGTGGAGACGGTGGACGGCTCGGTGCTGGCGCAGATGGGGTTCCCGACCATGGAGATCCCCGTGCTGTACGCGCTGTCGTACCCGCGCCGCCTGGCGTACGCCACCCGCCGTTTCGACCCGGTGGCCGCGGGGCCGCTGACCTTCGAGGCGGTGGACCGCGAGCGCTTCCGCGCCTTCGGCGCGGGGGTGGACGCGGGCCGCGCGGGAGGAACGGCGCCCGCCGTGTTCAACGCCGCCAACGAGGTCGCCGTCGCGGCCTTCCTGGCCGGCGAGCTGTCGTTCCCCGGCATCGCGGACGCCGCGCTCCACGCCCTGGACGGGTGGGACGGCGCCGCCGCCGACTCGCTGGACGCCGTGCTGGCCGCCGACCGGCGGGCACGGCGCGCCGCCGAAACCTTCGTGAAGGACCAGGTGCCGTGCTGACCCTCCTTTCCCTGCTGGTGACGCTCTCCGTCCTGATCCTGATCCACGAGTTCGGGCACCTCTTCGCCGCCAAGTCGGTGGGGATCATGTGCCCGCGGTTCTCGCTGGGGTTCGGCCCCGTGGTGTACGGCTTCAAGCGCGGCGAGACGGAGTACGTGCTGTCGGCGATCCCGCTGGGCGGCTACGTGAAGATGGCCGGGATGGAGGACGACGAGGCGGCGGAGCTCCTGGAGGGCCAGGCGCCCGCCGAGCCCGTGCCCGCCGACCGGATGTTCGACTCCAAGCCGCTCTGGGCGCGCGCCTGGGTGATCTCGGCGGGGGTCATCATGAACCTGCTCTTCGCCGTGATCGTCTTCAGCGGCCTGGCCGCGGCGTACGGCGACGTGCTGAACCCCAGCACCCGGGTGGTCCCCCCGGCGGCCGACGCCGTGTCGGGCGCGGCGGCGCCGCTGGCGTCGATCCCCTTCGGCGCGCGCGTCACGGGGATCGGCGAGAAGCCGGTGTCTACGTGGGAGGACGTGCAGCAGGGGCTGATGGAGGCTCCCGCCGGCCCGGTGGACCTGCGGCTGGAGGGGCTACCCGCGGTGCGCCTGGACCTCCCCGCGTCGCGCGACGAGCGCGAGGGGCTGGTGGGCTCCATCGCGCCGCTGCACGAGCCGGTGGTGGGGCGCGTGGTGGCGGGGACGGCGGCCGCGCGCGGCGGGATTCGCGCCGGGGACCGCGTGCGTGCCGTGGACGGGCGCCCGGTGCGCACCTGGGAGGAGCTGGTGGAGCGGATCGAGGCTTCGCCGGGGAAGCGCCTGGCGCTGACGGTGGAGCGCGGGGGCCGGGAGATGGCGGTGAACGTGACGCCCACCTCGGACCGCGGGGTCGACGCGCGGGGCGCGCCGATCCGGGTGGGGAAGCTGGGCGTGGGCGCCAAGCTGGAGACCGTCCACCGCCCGGTGGGCCCGCTCACCGCCGTGCGCCGCGGCTTCGAGGCCACCTGGGGGATGTCGTCCGCCATCCTGGTGATCCTGAAGAAGCTGGTGACGGGCGAGGTGTCGGCCCGCAGCATGGGCGGGCTGATCGCCATCGGCGAGGCGTCGGGCGAGTCGGCCAGCGCGGGGCTGGAGGTGTTCCTGGGCTTCCTGGCGGCGTTCTCGGTGAACCTGGCCGTGCTGAACCTGCTCCCCATCCCCATCCTGGACGGCGGGCACCTGATGTTCCTGCTCTTCGAGGCGGTGCGCGGCCGGCCGCTCTCGGTGGAGGCGCGCATCCGCTTCTCGCAGGTGGGGCTGATCTTCGTGGTGGGGCTGATGCTGTGGGCGAACGGGAACGACATCCTCCGGCTGCTCGGGATCTAAGAGTGTGTTTAAGAATTGTCGATCCTGCGGACCATGAGCTGGATCATAGCGAGGTGGATCATGGCTTCGCTGGCTGTGGTCCGCTCCTCGTAGTCCTTGCTGAGCCGACGATATTGCCCGAACCAGGCGAAGGTG
>JASLAX010000180.1 GCA_030146875.1 Longimicrobiaceae bacterium
AGCGACTCCGGGAAGAGTACCTGCTGCTCCCGCGACACTCCCGTGACGTACGGCATGCTCGATCCTCGGTCGGCGGCCCCTTCGTCGGTGATCCCCTCTCAGAAAATCTACTCGGCCACCCCGGTTTTCGGACAGTCTCGCGAGCGGGAGAGGGGAACCCGGCTTCACGGCGAGGCTGGCGCCGGGCTGCGTCCGCGGCGGCCCCCCCCACCCCCGACCTTCTCCCACAAGGGACGGGGTGCCACTGCGTCGGACGTGCGGGAACCGAGGTCCGTCGGGTGTGGACTTCCTGCTCCTCTCGGCGGTGAGTTCACGCGCAGGCGCTGGTCGGCACCCTCCGGCCACGTGGCCCTGCAACGACCAGTTCGACGGGCCTGCGTCGGGCGGCGGCAGCACCCCACCCGGCGAAAGACATACGTTTGCTAGCGTGCCAAAGTGGTAACAAAGATGCTAGCATGCTTTTCGCTCTCCCCGATCCACGGTTTACGGCCCCTGGCCACACGTAGTAGGGATGCAGCAGATGATCGAGGAGATGCCGTTGAACGGGGGCTCTCGCCGCGAGCTGGCCGCCGCGCTCGCCCGGATCGCGGCCCTGGCGGCGCGGGAGCTGAGCAGCGTGGAAGACGACCTGCGGCGAATTCAGAACGACCCCGCGTCTGCGACGGACGCGGAGCTGGAGACGCTCTCGGCCCGGGTGGGAGACGCGCTTCAGGACGCGGTGGGAACGCTGGACGCGTGGTGGATCGACGAGGATGTCGCGCGGTGCCCGCCGAAGCGGCGCAGGGCCCCCGCCTCCCGCTCGCGGAGGACGATCACCTCCACCGACTCAGAGGCGTCCGCCGGGTCCCGCAGACTCCAGCGGTAGGGCCGGTTCGGCGCGCACCCAAACCTGCCCCCGCCGGGGCGTGCCCTCGTACACCTCGTCGCGGGTCTCTTCCAGCGCGTAGCCCAGCCTGCGCGCCACGGCCGCGCTGCGCTCGTTCCGCTCGTCGCAGCGGATCTCGACCCGCGTCGCCGCCAGCGTGGTGAGCGCCAGGTCGGTGAGGATGCGCGTGGCTTCGGTGACGATCCCCTGCCCCTCCGCGCTCCGGCAGATCCAGAACCCGATCTCCATCGTCCCCGCCTCCGCGCCGCGGTGCAGGCCGATCGCGCCCAGCACGCGCGTCTCGTCCGCGGAGAAGATGCCGAACTGCCACTCCTCGCCCCGCGCGAACTTCCCACGCGCGGCGCGGATCCGCTCCGCCAGCTCCTCCACCGGCCGCGGCTCCTCCCGCGCCCAGGGCATGAAGCGCCGCAGGTGCTCCAGGTTCCGGTCGATGACCTCCCGGAAGCGCGGCGCGTCCGCCTCCACCCGGCACCGGAGCACGAAGCGCGGATGCACGATGCGCTCGGGGCAGGCAGGATGTCCGGCGGGGGGATCGCTCACGGTCACACGGCGTGCGGGGAACGTAGAATCCTCGATCGGCCCAGGAGGGGCCTCCCTCCCCGTACGCCGTCCGCCGAGAGATGGGTTCAGCGGAGGTGACGGCCGGGGTCCTCCCCCGACGGACGGTTCACCTTCGAGGACGGGCCACCCCCCGGCTCGTGGACGCCCTGGCGGACCCACCGGAAACACGAAAGTCCCCGCAGGGGGGACTTCGTGATGCTCTCAGCCGCGCGGGCATTCGGAGGCGTCGCCGTCACCCCCGCATCCGCCGCACCGCCTCGGCCAGGTCCACGCGCCCCTCGTAGATCGCCTTCCCCACGATCGCGCCCGCGATCCCGGTTCCGCGGCGCGCGGAGGCGGCGACGGCGTCCACGTCCTCGATCCCGCGCATCCCCCCGGAGACGACGACGGTGGCGCCGGTGCGCCCCGCGAGCTCCTCGGAGAGGGCCAGGTTGGGGCCGGACAGCGTGCCGTCGCGCTCGATGTCGGTGTGCACGAACACGCGCACCCCCGCGTCCGCCAGCGAGCGCCCCACGTCGAACAGGTCGACCTCGCTCTCCTCCGTCCATCCCTTCCCCGCGGGACGCCTGCCCCGCGCGTCGAGGCCGACGGCGATGCGCTCGGCGCCCCAGCGCTCCACGGCGGCGCGGACCAGCTCCGGACGCTCCAGCGCGGCGGTGCCGATCACGGCGCGCGCGGCGCCGGCGCCCAGCACCTCGTCCAGGTCCGCCTCGCTCCGCAGCCCGCCGCCCGTCTGCACCTTCAGCGGGACCTGGCCCACGAGCGTCCGGATCAGGTCGCGGTGCGAGCCGTCCCCGAACGCCGCGTCGAGATCGACGACGTGGACCCACTCCGCGCCCGCGTCCGCGAACGAGCGCGCGACGGCCAGGGGGTCGTCGCCGTACACGGTCTCGCGGGCGGCCTCGCCCTGGTGCAGCCGCACGCAGCGGCCGCGGCGCAGGTCGATGGCGGGGAGGAGCGCGGGGGCGGGGCCGCCCCCGTCAGTCATCGCCGCGGCGCTCCGCGCGGGCGTCGGCGCGGGCCAGGCGGATCTCGCCCGAGTGGCGATCCATCTTGGCCATGCGCGCCCCCACGATCTCGCGGAAGCGCCCGCGCGCGGCGGACGGCACCGGCTCGCCCGTCAGCGAGCGGATGGACGACGGGTTGATGGCTTGGCCGCCGGAGTGGAACTCGTAGTGGAGGTGCGGGCCGGTCGCCAGGCCCGTCATCCCCACGTAGCCGATCAGGTCGCCCTGGCGGACGCGCGTCCCCGGGCGGATCCCCTTGGCGATGGAGCGCAGGTGGGCGTAGCGCGAGGCGTAGCCGCGCTGGTGGCGGATCTCCACCACGTTGCCGTAGCCGCGGCCGTAGGCGGCGCGGCCGACGACCCCGTCGCCCACGGCGCGGACCGGCGTGCCGGACGCCGCGGCGTAGTCGATGCCCTTGTGGGCGCGCCAGCGGCCCAGGATGGGGTGGTAGCGCGCCGTGGAGAAGACCGACGAGATGCGGCGGAACTCGAGCGGCGCGCGCAGGAAGGCGCGCTTCAGCGACTCGCCGCTGCCGTCGTACCAGTCCTCGTACCCGTCGGCGGTGCGGAACCAGTACGCGTCGTGCAGCTCCCCGCCCACCTCGAACTGCACGGCGAGCACGCGGGACGTCCGCGCCGACCCGTCCGGGCGAACGGCGCGCTCGTAGAGGACGCGGAAGCGGTCGCCCACGCGGATGTCGCGCGAGAAGTCCACCTGCCACGCGAAGATCTTGTCGGCCAGCAGGTCCGCGATCCGCTGCCGCTCGGCGCGGGGCACGTCGCCCTCGGCGGAGACGAGCGCCTGGTAGAGCGACGTCCGCACCTCGCCGGCCAGGACGACCGTGTCGGGGCGGACCTCCACCTCGGCCACGCGGGCGTCCCACTGGGGGCCGGCGCGGCGCACGCGCAGGGTGCGGTCGGCGTCCAGCCGCATCTCCATCCCGCGCACCGCCCCCGTGGCGGTGCTCTTCCGGTACTCCACCACCGCGCCGGGCTTCAGCGAGCGCGGGTCCTGGTGCGCGCCGAGCTGCGCGAGCAGGGCCTTCGCCGCCTCGGCGTCCAGGCGCGAGCGCTCCAGCAGCTCGGAGAGGGTCTCGCCGCGGCGCAGCGTGTCGCGGAAGGCGACCTCGGCGGGGGCGGCGTGCAGGGCGGGGAGCAGCGCGGGAGGGGCCTTGGCGACCTCGGGCTTCGGCGAGCCGGCGACGCGGACGAGCGCGAATCCGAGCGCGCCGAGGAGCCCCAGCGAGAGGATGCGGTACGGTCTGGACATGTCGGTCCTGCTCAGCGGGTCCGGGAATCCCGGGGCCGGTGCGCGCCCCGGGGCTGGAACGGAGGGACGGCGCGGCCCCGGTCGGGGGGCCGCGCCGTCGCCGCGGGCGTCAGTCCATCTGGCGCCGGATGAAGGTGGGGATCTCCAGGTCGTTGGGGAGCCGGGGATCCGCCGCCGGCCGCGCGGGGGGCCAGGGGGCCGCGCGCGTGGTCCCGCCCTCGGCCGGGGCGGCCGGGGGGGGCGGGGCGACCGCGCGCAGGGGCGGGTTGCCCAGCGGCGCCGGGCGCGGCTCCGAGCGCGCGGGCGGCGAGCCGCCGTACGTGCCGGAGCGGAAGTCGGGGCGGATCACGTTGTCGTGGCGCTCCACCGTGGGGTACGCGTCCTTCTCGAACCCGGTGGCGATCACCGTGACGCGGACCTCCTCCTTCATGTTGCTGTCGTGCACGGCGCCGAAGATGATCTCGGCCTCGTCCCCGGCGGCGTCCTGGATGATGGAGGAGATGGTGGTGACCTCGTCGATCGCCAGGTCCATCCCGCCGGTGATGTTGATGAGCACCCCGGCCGCGCCCTGGATGGAGATGTTGTCCAGCAGCGGCGAGGAGATGGCCTCCTGGGCCGCCTCCACGGCGCGGTTCTCGCCCCGGCCGAAGCCGGTGCCCATGAGCGCCGCGCCGCGGTTGGACATGATGGTGCGCACGTCGGCGAAGTCCACGTTCACCTCGCCGGTCACGCGGATCAGGTCCGAGATCCCCTGCGTGGCGTGCAGCAGCACCTCGTCGGCCTTCTTGAGCGCGTCCTTGAACGACGTGCCCTTGCCGACCACCGAGAGCAGGCGCTCGTTGGGCACCACGATCATGGTGTCCACCGCGCGCTTCAGCTCCGCCAGCCCCTGCTCGGCCTGCCGCATCCGCTTCTTCCCCTCGAACAGGAAGGGGCGGGTGACGATGGCGATGGTCAGGCACCCCATCTCGCGGGCCATCTCGCCGATCAGCGGCGCGCCGCCGGTGCCGGTGCCGCCGCCCATCCCGGCGGTGATGAAGACCAGGTCGGCGCCCTCCAGCGCCTTGCGCACCTCGTCGCGCGACTCCTCCAGCGCCTGGCGGCCGATCTCGGGACGCGCGCCGGCGCCCAGGCCGCGGGTGAGCTTGGTCCCGATCTGGATCTTCACCTGGGAGCGCGACTCCTTGAGCGCCTGGGCGTCGGTGTTCACCGAGATGAACTCCACCCCCTCCAGGTCCTCGTCGATCATGCGGTTGACGGCGTTTCCGCCGCCCCCCCCCACGCCCACCACCTTCATGCGGGCGTTCTGCGTCGTGGGCTCTTCGTATTCGAAGATCATCATGCGTTCGTCTCCTCCGTCCGCATAGGGAGGTACCGCGCCTGGAAGCGAGGGTGAGGTCCGGAATCGATATCGGGAAGCGAGGCGCCCCGGGCTCCTAGAAGAAGTCCGTGAGCCAGTCGCGAACCATTCGGATGACGCCGTTGACGGAGCCCGCGCCCGCGGCCAGGCTCCCCTCGGGTAGGTCCGACGCCGAGCGGCGCGCGCCGTAGACGGCGAGCCCCGCGGCGGTGGCAAACTTGGGCCTGCGCACGGAATCGGCAAGGCCTCCCAGCCCCTCGCCGGGCACGCCGATGCGGACGGGCGCCGCGAAGGTGCGCTCGGCAAGCTCCACCACGCCCTGCAGCGAGGCGCCGCCGCCGGTCAGCACGATGCCGCCGCCCAGGTGGGCGCCGTGCTCCGTGCGCTCCAGCTCGGCGGCGATCAGGCCGAAGATCTCGTCCATGCGCTGCTCGATCACGTGCGCCAGCAGCTCGCGCGCGATGGTGCGCGTCTGGCCGGGCGCCGCGCCGGGGACCTCGAACACCTCGTTCGGGTCCACCAGGTCCGCGCGCGCCACGCCCCAGCGCTCCTTGGCCCGCACCGCCTCGGCGTACGGCAGGGAGAGGCCCTTGGCCAGGTCGCTGGTGACGGTGGAGCCGCCCCAGGGGAGGGTGGCCAGGTGGCGGATCTTGCGCTCGTGGAAGATCACGATGTCGGTGGTCCCTCCCCCCAGCTCGACCAGCGCCGTGCCGATCTCGGTCTCGTCCTCGGAGAGGACTGACATGGAGGAGGCGATGGGCTCCAGCACCAGCTCGGCCACCTGGTATCCCGCGCGCGACACCGACTTGCGGATGTTCTGCGCGAACGACACGGCGCCGGTGACGATGAAGAGCTCGGCCTGCAGGCGGGTGCCCGACATCCCCACCGGGTCGCGGATCCCATCCTGCGCGTCCACGATGTACTCCTGGGGGATGGCGTGCAGCAGCTCGCGGTCGGCGGGGATCACCACCGCCCGGGCCACCTCGTGCACGCGCTCCACGTCGGAGGGGACGATCTCCTGCTTGCCGACGGCGACCACGCCGGTGGAGGGCCAGGCGTGGATGTGCTCGCCGGCGATGCCGGTGTACAAACGGCTCACCGACACCCCCGCCATCAGTTCCGCTTCCTTGACCGCCTTGCGCACCGACTCGGTGGTGGCCTCGATGTCGGTCACGACCTCGCGGCGGATCCCGCCCGTGCGCGACTGGCCCACGCCCAGGATCCGGACCTGGCCGCCGCGCGGCGAGTCGCCCGTGACCTCGGCGATCACCGCGGCGGTCTTGCTCGATCCGATGTCGAGGCCGGCTACGAGGGTCTGACGCATGGATCCGGTCTAGCGGGGAACGGTGGTCGGGTGCGGCTCGGCGGTGCGTGCGAGCTGCGGAAGGCGCACGACGACCTGGTCGGCGTAGCGGAGGTCGATCCGCGCGGTCCCGGCGGCGCCCTCCGCGGGAAGGCGGCGGCGCACGTCGGCCAGCACGGCGTGGAGCTGGCGGAGCCGCCCCGCGCCGGCGCCCGGCGGGAGCAGCACCTCGGCCGCGGGGGCGGAGAGGACCAGCCGCAGCGACCCGCCCGGTCCGGCCCGCACCTCGGAGACGCGGGCGGCCAGCGCGGGGTCCAGCCGCTCCAGGCGGCCGGTCTCGGCCAGCAGCGCGCGCACCGCCGCGTCGCGCAGGCGGCGGTCGCGGCCGGCGGCGGCCCTGCCGCGCAGCAGCGGCAGGTCCAGCGGCACGCGCGAGGGGTCCACGGGAAGGACCTCGCCCTCCGCGGTGGCCGGGACCAGCGTCTCGCCCTGGACCAGCGCGACGGGGGTCTTCTCCGTCACCCGCACCCGCAGCGTCCCCGGCAGTCGGCGCGACACCCGCGCCTCGGCGATCACGGGGTGGCGGCGCAGGGCGGCTTCCCACCGGGCCGGGTCCCTCCAGAGCGAGCCGCGCATCCGGATCCCCGAGGCGGCCAGCACCTCCTGCGGCGCCAGCAGGCGGGCGCCGGTCACCTCCACCCGCTCCGTGGGGAACCACGGGGTGCGGGCCAGGAGCGGCGGCGCCCAGAGCGGCGCGGTGCCCGCCCCGGCGGCCACCACGGCGAGGAGCGCGAGGAGGAGGCGCTTCATGGCGGTCACACCCGGGCCGGGGAGCGGAGGAGGTCCAGCAGCTCGCGGGCGGCGGCGTTCAGGTCGCCGGCGCCCATGGTCAGGCAGACGTCGCCGGGGCGCACGGTGGCCGCGGCGCGCTCCACGACCTCGGTCCGGACGGGCACGTACTCCACCTCGGCCCCGGCGGAGCGGGCGGCGCGGACGATCATCTCGCCGGTGATGCCGGGGATGGGCTGCTCGCGGGCGGCGTAGATGTCCGTCACCAGCACCCGGTCGGCCGCCGCCAGCGCGCGGCCGAAGTCCCCCGCGAAGTCGCGGGTCCGGGAGTACAGGTGCGGCTGGAACACGGCGACCACGCGGCGTCCCGGGTACGATGCGCGCGCCGCGGCCAGCGTGGCGGCGATCTCGGTGGGGTGGTGCGCGTAGTCGTCCACCACCAGCACCTCGCCCGCCTCGCCCACGTGCTCGAAGCGGCGGTCCACGCCCCCGTACGCCTCCAGCCCCGCGGCGATGGCGTCCCACTCCGTCCCCAGCCGGCGGCCCACGGCCACGGCCGCCAGGGCGTTGCGCACGTTGTGCAGCCCGGGGGCGTTCAGCCGCGCGCGTCCCAGGGGAACGCCGCGCTCGCGCACCGTGAAGGTGGTCACGCCGGCCGCCTGCTGGATCTCCTCGGCGCGCAGCATGGCGCCGGCGGAGGTGCCGTAGGTGGTCACGCGCTCCTCGCCGCCGCGCAGGCGGGGGAGCAGGCGGCCCACGCCGGGGTCGTCGGCGCAGCCGGCGATCAGCCCGCCGTCGGGGACGGACTCGGCGAAGGTGAGGAAGGCCTCCTCGATCGCGTCCAGCGTGCCGTAGATGTCCAGGTGGTCGGCTTCCAGGGTGGTCACCACGGCGATGGACGGGCGCAGGTGCAGGAACGAGCGGTCGTACTCGTCGGCCTCCACCACGTAGAGCCGGTCGCCGCCAGCGTGCAGGTTCCCGCCCCAGCCGGGGACGCGCGCGCCCACGAAGCCGGTGGGATCCATCCCCGCCGCGGAGAGGACCGCCGTGGTGAGCGCGGTGGTGGTGGTCTTTCCGTGGGTTCCCGCGATGCCGACCACCGTCCCGCCGTTCACCACCGCCCCCAGCGCCTCGGCGCGCTTCAGCACGGGGATCCCGCGCGCCCGCGCGGCGGCGATCTCGGGGTGGTCGGGGCGCACGGCGGCGGTGACGACCACCGCGTCGCACTCCGCGACGTGCGCCGGGTCGTGCCCGGCGGACACCTCGGCCCCCAGCTCCTGCAGGGCGGCGGTTCCCGCCCCCGGGAGCGCGTCGCAGCCGGTGACGCGGGCCCCGGCGCGCAGGAACAGCTCCGCCAGGGGGGTCATTCCCGCACCCCCGATGCCGACGAAATGTACCGTGCCGGAACGGGCCAGGTCCACCCAATCGAAGCGGTTCAATATACTGTACCCGTCCGGTGTGGGAAAGGCGTGGGGACCCCGCTCGGGGGGCTGTCCGGGCGTCCGCCGCCGCGCTCCGGGGCCAGGAGCGGCGCCCCGAATCCCCGCGGCGCCCCAACCCGTTGCCCGATCGCGAGATCCGACCGCTCCGCCATCGCCCGGGCGCCCTCCGGCGAGGCGGCGACGACCGGCGCCGCGGGGATCCGCGCGGGGCGGCGCATCCCGTTCGGGACACGACATGCGGCGTTGGTCATTGCGTCGTTCGGGAACGTCTGGCTTGACACCCGCAACCCTCAGCCCGGCAAGAGCCTGGAGAGCTCCGCCACGATCCGGTCGGCGGCGTCGGGACGGCCGCGCTCCAGCGCGCGGGCGGCGATCTCGGCGCGGCGCTCGGGGGAGCGGGCCAGCGAGTCCACCTCGCTCCAGAGCCGTCCGCTCCCCAGCTCGCTCTCGGGGACCAGGACGGCGGCGCCGGCGAGGGAGAGCGCCTCGCCGTTGTGGCGCTGGTGGTCGGCCGCGGCGCCGGGGAACGGCACCAGGATGCTGGGGACCCCCCAGGCGCAGAGCTCCGAGACGGCCATGGCCCCGGCGCGCGAGACGGCGAAGTCGGCGGCCGCCAGCGCGCGCGGCATGTCGTCGATGTACGGCAGCAGCCGCACGCGGTCCGCCGCGCCCGAGTCGGCCAGGCGCGAGGCCACGCTCTCGTGCTGCGTGGGGCCGGTCGCCCAGAGGATCTCGAAGCCCTCCGGCAGCGCCGGCAGGCGGCCCTCGGCCACCGAGCGCAGGTCGGCGAGCAGCGCCTCGTTCACCGGGCGCGCCCCCTGGCTCCCGCCCACGACCAGCATCACCGTCCCCGTGCCCAGCCCGAAGCGCGACCGCGCCTCCCCCCGGTCGATGGTGGGGTCGGGGGGGCGGATGGGGTTCCCCAGCTCGAACACCTCCGTCCGCGCGCCCGGCTTCAGCCAGCGCCGCGCTTCCGGGAAGGCCAGGTGGAGCTGGCGGATGCGCCCCGCGACCCGGCGCGTGACGAAGCCGGGATACGAGTTCTGCTCCTGCATGGCCGTGGGCACGCCGCGCAGCAGCCCCCAGGCCACGGCGGGGCCGCTGGCGTACCCGCCGGTCCCGACGACGAGCTGGGGGCGGAACTCGCGGAACACGCCGTTCAGGCCGCCGGCCACGCGGAAGGTGGAGGCGAGCAGCTTCCAGTTCTCCCACGGCCGCGCGCGCCGCAGCGGCTCCAGCGGCAGCAGGCGGTGCGGCAGCCCGCGCTGGGGCAGGATGCGCGACTCCACGCCGCGCTGGGCGCCCACGAAGAAGACCTGGGTGGACGGGTCCCGCCGCTGGAACGCCTCGGCCAGCGCGATCGCGGGGTACAGGTGCCCCCCGGTGCCGCCGCCGGCGAACAGGACGCGCGGACCGCTCATCGCTTCGCTCCCTTCCCCGCCGCCGCGATGGAGAGCAGGATACCCACCGCGGCGAAGGAGACCAGCAGGTTGCTGCGCCCGTACGACATGAACGGCAGCGCCACGCCCGTCGTGGGCAGCAGGGCCAGCGCCACGCCCATGTGCAGGAAGGCGGAGACGGCGACCAGGTTGGTGACGCCGATCGCCAGCAGGTACCCGTAGCGGTCCGGCGCCCGCGTCGCGATCCGGTAGCCGACCCAGAGGAAGGCGGTGAAGAGCGAGACCACCAGCACGATGCCGCCCAGCCCCCACTCCTCCGCGATCATGGCGAAGAGGAAGTCGTTGTGCGGCTCGGGCAGGAAGCCGAACTTCTGCCGGCTCTCGCCGAAGCCCACCCCGGAGAGGCCGCCCGAGCCGACCGCGACCAGCGACTGGTAGATCTGGTACGACACGCCGTCCGGGTCCGCGGTGGGGTCCAGGAAGGCGACGATGCGCCGCATCCGGTAGCCCGTCCCGGCGATCTGGCTCCAGACCACCGGCACCGCCGCCATCCCCAGCAGGATGAAGTGCCCGATGCGCGCCCCGCCGGCGAAGAGCACCAGCGCGGCGAGCAGGGCCAGCAGCAGCGCGGCGGAGAGGTTGGGCTCCAGGAAGACGAGCAGGACGGTGATCATCCAGACCACCAGGAAGGGCGCCAGCCCCTTGCTCATGGAGTGGAGCCGGTCCTGCTTCTTCACCGCGGTGGCGGCGGTCCACGAGATCAGCGCCAGCTTGGCGAACTCGGAGGGCTGGAAGGAGACGCCCAGGTCCAGCCAGCGCCGCGCGCCGTTGATGCGCGGGGCGATGGCCTCGGTGCCCGGAAGGACGAGGACCAGCAGCATCACCAGGATGCTCGCCAGCAGCGGCCAGGCCCAGCGCTCCCACAGGCGGTAGTCGATGCGGGAGAGGACGGCGGCCACCCCGATGCCCATGGCCGCGCCGCCGAGCTGCTTGGCGGCGTAGAAGTGCGCCGGGTGCCCCTCCGCCCGCGCCATGAACGCGCTGGCCGAGTACATCTCGATGAAGCCGAAGGCGAAGGCCAGCAGCGTGAGCAGGACCAGCGCCCCGCCCTCCCACGCCTCGGCGGCCACGGCGGTGCCCCCCTCCCGCCGCGGGGCGGCGACGGCGCGGCTGCGGGGTACGGCGAGCGTCGTCATCCCTCTCCCCCGGCGGCGAGCGCGGCGAACCGGCGTCCGCGCTCCTGGTAGTCGGTGAACATGTCGAACGATGCGCAGGCGGGGGACAGCAGGACCACGTCGCCGGGGCGGGCCAGCGCGCGGGCGCGCTCCACGGCGTCGGCGAACGAGCCGTCCACGCGCTCCAGCGCCACCTTGCCCGCCAGGTCGGCCTCGATCAGCCCGGCGGCCTCGCCGTACGTCACCACGGCGCGCGCGCGGGAGAGATCGGGGAGCAGATCGGCGTACGGCTCGCCCTTGTGCCTGCCGCCCAGGAGCAGGACGATGGGCCGCTCCGTGCTCCGCAGCGCCACGCGGGTGGAGGCCACGTTGGTGGCCTTGGAGTCGTCCACCCAGAGCACCCCGTCCCGCTCGACGACGGGCTGCAGGCGGTGCTCGGGCGCCTCGAAGGTCCGCAGCGCCGCGGCGACGACCGGCGCGTGGACCCCGCAGTGGCGTGCGGCCAGCGCGGCGGCCAGGGCGTTGGCGGCGTTGTGCGGTCCCAGCACGCGCAGCTCCTCCGCGCGCAGCAGCGGCTCGTCCGCGCCGTCGGCCTCCATGCGCAGGACCAGGGTGCCGTCGGCGGAGACGAAGCCCCCGGCCTCGCCGGGGGCCAGGGGCGAGGCGACGCGGAAGTACCAGCGGCGGCCCGGCGCCCGGCCGGGGAGCTCGCGGGCGCGCTCGTCCTCACCGTTCAGCACCCAGAGCGAGGTGGAGGTCGCGTTGCGGAAGAGGCGCGCCTTGTCGGCGTAGTACGCCTCCAGGTCCGGGTACCGGTCCAGGTGGTCGGGGGCCAGGTTGGTCAGCACCCCGATCCAGGGCGCGAACTCGCGGCAGTCGGCGAGCTGGAACGAGGAGACCTCCACCACGGCCACGTCGGGCGGCGTGTCGCGCAGGGCCAGCTCGCTGAGCGCGGTGCCGATGTTGCCGCCCGACGGCGCGTCCATCCCCGCCTCGCGCAGCACGTGCTCGATCATCGCCGTGACCGTCGTCTTCCCATTCGTCCCGGTGATGGCGACGACGGGGGCGCCCAGGAAGCGGAAGGCCAGCTCCACCTCGGCGATCACCGGAACGGAGGCCACCCGCGGTTGGCGCAGGATGGGCACGGTGCGCGGGATGCCGGGCGAGAGGACGACGACGTCGCAGGCGGCCAGCTTCTCCGCGTCGTGCCCGCCGGCCTCGGCGTCGATGCCGAGGCCGCGGAGGGTCTCGGCCGCCTCCACCGCGGCCGGCGAGGAGCCGAAGTCGCTGGCGTAGACGCGGGCGCCCTTCGCCTGCGCCAGGCGCGCGGCGGCCAGGCCGCTGCGTCCCAGGCCCAGGATGCCCACCGTCCTGCCGGCCAGCGAAGGGGTCATCGGATCTTGAGCGTGGCGAAGGCGGCCAGCGCGAAGATCACCCCCGCGATCCAGAAGCGGATGATGACCCGGTTCTCGTGCCAGCCGATCTGCTCGAAGTGGTGGTGCAGCGGGGCCATGCGGAAGATGCGGCGCCCCGTTCCCGACTGCCGCTTGGTCCACTTGAAGTAGACCGTCTGCGACGCCACGGAGAGCGCCTCCAGCACGAACACGCCGCCCACGATGGCCAGGAGGAACTCGGCCTTCAGGAGCACGGCCACGGCCCCCAGCACGCCGCCGATGGCGAGCGACCCGGTGTCGCCCATGAACACCTCGGCGGGGTGGGCGTTGAACCAGAGGAAGCCTATGCACGCCCCCGCCAGCGCCACGCAGAAGATGGCCAGCTCCCCCGCGCCCGGCAGGTAGAAGACGTTCAGGTAGTTGGACGCGTCCACGCGCCCCAGCAGGTACGCGAACACCCCGAAGGTCCCCGCCGCGATGGCCGAGAGCCCCGCGGCCAGCCCGTCCAGCCCGTCGGTGAGGTTCACCGCGTTGCTGCTCCCCGTGATGATGAAGGTCACGAAGAGCACGTAGAGGACGGGCGAGAACGCCACGTGCCAGGACTTGAAGAAGGGGATCTGCGTCCAGGTCGCGGGGATCTCCGTCAGCGGCCAGACGACGAGCACGGTCCCCAGCAGCAGCCCGATCCCCACCTGCCCCACGATCTTGTAGCGCGCGACCAGCCCCTCGGTCTTCTTGCGCACCACCTTCAGGTAGTCGTCCATGAACCCCAGCGCCCCCAGCCAGACCAGCACGCCCATCGCCATCCAGACGTGCTTGTTGGTCAGGTCGGCCCACATCAGCGTGGGGACCACGGTGGCCAGGACGATCAGCACGCCGCCCATGGTGGGCGTGCCCGACTTGCCCAGGTGCGTCTTGGGCCCCTCGGTGCGCACGACCTGTCCCACCTTGAGCATGCGGAGCCGCGCGATGATGGCGGGCCCGAAGTACAGGGCCACCAGGAACGCGGTCACCACCGCACCCGCGGCACGGAACGTCTGCCAGCGGAAGAGAAGGAAGGCCGTGTTGTACTCCGCGAGCGGCACCAGCAGGTGGTAGAGCACCGTCGTCCGTGGTCTCTGGTTTCGGTCGTTGCTGCGTGGCGTTCGGCCCTGCGAGGTCTGAACTCCCGGCTTCGTCCGCGTTCCGGGGGCGTGAAGACCCCCGGCTGCCTACTCCGACCGTCCCTCCGGGATTCCACCGCGTCGCCACCGGGGCGCCGGTCGGCGCGGACGGAGCGTCGGCGCCACCGCGGCTCCGGCCGGTACTAGCTGGCGGAGCCGTCGCCCCAGTCGCGCTCCAGGAGCGGGATCCAGCGCTCGAGCTGCACCCCGCGGGAGCCCTTCAGCAGCACCGTCTCGTTGCCGGCGAGGAGCGGCTTCGTGGCCTCGTAGGCCTCGACCGGGTCCTCCACGGAGACCAGGCGGTCGCCCAGCTCGGCGGCGCGGGGGGCGAAGGCGGGGACGAAGTCGCCCGTCGCCACCACCCGGTCGATCCCGTTCCCAACGAGCTCCGCGATCTCGTCGGCGGCGCGGCGGTGGATGGCGTCGGCCCGGGTGCCCAGCTCCCGCATCGTCCCCACCACGGCCACCTTAGGCCCGGAGGCGGGGAGAGACGCCAGCACCTCGATGGCGGCGGTCAGGGAGGGCGGGTTGGAGTTGTAGCAGTCGGCCAGCACGCGCACGTCGCCGATGCTCCTCCACTCGCCCCGCAGCTTGGGCCGCGCCATCGCCGCGATCCCGCGCGCCGCGTCCTCCGCCGGCACGCCCAGCTCGCGGGCCACGCCCAGCGCGATCAGCGCGTTGCGCACGTTGTGCCGGCCGGGAAGGGGCAGCTCGATGGGCGTGCCGGCGAAGCTCCAGCGGGTGGACCCGTCCGCCGTCACCTCGATCTCCCCGTCGGGGCGGAGGCCGGAGTCGGCACCGAGGCCGGCGACGCGCACCCTCTCGTCTCCCAGGAGCTCGCGCGCCCGCGCCGGCAGCTCCGCCGGCTCCTCGGCCACGATCGCGACGGAGGATGCGGGAAGGCCCTCCAGCAGCGCCGTCTCCTCCAGGAACACGCCCTCCACGCTCCCGAACCCCTCCAGGTGCTCCTCGCCGATGGAGGTGATCACGCCCACGTCCGGCTCCACCACGGCCACCAGGGCGGCGATCTCGCCGGGCTCGTTGGTCCCCATCTCCACCACCGCCACGTCGGCGTCGTCCGCCAGCGCGAGCAGGGTGAGGGGAACGCCGACCTGGTTGTTGAGGTTGGCCTCGGTGGCGTGGACCGTCAGGGCGGAGCCGAGCGCGGCGCGGAGGAGCTCCTTGGTGGTCGTCTTCCCGTTGCTCCCGGCGACGCCGACCACCTTGCCGCGGTAGGCGCGGCGGCGGTGGCGGCCCAGGCGGCCCAGGGCGGCGCGGGTGTCGTCCACCACCCAGAGGCGCAGGGCCCCGGGCGCGTCGTCGGGCACGCGGGAGACGACCGCGGCCGTGGCGCCGGACCGCGCCGCGCCGGCCAGGAACTCGTGGGCGTCGAACTTCTCGCCCGAGAGGGCGACGAAGAGCGAGCCGGGCTGGATGGCGCGCGTGTCGGTGGCCACCCCGGTGTAGACGACCTCCCCGTCCCCTTCCCCGGCGGCGGCGCCCAGCGCCCTCGCCACCTCTTCGGCCGTCCAGCGGAACCGCGTCACCCCTGCCCCCCTCCGGAAGTGGTTGCCCGCTCGGCAAGCAGTTCGCGCACGACCACCCGCTCGTCGAAGGGCCGGACCTCGGTCCCCCAGACCTGGTAGGTCTCGTGGCCCTTCCCGGCCAGCAGGACGACGTCGTCCGCAGCGGCTTCGCGAAGGGCCTGTCGAATGGCTTCCCGGCGGTCCAGAAACCGGAGCCGCGGTGCACTTCCCATGCCGGCTTCGATCTCGTCCGCGATGGCTCCCGGGTCCTCCGTGCGCGGGTTGTCGGACGTGACCACGGACAGGTCCGCGCCGGCCGCCGCGACCCGCCCCATCTCGGGCCGCTTCCCCCGGTCGCGGTCCCCGCCGGCGCCGAAGACGACGATCAACCTCCCCGTGACGAGCGGCCGCAGCGCCGCCAGCGCTCGCTCCAGCGCGTCGGGGGTGTGGGCGTAGTCCAGCAGCACCGTGGCCGAGGCGGGAGGCCCGGCCACGCGCTCCAGCCGCCCCGGCACCTGCGGCAGCGTCGAGAGCCCGCGGGCCACGTCCTCCACCCCCCCGCCGATGGACCAGAGCACGGCGGCGGCGCCCAGCGCGTTGGCCACGTTGTAGGCGCCGAAGAGGGGAAGGCTCACCTCCGCGCGCCCGTCCGGCGACACCAGCGTCCACTCCATCCCGCCGGCGCCCACGCGCACGTCCTCCGCCCGCACGTCCGCGTCCGCCGCGTCCACCCCGAAGCGAACCACCCGCCCGCGCGGCGCCTGCACGTCGCCCCAGGCGGGGTCGTCCGCGTTCACCACCGCCGCGCCGTCCGTCTTCAGCAGCGCGGCCAGGCGGAGCTTGGAGGCGCGGTACTCCTCCATGGTGCCGTGGTAGTCCAGGTGGTCGCGGGTCAGGTTGGTGAAGAGCGCCGCGTCGAACCGCGCCGCCGCCGCCCGCCCCTGGTGCAGCGCGTGGGACGACACCTCCATCGCCACGCCGCGCACGCCCTCGTCCGCCAGGCGGCGCAGCCAGCGCGCCAGCTCCACCGGCCCGGGGGTCGTCAGCCCCTCCGTTCCCGGGATCACCCGCCCGTCCGCGCCCACCGCCCCCAGCGTCCCCACCGACGCCGCGGGGCCGCGCGCGGCCAGGAGGTGGCGCAGGATGGCGGCGCTGGTCGTCTTCCCGTTGGTTCCCGTGACGCCGATGAGCGCGAGTTCGTTCCAGGGGTCGCCGAAGACCTCCGCCGCCGCGTAGGATGCGGCGAGCCGGCCGTCGCGGACGCGGATCTGGGGGAGGCTGACGTCCTCGTTCACCCGCTCCACCGTGGCGCCGGCGGCGCCCTTCGCGGCCACGTCGGCCAGGAAGGCGTGCCCGTCGCCCGCGGTCCCGGAGACGGCGCAGAAGAGCCCGCCCTCCGCCGCCTGCCGCGAGTCGGAGGTGACGTCGGCAAGGGCGCGGGCGGAGGCCTCCTCCGTGAGCGACGGGCCGTTGGCGAGCAGTCCCTCGCGAGCGAGGCGCGCGGCGACCTGGCCGAGCGTCGCGCCGCGCGTCACCGCTCCCTCCCGGCGACGCTCACGATCGCGCCGCGGCGGAGGGCCGCGCCGGCCGCGGGGGAGGTGGACTCCACCGCCCCGCCGCCTCGCACGCGGACGCGGAAGCCCAGCGCGTGCAGGCGGCGCACGGCGTCGCGCATCGCCAGCCCGGAGACGTCGGGGACCGCGGCGCTCGGCGCGGCCGGCGCCGGCTCGCGGCGGGCGGGGGTGTCGGGGAGGAAGACGTAGGTCCCCTCGCTGCCGGAGGCCGGGCGCGCGGCCTCCACCGCCGCCGTGGAAGCCGGCCCGGAGGCGGAGGCCGGCGTCGGCAGACGCGTCGCCAGCAGGCCGCGGCCGTCCAGCGCGGGGGAGCGCGCGGCCAGGATCGCCTGCAGCGTCTCGCGCGTGACCGGCGCGGCGGTGACGCCGCCGTAGTACTCGCCCCGCGGGCGGTCCAGCTTCACGTAGATGGCGAGCTGCGGGTCGCGGGCCGGGAAGAAGCCCACGAAGGTCGAGTTGTACTCCCCCGCCACGTAGCGCCCGCCGGCCCCCGTGCGCCGCGCCGTCCCCGTCTTCCCCGCCACCTCGAAGGTGGAGAGCGAGGCGCGCGTCGCGGTGCCGTCCTCCACCACCGAGACCAGCACCTGGCGGAGCTCCTCGCTCACCTCGCGCGGGATCACGCGGCGCACCGGGCGCGGCGCGGGCTCGCGCACCGTCTCGCCGTCCGCCGCGGTGACGGAGCGGACGAGGCGCGGCTCCATCAGCAGCCCGCCGTTCGCCAGCGCGGCGTACGCCATGGTGAGCTGCAGCGGGGTGACGGAGACCTCGTAGCCCATGGAGAGCGACGCGGGCGTGAAGTCGGACCAGCGCTTCAGCCCGGGAAGGCGCCCGCCCGCCTCGCCCGGGTACTCCACCCCCGTGGGCGTGCCGAAGCCGAAGTCGCGCAGCACGCGGTACTGCGCCGCGGGCGGGGTGCGCGGGACCATCTTGGCCATGCCGATGTTGCTGGAGACGCGCAGGGCGTCGCGCAGCGTGAGCCACTCGTAGGCGTGCACGTCGCGGATCACGCGCCCGTTGGGCCCCTTCCACGTCCCGCCCTCGGCGTACACGCGGTCGGAGAGCGAGGCGTGCCGCCCGGCGAGCAGGCCGGCCACGAAGACGGGCTTGAGGGTGGAGCCCGGCTCGTACGGCTCCACGAACGCCCCCAGCCCGATCCCCCCCGGCCGGCGGGAGACGGCCGCCAGGACCTCCCCCGTGCGCGGCTCCACGAGAAGGATGTCGCCGCCGACGGACTTCGTGGTGCGGATGGCCTCGCCCAGGGCGGCGGCGGCGATCTCCTGCAGGTCCAGGTCGAGCGTGAGCCGCACGTCCGCGCCGTCCGTGGGAGGGACCACGGGGAGCGAGCCCGCCGGGCCCGTGCGGCCGCGGGCGTCGCGGCGCAGGACGCTGAAGCCGTCGCGGCCGCGGAGCAGCGAGTCCATCTCCTGCTCGATCCCGCCGAGCGCCCGCGCGTCCGCCGACATCCCGCCCAGCACCTCCCGCATGGTCTCGCCCTGCGGGTAGAAGCGGTCCAGCCGGCGTTCGAAGTGCAGCCCGCGGATGGACTCCAGCCGCTGGTGCTCCTCCGCGCCGAACGAGCCGGGGACGACGACCCAGCGGCGCGAGGGGTCCGTCGCCCGGCGCGCGGCGGCGCGGGAGAGGCCCAGCGTCTCCTGCAGCGCGGCGGCGGCCCCGTCGCGGTCGCGGAGCTCGCGCGGCGCCACGGAGAGGCGGAACGTCTCGCGCGTGAGCGCCAGCGGCACCCCGTCGCGGTCGTAGATGCCGCCGCGGCGGGCGGGGACGGGCGTCTTCTCCTGCTGCTGCGCGGCGGCCACCGCGGCCCACCGCTCGCCCTCCATCCCCTGGAGCTGAACGCCCCGCCCGACCACGAGGAGCGCCGCCAGCCCGACCGAGGCGGTCAGCAGGCGGCGGCGCGCGGGAAGGCGCTCGGTGGCGTTCCAGCGCCGGGCGGGCCCGGCGTCCTTCCGCGGCGCGCTCACCGCTCCGCCTCCGGCTCGGGCGCGTCGGCGGCCACGGGGAGCAGCACGATCTCCTCGTCGCGCGGCAGGTGCAGCCCCAGCCGCTCCCGGGCCACCCGGACGATGCGGGCGCGGGAGCGCAGCGCCTCGATCTCGCCCGTGGCCTCCACCCGCTCGCCCTCGATCACGGCGCGCTCGCTCCGCACCCGCGCCAGCTCGCGCTCCTCCTCGGCGGCCTGCGTCTGGCGCCAGACCACGTACGAGAAGGAGGCGGGGAGCAGCGCCAGCCAGGCGAGCGCGCGGATCACCGGGAGCAGCTTCAGCAGCCCCCGGAACGGCACCGGGTCGGCCCCGCGCAGGGCGCGCCGCTCGATGCGCGACAGCTTCTCGCGCGGCGGGCTCCGGCGCGGCGCGGCGGTGCTCACGCGCGCCTCCAGGCCCGCAGCCGGGCGCTGCGGGCGCGGGGGTTCCCGCGCGTCTCCTCGACGGACGCGGAGACGGGCTTGCGGGTGAGCAGGGTGCCCAGCGGCTCGCCGCGGCAGTGGCACACGGGCAGGGCGGGAGGACAGACGCAGGCGCGGCTCCACTCCCGGAACTCGTTCTTGACCAGGCGGTCCTCCAGGGAGTGGTAGGAGAGGACGACGAACACGCCGCCGGGAGCCAGCGCCTCGCGGAAGAGGGGGAGCGCGCGCTCCAGCGCCTCGATCTCGCCGTTCACGGCGATGCGCAGCGCCTGGAAGATGCGCGCGCGGTCGCCGTTGTCGGCGCGGGGGCCCAGGGCGCGGTCGATGGCCGCGTTCAGCCGGTCGCTGGTGTCCACCGGCGCCTCGGCGCGCATCTCCACCACCGTGCGGGCCAGCTTGCGCGCCCGCGGCTCCTCGCCGTAGCGCCGGAAGAGGTGGACCAGCGCCTCCTCCTCCATCTCCGCCAGCAGGTCGGCGGCGGTCGCCTCGCCCGCGGTGCCCTGGGCCATGCGCATGTCCAGCGGGGCGCCGGCGCGCAGGGTGAAGCCGCGGGTGGGCTCGTCGATCTGGTGGGAGGAGATGCCCAGGTCGAGGAGCGCCCCCGCGAGCGTCCCCGGGCCGATCCCCGCCGCCCGCACCGCGTCCGCGAAGTTCGCCTTCACCAGGCGGACGCGGTCGCCGAAGGGCTCCAGCCGCCGCCCCGCCTCCGCCAGCGCGTCGGGGTCGCGGTCGGTGGCGACCAGGCGAGTGCGGGGCCCGCGCTCCAGAAGCGCCTCGGCGTGCCCGCCCCCGCCCAGGGTGCCGTCCAGGAACAGCCCACCGCGCTCCGGCGCAAGGTGGGCCATCACCTCCTGGACGAGCACGGGGGCGTGGTAGGGCGAGGCGTGGGGCATGTCGCCTTTCAGCCGAAGATCTGGTGCATGAACATCTCGGCGTCCGGCGTGGGCTGCGACACGGTGGCGGCGAAGCGGTCCGGGTTCCACAGCTCCATCCGGTCGATGGCGCCCACCACCAGCGTCGGGCCGGAGAGCCCCACCGCCTCCTGCAGGCGCGGCGGGACCATGATGCGGCCCTGCTTGTCGGGGGCGACCTCCACGGCGTTGGCGGTGACCCCCAGCACGTAGGAGCGGGCGCGGGGCTGCAGGCGCAGCATCTCGCGGAGGCGGCCCTCCACCTCGGCCCAGGCGGGCTCCGGGTACAGCGTGAGCGCCTCGGGGAAGGCGTGGACCAGCACGAGCGGGCGGTCCTGGGAGTCGCGCCGGAACGGAGCAGGGAGGCTCAGGCGCCCCTTCTCGTCGATCTGGTGCAGGTAGCTCCCCAGGTATCCGCTCATCCGCTCCCGGTGCTGGACGCGTTCCCCACTTCATCCCACTTCTCCCCACTGTGCCCCAAGGTAACGCGGGAGCGGCCCGCGTCAAGGCGAAGATACCCCGAACCAAGGGGTTGCGGGTGGCGGAGTTCTTGCGCCTGCGCCTCTTCCCCGACGGCGGCGGAACCCCCTGTGGACCCGGAGGCGCGAGTGCGGATCGGGATGGTGCTGAACACCGGCTCGGCGGACGTGCTGGAGCGGCTGCGCGAGGCCGTGACCTCGCTCCGCGACGCGGGGCACGAGGTGACGCCCCGCCTGACCTTCGAGGCCGGCGACGCGCGCCTCTTCGCCCGGCAGGCGGGCGACGCGGGGGTGGAGCTGCTGGTGGTGGGGGGAGGGGACGGGACGGTGAACGAGGCCATCAACGGCCTCTGCGACGCCGCGGGGGACGGCGTTCCCCTGCCCCGCCTGGCGATCGTTCCGCTGGGGACGGGCAACGACCTGGCCAACGCCATGGGCATCCCCCTGGACCCGGAGACGGCGGTCGCTTCGGCCCTGGCCGGCCAGGAGACGCCGATCGACGTCGCTACCGTGAACGGCCGCCGCTTCCTGAACGTCTCCACCGGGGGCTTCGGCGCCGCGGCCACGGAGGAGACGCCGGACGAGGCCAAGCGCTTCCTGGGCGGCCTGGCCTACCTGGTCACCGGCGCGAAGAAGCTGGTGGAGAAGACGCACTCCGTGGCCCGCTTCACGGCGGACGGACGGACGGTGCACGAGGGGTCCTTCCTGGCCTACGCGGTTGGCAACTCGCGCCGGACGGGCGGGGGCACGCTGATCACCCCGCGCGCCGAGCTGGACGACGGGCTGCTGGACCTGTGCATCGTGGGGGAGATCTCCACCGTGGACCTGGTGGCGCTCCTCCCCCGCCTGCGCGCGGGGCGGCACGTGGGGCATCCCGCGGTGAAGTACCTCCGCGTGAAGGAGGTGGTCGTGGAGCCGGAGGAGCGGCTGGCGGTGAACGCCGACGGGGAGCACGTGGAGGGCGAGCGCTTCGTCTACGGGATCGAGCCCCGCCGCGCGACGCTGATGCTCCCCGGCCCCCTGCCGCGCGCGCCGGAGGAGCGGGACGAGGCGGAGGAGCTGGACCAGGCGGAGACGGAGGGGTTCGCCGGGGACGTCGCGGTCCTCCGCCTCGACCCCCACGCCGGCGAAGCCCCGGCGGACGGCGCGCCCTCCACCGACGGTGGGATGGCCGACAGGGCGCGGGGCGAGCAGGCGAGGGACGGCGCACCCTCCGCCTGACCGGCGCCGTCCGACGAGAGAAGGGTCCCGCGGCGCCGTCCGCGGGACCCTTCGTCGTTCGCCGAGGCGCCGCCCCCGGTCCGACCGCCGATGACGGCGGAGGCGCGGGGGTCGTCCTCCGCACCCCTTACGGAGAGCTGACGACGCGACGGGGGACGACGGAAACGGCGAACGCCGGCCTCTCCGCTGAAGAGATGCCGGCGCGCGCCGTGGGGACCGTCCGGTGGAGAGTGGAGCCGGGAGAGGAGCGAAGCGCGCTCCGCCTTCGGGGCCCTCAGCCGTGCCCGCCAGGAGGACAAGGAATGAGTGCGGCGGGGGAGAGGTCGGCGTTCTCGGACCCGCGAAGGCAGCGGCGCTTTCGGAAGGTAGGACACCCCGCCCCGGGGGAATGTTGCGCCGGGCGGATGAAGGGATGGTTAAGCTTTGCGCGGGGCGGTCCGCGGGCACGCGCGGCCCGCGCCGGGGTGCCCGCGCACGCCCGCGTGCCCTGGCGCAACTCCTGCTATGCCGCGCCCTCATGAGCGACGCCGAAACCGGGACCGGCCCCGACTCCGCCGACGCGCGGCTCCTCTCCGGGAGCGGGCGCCCCGCACCGGACCCCGAAGCCACCGCCGTGCCCGGCGGCCTGCCCGTGCAGGGCCCCGGATCGCCGGGGCGCGAGACGGTGGAGCGCGAGGTCGCGTGGGCCCGCGGGCAGGAGCACGTGCGCCGCGTGGCCGCGGGCGAGGACCGGCCGCGCGACCCGTACACCGGCATCGCCCGCACCGGCGTCGCCCACCGCGCCTTCGCGGCGCTGGCCGAGAACGTCCGCGACTACGCCATCTTCCTGATGGAGCCGGACGGCGTCATCACCTTCTGGGGCGAGGGCGCGCGCCTGATCAAGTGGTGGACCAAGGAGCAGGCCGAGGGCGCGCACCTGCGGGTGCTGTACCCCGACGGCGGCTCCGAGGACGGCACGGCCGAGGACCACCTGATCCAGTCCGCCGAGCAGGGCGAGTACACCGGCGAGGGGCACCGCATCCGCGGCGACGGCTCCACCTTCTGGGCGGGCATCACCCTGACCGCGCTGCGCGACGAGGGGGGCGCGCTGATCGGGTTCGCCAAGGTGACACGCGACCTGACCGCCCGCCGCGCCGCCGACGCCGCCATGAAGGCCGCCCACGTGGGCGCCGAGGAGGCGCGCCGCCACGCGGAGGAGGCCAGCCGCGCCAAGAGCCTGTTCCTGGCCACCATCTCCCACGAGATCCGCACGCCGCTCAACGCCATCATGGCGTACGCCGACCTGCTGGAGATGGAGCTGGCCGGCCCCCTGACGGACCAGCAGCGCGGCCAGGTGGGCCGCATCCGCACCAGCAGCATGCACCTGCTGGGGATCGTGAACGACGTGCTGGACTTCTCGCGGGTCGAGGCGGGGCGCACCGTGGTGGAGCGCACGGCCGGGCGCATCGGCGCGGCGGTGGACGGGGCGCTGGCGCTGGTCTCGCCCCAGGCGGAGGCGCGCGGGGTGGACCTGGTGGACGCCGTCTCCGGCCACGCCTCCGAGGTGCCGTACTGGGGCGACGAGGAGCGGCTGCGGCAGATCGTCCTGAACCTGCTCTCCAACTCCGTGAAGTTCACGGCCCGCGGGGGCCGCATCACGGTGAGCGCCGGCACGGCTGCCGAGCCGTCGGGCGACGCCGAGCTGGTGGGCGCCGGGCCGTGGGCGTACGTGCGGGTGGAGGACACCGGCCAGGGGATCCCCGCCGACCGGCTGGGCGCCATCTTCGAGCCCTTCGTGCAGGCCGACATGAGCCACACGCGCTCGGCCGGCGGCACGGGGCTGGGGCTGGCGATCTCGCGCCGGCTGGCGCGGCTCATGGGGGGCGACGTGACGGTGCGCAGCCAGGAGGGGGTGGGCTCCACCTTCTTCGTCTGGCTCCCCGCCGCGCCCGAGGAGGCGCTCAACTCGCGGCCCATGGAGGCGGCCCCCGCCGTGGTGACCCCCGGGATCCTGCAGGAGGTGCGCGACGCGCTGCTGGCGGAGCTGGAGCGGGTGCTGCACGCGTTCGTGGCGCGCCTGCGCGGCGACCCCGACATGCCGAGCGCCCGCGCCATCGGCGAGGCGGAGCTGGAGGACCACCTGGCGTCGTTCCTCTCGGACCTGGCGCAGACGCTGGGCGGGATGGAGCTGGAGCAGGGCCAGGACGCGCAGTCGCTGCGGGACGGCACCGCCATCCAGCGGGTGATCGCCGAGCGCCACGGCCTGCAGCGCTTCCGGCTGGGGTGGAGCCCGGAGGAGCTGCGCCGGGAGCACGAGATCCTGGGCGAGGAGCTGGCCGCCGCCATCCGCCGCCGCGTGCGCCGCGCCCGCCCCGAGGAGGTGGAGGAGACGCTGGACGCCGTGGGAGTGTTCCTGAGCAGCGCCGAGCGGATCAGCATGGAGGCGTGGCGGAAGGCGGCGGCGGGGGCGGTCGACCCGCGGCCCTGACGGTGGATCGAGGGGGGAACGAAGGAGCCCCGCGGCGGATCCGTCGCGGGGCTCCGGGCATCTGCCGCGGGGGGGTGGAGTGGGGGCCGGCGGGGGGCCGCCGTCGCGGATTTGCCCCGGCGCGTCCGGCGGCGGGCGGGGCCGCCCGCAGCGCGCCTGCGATTCGTCCTACGCCGCCTCGTCCATGTCCCGCTCGTCGATGATCGCCTCCTCTGCTGGAGTCCTCAGCCGCTCCTCGGGCCGCGATCCTTCCACCGAAGGCTCGGCGACCGGGGCGTCGGGCAGCTCGTAGGCGCGGGATCCGGCGGCAGGTCTCCACGTCCGGGTCGGCATCGGCACCGCCGGCCTGCGCACCAGGCTGGGCCTATGGCTCTTGCTCACGATCGGCATCGCTCCTCCATCGTGCATCCACCGGCGCGGGCTGGTGTCGCCTGGGTGGCATCGGTCCCGCGACTGGAGGATAGCGGCGCTCCCGTCCGCGGGCTGTCGGGAGACGGTGGAGAGCGTGTGGGGGCGCCGCCCGCGTGCGGGCGCGGAAGCTTTCCGACATCCCCACGGCGAAGGGTCGGCCCGTCACGCGAGGTCAGGAGGCAGGAGTGCAGTCGGGAACGGGCGGAGAGCCGTCACGACACCTCGATCCCCCCGGAAGGGATCCCGTCGCGGAGCCGGTCCGGAGCTCGCTCGGCGGCCGGGGCGTGCGGCCGGGACGCATCGTGGCTGCCACGGCGGCGCTGTACGTGGTCCTCCACGTGGCCTCCGTCTACCTGCACGCGGTGCTGCAGGCCCCCACGGCAGTCACGGAGGCGGTGGCGGCGGGCGCGCTGGGCGTACGAATGACGACCCTGATCGGCCTCAGCGCCTGGATCGCGACGACGCACCGGCGGCACCTGGCCCAGGCGGTCCTGGTGGCGTCGGCGTCGGTGCTCCTGGCGGGAGTCGTCCTGATCGTGCTGGGCACGACGCGCATGCCGTGGCTGTTCGCCTGGGACACCACGCGGCTCGAGTTCGTGCTGACCCACCTGCTCGAGCTCGGGATGATCACGCTGGGGGCGGCGATCGTCTCCTTGCTGGCCGCGGCGGTCGCGCTGGGGCTCCGTCGCCTGCTCCGGCGTGCCGGATAGCGCCCCGGCGGAGGCGGACCGTCGGGACGCCGTACCCGATCCGCGCCCCCGCCGCGGCCCCGGTGAACGGAGGCCGGGATCGTCGCTCCCGATCGTCCGGTCGGGCGATGTCGGCGGCGGAGCGGATCATCCGCCCGCCCGGGCCGGCGGAGGCATGCCGGCGGGGTCCAGGAGGTGCAGGCCCAGGCGCTGGGCGGCGCCGCCGCGGACGTTGACCAGCACCACCACGCCGCGGCGGCGGGCGAGGTCGATGGCGACGTAGGACGCGTACCCGTGCGTGCCGCCGGCGAACCCCACGATCGGAGCGCCCGTCAGCGTGCCGGTGGCCCACCCGGTCCCCATGTGCTCGCCGCTGTCGCCGATGGGCCGCTGCGGCCGCTGGGACTCGCGCATGGCGCGGTGCAGCACGGTGCTGCCGCCCGAGAGGTTGCCCGCGATGAACTTCAGCATGTCGTCCGCCGTGGACTTGAGCCCGCCGGACGCGTCGAACGCCGGCGCCACGAAGTACGGCGCCGGCCGGCCCGGCGCGAAGTGCCCGCGCGTCATCCTCTGCGCCATGCCCGGCGTGGGGCTCACGGCCGTGCTCTCCATGCCGAGCGGGGCAAGGACGCGCTCCCGCAGCAGGTCCGGGTACGGCCGGCCGGCGCGGAGCGCGAGCGCGTGGCCGACGAGCGTCGCCAGGTTCGAGTACTCGAACGCGGTCCCGGCTCGCGCGGCAGCGCGTACCCGGAGAGGAAGCGGTAGACGTCGTTCATCGTGTAGTTTGCGTACGCCGCGGAGTCCTCCTCCGCCGGGAAGTTGCGCGGCATGCCCGGCAGCCCGGACGTCATGCTCGCCAGGTCCAGCAGCGTGATCTCGCGCCCGTTCAGCGAGGGGACGCGGACGACCGGCGGCAGGTGCCTGGAGAGCGGATCGGACGCGGCCACCTCGCCCCGCAGCGCCATCTCCGAGAGCAGGATGCCGGTGAAGACCTTGGTGATGGAGCCGATCTCGAAGACGCTCCCGCCGTCCCGCGGCGCGCCCGTTCCGCCGCTGCCGTGGGCCAGGACGCGGCGCGTGCCGGCGGAGTCGACCAGGCCGACGACCACGCCGGTCGTGGTGGGATCCGCCACCATCGCCTGGAGCATCGCGCGGATGTCGTCCTCCGTCGCGAAGCCGACCAGCGCGGGGGCTGGTGACGTGGCCGGCGGGCGGGACGGCGTGACCGCCGCGCAGGCGGCCACGGCCAGCGCCAGGAGCGGGCGGAGACGGCGGATCGTGGGGTTCGTCGTCATCGGCCCGGGTCAGCGCGCTCGGCGGATGGCGCGGTTCACGGCGGCGGCGAAGCGCTCGGCCTCGGCGGGGTGAAAGGAGTCCATCGGGCGGCGGCCGTTCACCTCCGTGGTGGAGAAGATGCGGTTGCCCTGGCGGTCCTCCAGCACCAGCGTGCTCCCCTCGGCGCGCGCGGAGCGCAGGGCGGAGAGGCGGTACGCGATCCCGTGGTCCAGCATCCCCACCACGCCCGCGCTGAGCACCGCCGCCAGGATCCTGCCGCCCACGCCCTCGCGCGGCTCGTCGGCGATGCTCTCCTTCACGGTGTGCAGCCCCAGGTCGGTGAGCTGCATCACCACCTCGTCGCCGGTCAGCATCAGGCCCACGCGGCGGTCGCGGGTGCGCAGTGTCGCGTCGGCGTCGTCCACGTGCAGGCGCGGGATCACGCGGGACACGGAGTCGGCCTCCGCGCGGCCGGTCGTGCCCCGCTGCGCCTCAAGTGAGGACGGGAGGAGCGCGATGCCCACGGCGAGGGCGGCGAGGAAGGCGGGGCGGCGGAAGGGGATGGACATGGCTCGATCCTGGGGCTAGATGGGAGGGAGTCGGCGGGCACGGCTGGACCTCGGCCGCGCTCCACTGTATCATAACAGTGATACATACGCCAGGGGAGCCCCAGATGTTTCACGTCCGTCCCGACACCGGCGAGCCGCTGTACCTGCAGCTCGTCCGGCAGATCAAGAACGCGGTGGTGACCGGCGCCATCGAGCGCGGGGCGCAGCTCCCGTCCGTGCGCCAGCTCGCGGGCGAGCTCGTCATCAACCCCAACACCGTCGTGCGCGCGTACCGCGAGCTGGAGCACGCGGGGCTGCTGGAGGGCGTGGCCGGCCGCGGCTGGTACGTCTCGTACGGCGCCTCGCGCCTGCGCGACGACGAGCGGCGGCGGCGCCTGCAGGAGTTCATCGACCAGCTCTGGGCCGAGGGGCGCGCGCTGGGCTACGCCACCGATGAGCTGGCGGAGCTGGTGGCGGAGGCGCTGCGCGAGCGCGCCGAGGCGGAGCGCGCCGGGTGACGGACGCCGTCCGCACGGAAGCGCTGGTGAAGCGCTACCCCTCGCGCCTGCGGTGGCGCGAGGGGCGGACGGCGCTCGCCGGGCTGGACCTGACCGTCCCCGCCGGGGGCATCACCGGGCTGCTGGGCCCCAACGGCGCCGGGAAGACGACGACGGTGCGCATCCTGTTGGGCCTCGCCCGTCCCACCTCCGGCTCCGCCCGCGTCTTCGGGCTGGACGCGGTGCGCGACTCGCTGGCGATCCGCCGCGAGGTGGCGTTCGTGCCCGAGGAGCGGTCGATGTTCGGGTGGATGCGCGCGGGGCAGCTCGCCAGGCACGTGGCGGCGCTCTCGCCCGCGTGGGACCGCCCGCTCGCCATGCGGCTGGCGCGCGCGTGGGGAATCGAGGAGGGGATGCGGCTGCGCGAGCTGTCGCCGGGCACGCGCAGCCGGCTCATGCTGCTGGTGGCGCTGGCCCGCCGCGCGCGGCTGCTGGTGCTGGACGAGCCCACGGCCGGGCTGGACCCCGCCACGGTGGACGAGGCCCTCTCGGAGCTGGCGCTGGCCGCGGCGGACGGCGCCACGGTGCTGCTGGTGACGCACCGGCTGGAGGAGGTGGAGCGGATCTGCGACCGGGTGGCCGTGGTGAGCGGCGGGCGCGCCGTGCTGCAGGGAGACCTGGACGAGCTGCGGGGCGACTGGCGCACGGTGGACGTGGTGGGCCACCCCGCGCCGGCGCGGCTGGGCACCTGGGAGGAGGTGTCCTCCGTGGCCATCCACGGCGAGCGCGCCCGCCTGCTGGTGCGCTCCGCCCCCGACGCCGTGGTCGCGCGGCTGCGGATGCTGGGCGCCGAGGTGACGGACGTGCGCCCCGTTTCCCTCCGGGAGATCTACCTGGCCGCCACCCGAGCCGACGGCGACGATGCTGCGCGACCTGATCTGGCGTGACCTGCGCTGGCGCCTGCTGGCCGTGCTGCCGCTTCCGGTGCTGCTGGCATCGCTGGTGTCGTGGTCGTACGTGATGGAGGCCGGCGTAAAGCCCATGCCGCCCTATGCGGAGTGGCTGGACACCGCGTGGTTCCACCTTCCCGGCCCCAGCGCGCACTTCATCCTGGTGGCGGTGGTGCTGGCCTGCTCCAACGCGATGCGCCGGCGCCCCGAGGTCGCGTACCTGCTCGCGCTCCCCGTGTCACGCCGGCGCTGGCTGCTCTCCCACCTGGCGGCCACCCTGGGCGCGATCGCGTTTCTGCTCCTGCTGGTGGACGTGATCTTCTGGATCGGCGCCTGGCGCGCGGGGGCGTCGCTTGCGCCGCTGCCCCTGCTCGGCCGCACGCTTTCAGTGCTCCTCGCGGCGAGCTTCACCGCGTGCGTCACCGTCGGCATGCTCGCGCTGCTGCGCCACCCCGTCCTGACGGCCCTCGTGGTGCTGGGGCTGATCGCGGTGCTGCCGAACGAGCGCTTCCAGCTCACGCTCCCCGTGCAGCCCGCGCCTCTGACGCTGCCGGCGTGGGACCCGTGGAGGGTGGCGGACGCGCGGGCGTGGGATGGTGCGGTGCCGTGGGTGGGGCTGGTGGCGGGGCTAACATGGATTGGGCTGGGGCTGTTCGTTTCCGCGTACCGGTTCAGCCGCACGGACCAGGGGTGATTACGGATTCGCAGTAACGGCCTTCAATCGATCGGACCAGCCGATGGAGGAGCCTTCCAAACCCCGCCTCCACCTTTCCTCCGTACGGTGACGGGAACGCTCCCACGAAAACCGTCTGGAAACACTTGACTCCGGGGGATCCCCTCCGTTAGCATCGTGCTCCCTCCACTGAATACCCTCACACTGACGCTCCTCTCCCCCATGCGGAACGCTCCTGGTCCTTTCCGGAAGGCAATCTCGTTGTTACTGCTCGGTGTGATGTTTGGATGCGGCGATGGTCCAGTTGCACCCACCCGTGCAGCGAAGCCAGCGGCGCACGACATCGATCTCGAAGGCATCACTGTTACTGTCTCTCCTACGACCCGCTCGCCTGGGACTGAGACGCAGTGCACGAGCCTCTGCCCGAGCCCGCTTTACCCGACGGATAACTCATGGGGGGGGAGTGGTGGCGGTGGAACGGGATCGGGCGGAACGTCAGGTCTTCCGGGGGACGAAGATGGTGACGGAGACACGCTCGATGAGGGTCCCGGCGCATTTGGACTCTGCGTAGCTGCGAACATGGGAATCAGTGGCTTCGCCGCAATCGGCGGAACCGCTCTTTCCGGGTGGCAGCTCTACAACGCCAGAAGCGACGTTCGCGACGCACTCAGGCAATGGAATTACTACTACGAGACACATAGGTACACGTCAGAGTTCAACGGACACATCTACGATCTGTATCAACAGGCGTACCGGTCTGCCGTCTCCCGGGAGAAGGAACTCTGGGCGCAGTTCGCTTTCTCAGGAGTTCTTACTCTGACTATGCTAGGGTCGGCCGTTGCTACGTGCGGACCTCTTATGGCGGCCCCCACCCCGTGAGTGCGCTTGTGGCGAATCGACTACGTCTGCTCTACTCGAGCATGCTGCTGATCTTGATGGCGGCAGCCGCAGGGATCTGCGTTCTTGCCTATCGCGGATGGCAGAGCGGCGCCCCGTGGTGGCTGGCTCTTCCGGGCGCCGCCGTACTCGCCAGGGTGTTCCTCGAGGTGGTCCTGATCGCCCGAGCCTCCCGGACCGGACGCTACGATGCCGGCTGGCACAAACGAACGAGGGACCTTCTTACGTGGGGCGTGCTCGCGGCCGTTTTCGCGCTAATCGTCAAGAACTGGCGCTGATCGGCGACCAGGCCGAGTCGCGGGGAGGCGGCTCTGCTCGCCTCGGCAAGCCGCGTAAGCACGGAAAGGCTGCTCGTTCGCGCCACGCACTCGGTTGGGCGACGCTGCATCGATGACGAACTCAGAGCCACGCTGCTCAAGCCCCCGAGAGTTCGCGAGCGCAACAACCATGAGTGGGGCAGCCTGGTTGCCGCACGGTCGGAGAATAGGGCGGAGGCATCTGCTACCGCCCTATTCTCGCGTTCAGGTTTGCAGGTTGTTGAATGGAAACGATTTAGCTCCCGCTCGTGTCCGCCAATCCTGCTGAATCGTGGAGTGTTGATCATCTCCCGGTGTTCGTCGCCGCGGCGGTCACGGCGTCCCTCACCTTCGGCGCCCTCGCCCTGCTCCGCCACCCCGTCCTGACGGCCCTCGTGGTGCTGGCGCTCATCGCGGTGCTGCCGAACGAGCGCTTCCAGCTCACGCTCCCCGTGAAGCCCGCGCCTCTGACGCTGCCGGCGTGGGACCCGTGGAGGGTTGCGGACCCGCGGGCGTGGGATGGTGGAGGCGGTGGGAGCCTTTCGGACCGCAAAACCTGAGTGCCAAAGCAGCTGCGTGGTATGACAAAGAGCGCTAGTGCATGAACTCACGGCCAGGCCAGAAGCCAAAATGGTACCAGCACAGATGCTGGACCAGCCACCCGGAAGTGATGTCGACGAGTACCGACACGTCGTGAGTGCCCCATTCCCAAGTACCATCCCCAGGGAAATAGGAACAAACAGCCCCATCCCTGTGGAGGTGTGGGTGGGCGCGAAACACTGACCGATCTATCCGCGGTGATACGACAAAAGCGCGCGGATTATCGGGACCGACATATCTAACCTCCACCTGAAAAATCCCGTCCAGGCAAGGTCTGAATGGCCAAACCTGGCCGACCCAAAACGGTAGTCCGGTTCGCGGGTGATGCGGGGCCAAATTGAAGCTTGGGTAGCGACCCTGCATCACCCGCACGTCCTCTGCCGTCGGGCGGCGCTTATCCCGCACCTCGGTCCCCGTAGGAGCGTCTGGGAGGTTGTGGGCGCGGATCCTTGGGCCCGTTTCCGGGTGTCTCCTTCGGTGGCGGTCCTTTGGGGGGAACACTGTCGGGGGGTCCGCGGTGCTGCCCCGGGTTGTCTGGCTTGTCCATGATGCAGTCTCAAGAACTGGGTGATCGGGTAGAACTGCCTCACCCCCGATGGCGATGAGCGGGTCCCGCCCGGATTCGATAGCGAGTGCCCAGGTGAAGAGTTCTTGCTTCCACGCCGGCCAACGCCGCTGATCCTGCTGCGCCGACCGCATCCGCCAGATCTTCACTTCCGGCGTTTCCGAGGAATGTGCGCGCTTTAGGATCATTGTCCTTTTGACCGGCCTGTACTATCGTGAAAGCAGAGCCCGCAAGCCTGATGCACGATGGGCAATCTACACACACTATCGTTAAAGCACAAGGCCTATGGCTAACACCTCTGATTCCCTCGGTTCACGTATTACGATGCTCCGCGAACGTCGGGGCTGGAAGCAGGTCCAACTCGCCGACAAAGCCGCGATCAGCGTGACCTTCCTCAGCGGCGTCGAGAATAATAAACGTAATGTCAGTTCAGAGATCTTGTTGAGGATCGCGACCGCGTTGGGAACGTCGATGGACTACCTCATGCAGGGCGTTGCGGGGCCTCCCCCTCAAGAAGAGCCGCTGGCCATCCCATCAACGTTAAGCTCAGCGGCGGAGAAGAAGAGATGGTCTCACAGTGACACACTGCTTCTGTTCCGTGCGCATTTAGCAACGACAGCGTTAGCCCGAAGGAGTGTTACGGGTGAGCTCGCCGCTAAACGGGTCCTTACTGAAGATGATTGGATTGTCCTTCACCAGACGCTAATTGGAGATGGCTAATCTCGGCTACAATCATAGTGTAGTTCAACTCGCCCGCGATCTCAAGCTATCCACAGCGGGGGATTGCCTGGCGCAGGTTGAGGAGCACACGCTGGCACGGATCGCGTCCATCGTCACGAGGTGGCCAGGGCCAGTTCGGACACTAGAAATGTTGCGGTCCGTCGTGGCTGAAGACTTATCGGTAAACCTGGAGTTCATCCGTTCATCGGAAGATCTCGAACGCATCGCCCAAGATCATGAGCTTTCCTATCCCGGGTTGGGATTGAAGCTGAACGAGGAGTTCGTTCTCGATGATACTGAGGGCCTCCTCCTTGCCAACCCCACACCCCAACCGTGGGAGCGTAAATACCTCGCTGTCATTGATGCGCGGGGGGAGCGGGCTGCCCGGGCATATTTCACGTCCTGGCATGAGTTGACTCACTTGATCGCCACCCCTGCACAACTCTCGCTTTCTGGCCTTCGCCGTCACCCGACGGAGGGGGAGCGGCATAAGGATCCCGTTGAGCAGGCCGTGGACCATATCGCCGGACGGGTCGCGTTTTGGGATCCCATTTTTCGTCCGATTACTGAGGCGCACACTGAAGCAAATAATCACCTCCAGTTCGGCCAGATTGAAGCTATTCGGGTTAGCGCGAGTCCTGATGCTAGCTTACTAGCTACTTCGCTTGCCTGCCTCCGGTTGAGCCGAGTACCGACAATATTGGTGGTGGTAGGACTAGCCCTGAAAGCAGGGGAGCTAAGGCAGGTACAGGCGCCGAAGCTCGCCCTCCTTCCAGGAGGACGAGTGGAGCCGTCAACAGCGAGAGTTAGGCTGGTCCGGTGTATCCCAAACGACGCTGTTCGTCACAGCCGAGTGCGTGTCTTTCGCAATATGCGGGTCCCAACTCGCTCCGTCTTATTCGATGCTTACGAAGCGTGCAGCGATGTTGAGCTTGCAGCAGACGAGGACCAGTCGTGGTGGGACACGAGCAACGGAGGCTCGCTCCCACCTCGGCCATTGTACGTGCGTGCAGTCCGTCGCGGCTCACACGTGTACGGCTTGATTTCGCCAGCAGCGGTCCCGAGATAAACTCCAGAAAGGGATCCCGCTCCGTCGAGAGAAGGATGCGCTTAGAAGAAGATGGCGTCCCATCGGGCGCCTCCCAATGCAAAAAAGCGAAACCCGCGACAGGTCCGCGAGTTCCGCTAAAATGGGCGCTGAGGGATTCGAACCCCCGACCCCCTGTGTGTAAGACAGGTGCTCTGAACCAGCTGAGCTAAGCGCCCTTGTGTTCGTACTAGCGGATGATCCCCAGGGGGATCAGCACTCCGTACCCCAGCACCAGCAGCAGCGGCGCCGCGACGGTCGACCCGCCGGCCAGCATCACGAACCCGCCGATGGCGGCCGCGGCCCCCGCAGCCAGGAACGCGTAGTTCTGAACGGAGAAGCGCACCGCGCTGTCCGGCTCGCGCGTGGCGGCGGCCGAGGTGGCGGGGGTGCGCGGCTGCGATCGGGAGCTTGCGCTCGCGGGGGTCTGTCTGGGCATGAAGGGGAAGCTATTCCAGGGGATACTGGACGTCAACCCCGTCCGCGCGGGGCGGCGGGAGCATCCGCTCCTCGGCCGTCATGGCAGCCAGGCGCTCGCGGTTGCGCTTCCGCCGGGGGAAGTACGCCGCGAACAGGACCAGCAGCACCAGCATCCAGAACGCCCCCGCCATCGAGAGCACCGCCAGCCACCCGTACCGCTCCCGCACCGCCTCGCGCCACTCCTCCTCCAGCCCGCCCGGGGTCATACCCCAGGTGGTGCGGATCGCCGCGTCCAGCGACCCCTCCTCGCGCCAGTTCCGCAGCAGCAGGGCGAACCCGTCCTCGCCCGTGCGGCGGACCATGTGGTCCACCGCCGTGGCCGAGAGCAGGTAGGCGAAGCGGGCGCGCTCCCCGTCGCGCGGCCACGAGAGCGAGAGCGAGTCCAGCCGCGGCGCCGCGCCCGTCAGGAACGCCACCCGGAGCTGCCAGGCGTTCGCCGCGTCCCAGCTCCCGGACGTCAGCTCCGCGAACCCCTCGTCGAACCAGCGGGGAATGCGCCCCGGCAGCCGCTCGCTCAGCAGCAGGTGGGCGAGCTCGTGGCGCAGGACCACGGCGGGCCCCTCCGGCCCCGCCTCGGCTCCCGGCCATGCGGGCAGCACCAGCACCCGCCGGGACGGGATCGCCACCCCGCCCGCCCACTCCGGCGCCCGCCCCCCCGTCAGCGAGTCGAACACCGCCCGCGACGGCGCCAGGTACACCGTCGTCTGCCCCAGTAGCGACGAGGGACCGAAGCCGGGGAGCCGCACCGGCGCGGCCGCCACCTTCAGCGTCTCCCGCGCCCGCGCCTCGCCGCCGGGCCAGAAGACCACGCGCGCGTTCCCCGCCCGCACCTCGCGCTGCGCCTCCGCCTCCGTCCCCCCACCCAGCAGGAGTACGAGCGCGGACGCCAGCAGGGCGGCGAGGCGGCGGAGGCGGGAACGTCGGAGGAAGCGCATCGGCAGGTCCGAAAGCGGCGCGGGGAGCGGCACCGGCCGCTCCCCGCGTCCTCCCATCAGCCCACGTCCACGGGCTTGCCGGCTTCCATCGCCGCCAGCGCCTTCGCGCACCGCTCGCCCCACAGGTTGAAGCGGTTGGCCTCGCGCCCGCGGCGCCAGGCGTCCGCCGCGCCCTTGCGGTCCCCCTCCAGGTACGACGCGCGCCCCAGCTCCCAGTACGCCTGCAGCATGTTGGGCCCCAGCTCGATCGTCTTCTCGAAGAACGACCGGGCGTCGTCGTACATCTCCCGCTCCAGGTACACCAGGCCCATGTACAGGTGGCCGTAGAGCGCGGCCTTGCGGTCCACCTCCTGCCGCATGGCGCGGGACAGGTGCTCGATCGCCTCGCCGAAGATCCCCTTCTTCAGGCAGATGTAGCCCAGGTTCACCCGCGCCAGGGCGTTGTTGGGCTCCTTGGTCAGCACCTTGTAGTAGGTGTAGAGCGCCTCGTCGTACTGCTCGCGGAGCATCTGCGCCCAGCCCAGGAGGGACTCCGCCTGCGGGTCGTTGGGGGCCAGCTCCAGCGCGCGCTCCAGCTGCGTCACGGCCCGCCCGTGGTCGCCCGCCGCGATGGCCGTCCACCCCTTTTCGATGTACGTCGACGCGCCCAGGTGGTCCGACACGCCGGAGGCCGCGGCCCCGCCTCCGCCCGAGGCGGACGACGCGGCCGCGGGGGCGGGCGCGGCGGCGGCGGCCATGGCCTTGTAGCGGTCCACCAGCGCGCGGATGCGCTCCTTGAAGGCGACCAGCCGGTCCAGCGTCGACTCCGTCTCGCGGAACAGGCCCACGATCTCCTGCCGCACGCGCTCGCGCTCGGCGGGCTGGAAACCCTCCAGCTCCGCCTCGATGCGCTCGTAGCGCCCCTCCAGGTCCGCCAGGAACTCCTCGCCGCTCATCGACCGGCGCGCTCCGCGTCCCCGTCCGCCGGCGCGGCGTCCTCCCCGCCCTCCTCCTCGACCGCGGCGGACGAGTCCAGCGCGATCCGCTCCTCGCTGGAGAGGATGCGGTCCAGGTCCACCAGCACGATCAGCCGGCCCTCCATGCGCACGATTCCGCGCACGAACTCCGCCGCCAGGCCCTTGATGTACTTCGGCGGGGGAAGGACCGCCGTCTCCGGCGCGCGCAGCACCTCCGTCACCGCGTCCACCACCAGCCCCAGGCGCTCGCCGCCGAAGTCGACGAGCACGATGCGGGTGTCCTCGTCGATCCCGACCGTGCCCACCTCGAAGCGGCGGCGCAGGTCCACCACGGGAACGAGCGAGCCGCGCACGTCCAGCACCCCCTCCACGAACGCGGGGGCCCTGGGCATGGGCGTGGGCTCGGTGTACCGCAGGATCTCGTGCACGGCGAACACGTCCAGCCCGAACTCCTCCGCGCCGATGCGGAAGGTGACGAGCTGGATCTGCGCCACCGCCTGGCGCGTCTGACGGGCGTTTCTCACGGACTCTCCCGTTGGTACAGAGTGGTCTCGCCGCGCAGCATCTCCGCCAGGTCCACCAGGGTGAGGAGCGTCTCCTCCACCCGCGCGATCCCCGCCACGTACGCGTCCCGGTCGCCGCCGGTGCCGGGGGAGGGACGGTACGAGCCGGGGGGGACGTGGATCACGTCGCGCACCTGGTCCGCCGCCACGCCCACGCGCCCGCCGTCGGTGTCCACCACCAAGATGGCCGGCGCGCGCGCGGCGTCGCGGGCCAGGTCGAGCAGCGGGGCCACGTCGATCACCGGCACCAGCTCGCCGCGCAGGCGCAGCAGCCCCAGCAGGCGCGGGGGCACGTCGGGGAGCGGGTGGATGGTCTCCTTCGTGACCACCTCCTCCACCAGCATCACGTCGCAGCCGTGCAGCTCGCCGCCCAGGGTGAAGGCGATCACCTGCACCCCCTCGTCCGCCTGCACGCGCTCGCGGAAGTCGCTCACGCGCGCTCCCC
Organism: Longimicrobiaceae bacterium; assembly: GCA_030146875.1. Classification (GTDB taxonomy): domain Bacteria; phylum Gemmatimonadota; class Gemmatimonadetes; order Longimicrobiales; family Longimicrobiaceae; genus JASLAX01. The sequence continues at coordinate 36,937 of JASLAX010000180.1, forward strand.
CGCCCCCGCGGCCGGCCGGGCGTGGGCGGCCGCCTCCACGTCGCGCTCCACCGCGTCGGCGATACGCTCCAGCGGCAGGATGGTGCGCGCCACCTCCGCCGCCGCCGCCGGCATCCCGAAGATGACGGAGGTGGCCCGGTCCTGCGCGATCCCGCCGCCGCCGGCCTCGGAGATGGCGCGCAGCCCCTCCGCCCCGTCGCGGCCCATGCCGGTGAGCACCACGCCCACGCTGCGCCCGCCGTAGACCTCGGCCACGCTGCGGAACAGGTGGTCGGCCGCGGGGCGCACCCCGTGGATGGTGGGGCCGCGGTCCAGCGCCAGGCGCACGACCCCGCCCTCGCGCACCACGCGCATGTGGAAGTCGCCGGGCGCCAGGTACACGTGGTTGCCGCGCACCGTCTCGCCGTCCTCGGCCTCGGTCACCGGCAGCCCGCCCATCCCGTCCAGCCGCTCCGCCAGCGTGCGGGTGAAGCGCGGCGGCATGTGCTGCACGATCAGCACGGCGGCGCCCAGCCCCTGCCGCAGCCGCGGCACCACCTCCGCCAGCGCCCGCGGCCCCCCGGTCGATGCGGCGATCGCCACGGCGACCTCCGCCGACGTCTCCCCCGGCACCGCGCGGGGCACCGGCGGCAGCCCCGGCAGCGCGGGGCGGGTGACGTGGACGCGGATGTTGGAGAGGTTGGCCGACGCGGCGGCGCGCAGCGCGGCCAGCAGGCGGTCGCCCACGGACTCCAGGTTCAGCGAGATCGTCCCCGACGGCTTGGCCACGAAGTCCACCGCGCCGTAGTCCAGCGCGCGCATGGTCGCCTGCCCGCCCTCCGTGGTATAGGCGGAGAGCATCACCACCGGGCGGGGCGTCTCGCTCATGATGTAGCCGAGCGCCGCCAGCCCGTCCAGCCCGGGCATCTCCACGTCCATGGTGACCAGGTCGGGGTCGAGCTGGTGCACCTTCCGCAGCGCGTCGTTCCCGTCGCGCGCCGTTCCCACCACCCGGAACTCCGGCGCGGCCGAGATCATGTCGCTGATGACGCGCCGCATGAAGGCGCTGTCGTCCACGACCAGCACGGAGTGCCGCCGGGCGTGCGGGTCAGAGGACGACATCCGGCCTTCCCACCGAGGAGACCACCGTGCGGCCCTCCCCGATCCAGAAGCGCACCGAGCGGCCGTGGTCGGCCCCCACGTGCTCGCCGATGATGGGGATCCCCGCCTTCCGCAGCGCCTCTCGCGAGGCGCGCACGTTGCGCTCGCCCATGTTCAGCGAGCCCGGCCCCATCAGCGAGGTGAACATCGCCGCGCCGCCCACCAGGCGCCCCTCCAGCCGCGACGTGCGCGCGCCCAGCGCGGCCAGCTCCTCCAGCAGCAGCGGCACCGCCGTCGATGCGAACTTGGACGGGTTGGTGGAGTCGCGGGCCAGCGACGGCTCGGGGAGAAGGACGTGCGCCATCCCTCCCAGCCGGGACACCTTGTCCTCCAGCATGATGGCCACGCACGAGCCCAGGCCCAGCGTGACCAGCACGTCGGCCTTCCCGCCCACCGCGTGCTGGGCGACCTTGACGAAGATCTGTCCGGGCGTGCTCATGCGGGCTTGTGGAAGATGCGCTCGCGGTGGTTGACGGGGCGGAAGAGTGTCCGCGCCGGGCCGATCAGCGTCTCGACCTTCCCCATCACCAGGAACCCGCCCGGCACCAGGGAGTCGTAGAACCCCTTGAACAGCCGCTCCTGGATCTCGCGGTCGAAGTAGATGACCACGTTGCGGCAGAAGATCAGCGACTGCTCCGTGAGCCCCGGCTCGGAGATCATGTCGCGGCGGATGAAGCTCACGTTCCGCTGCGCCTCGGGGCGGATGCGGAAGGGCGGGCCGGGGGTGAACCAGCGCTCCTGCACGTGCGGCGGCGTCTCCTGCAGCGACAGGTCCGGGTACTCGCCGCGCTGCGCCGTCTCCAGCGACTTGCGGTCGATGTCCGTCCCCACGATGTGCAGCCGCGACAGGTCGCCCGTCTTGCCGTTCCGCTCCGCCCACTCGCGGATCAGGATGGAGGCGGTGTACGCCTCCTCGCCGCTGGCGGACCCCGCGCTCCACACCCGGATGGGCTGCCCTCGCGTGGCGAACAGGTGCGGCAGCACCTGCTCCTCCACCGCGTTCCACGTCTCGATGTTCCGGAAGAACTTGGTGACGTTGATGGTCAGCGTGTCCAGCAGCACGTCGTACTCGTACGCCTCGCGGTCCAGCAGCGCCGCGTAGTCCGCGAAGGTCCGCTGCCCCCGCGCCCGCATGCGCACCGCGATTCGCCTGCGCAGGCACTTGTCCTTGTAGTACTGGCAGTTGAAGCCGCGGTCGCGCTCGATCTTGCGCTTCAGCGCCTCCAGCTCCGCGTCGTCGCCCTCCAGCGGGAACGAGAACGGCGACGGGATCGGCGGGCGGCCGCTCATCGTCCGCCCTCCCCCGCGAGCCCCACGTCCACCCCTCGGCCGCGTCGAGCGGCGCGCGCCGTCCACCGGGTGGCGGCAACGGCCTCCGCGCCGGAGGCGGGAGAGGGCGGAGGCGAGGCGCGGCGCGTCATCGCAGCACGTTCTCCACCAGCTCCAGGTTGGTGCGCACCACGCCGTTCTGCGGGTTCAGCTCCAGCGCGCGGCGCCAGAGCTTCACCGCCTCCTCCCGCTCCATCTTCTTGTAGTGGATGTTGCCCAGCCGGAAGTACGTGTCGTCCCCCAGGTCGGGGTCGATCTTCAGCGCGCGCCGGTAGGCCTCCGCCGCCTCGGGATACGCCACGCGGCGGTAGAGCACGTCGCCCAGCGCCTTGTGCGCCTGCGCCAGCTCCTGGTCCTCCTCGGTCGCTCTCCGATAGAGGGCCTCGGCCTCGTCCCAGTCGCCGCGGCGCTCGCGCACGGCGCCCGCGTTCACCAGCAGCGGCGCGGAGTGCGGGTGCCGCTCCATCCCCTCAGCGGCGAGCTTCAGCGCCGCGTCCAGCCGCCCCGCCGCCGCCTCGGCCAGCACGGCGAAGGCGTAGTACGCCGCGGGGGGGCGCCCGAACTCGCCCAGCGCCTCGCGGTACGCGGCGAAGGCGGCGCAGGCGCCGGCGGCGTCCTCCTGCTTCAGCAGCAGCACCGCGCGGGAGAGGAGCACCGGCGGCCTCTTCGGCGCGAGACGGAGGGCCTCCTCGATCGCCGCGCGCGCGTCGGGGATGCGCCCCATGCGCTCCAGCGTCAGGGAGATGTCGTGGAAGGCGGCCGCGCGGGGGCCCCCCACCTCGATGGTCTCCTTCAGGTAGCGCAGGGCGAAGCGGTCGTCCCCTTTCCGCAGGCCGATCAGCGCAAGGTGGAAGCGGGAGTCGACGGAGGTGGGCTCCAGCTCGGCCACGCGGCGGAACTCGCGGGTGGCCTCCTCGTACATCCCCGTCTTGTAGAAGGCGATCCCCAGGTTGCGGTGCTCCTCGATGCGGGCGCGCGGCACCTCGCGCACCTCCACCGGGGCACGCCGGCCCACGGGGTGCGCGAAGCCGGCCTGGATCAGGCCGAACAGCGCCTTCCCCACGTCGAACTCCACCATGCCCGACTCCTCGATCAGCTCCTGCACCGACCGCTTGCCGTCCACCAAGGGCAGGATCCGCACCTGCTCCTCGGAGAGCTCCATCCCCTCCACCTGCTTGGTCCGGTCCAGCTCGAAGACCAGCTCCAGCGAGGAGACCTTCTTCTCGATCAGCCCCCACTCGTCGATCCGCCGCGCGCCCTCCAGCAGCAGGTTCTCGGGGTTGATCGTCACCAGCATGGCGCCGGCCTCGGGGCGCTGCTCGGCCTCGAAGTAGAACGTCCCCTGCGACCAGGTGAACAGGAAGTAGACCGCCTCCTCGATCTGGATGCGGATGTACTGCTCGAGCTGGTCGCGGGTGATGGCGCCGCGGGAGATGAGGATCTCGCCCAGGCGCATCCCCGGCGAGGCGGCCTGCGCCTCGATGGCGGCGGAGAGCTGCTCGGCGCGGATCAGCCCGTTCTTCACCAGCAGGTCGCCCAGCCGGTCGCGCCGGTTCACGATGGAGGCGTAGGTGATCCGCCCCTTCTCGAAGTAGATGTAGCCGAAGTTGGAGCGGTCGGTCACCGCCAGGCACCCCGTCTTCTGGCCCATGGCCAGGAGCTGGAGCACGTCGGGGAGCGAGGCCTCGCGGAGGTTGCCCTTGATCGCCATCAGCCCAGCTCCTCCAGCAGGCGATCCTCGAGCGCGACCCAGGACAGGGCCACCTTCTCGCGGTTGAAGAACCAGCGGTCCATCGGCGGCCCCACCTCGCGCGCGGCCGTGGCGGTGCGCTTCCGCTCCGCGTCCTCGCGCGCGGCGGCGAGCAGCGCCTGGGCCTCGGTCACGCGGTCGGGATCGCGCAGCGCGGGCGCGGCCGCGGCCTTCGCCTCCAGGACGCCCAGCTCGCGCTCGATCTCGCGCAGGCGCTCCACGTCCGCCGTGTACGACTCGATCAGCGCCGCCACGTCGGGGGCGGAGTCGGCCTCCAGCGCCTCCTCCAGCCGGCGGGTGCGGTACCCCTCGCCCTCCCAGCGCAGGATGGCCTCGGCCAGGGTGCGCCGCCACGGCGCCGTCTCCACGAGCTGCTCCACCGTGGAGGCGATGTCGGAGAGGAAGGCCGAGAACTCGTCGGCCTGCGGCGCGGGCAGGTCGGGGGCGAGCAGCGCCTCCACCTCGCCCGCGGGAAGGGGGCGCCCCTCGGCCTCCTGCGCCGCGGCCAGGCGTCCCAGCCCCTTCTGCAGCTCGCGCACGCCGTCGTACGGCAGCCCGGCGATGGTCTCGGCCACGCCGCTGGCCAGCTCCATCCCCCCGCTGGACGCCTCGCGCCGCACGATCTCCAGCCGCGTCTCGGTCTCGGGGGGGGCGATGTCCACCGCCAGCCCCCCGGAGAGCCGGCCGCGCAGCGTCTCGTCCAGCCCGGGGATCTCGGCCGGCGCCACCCGCGAGGCCAGGATCACCTGGGCGCCGCCGCGCTCGATGTCGTCCCAGAGCCGGACCAGCTCCTCCTGGGTGCGCGTGCGTCCGGAGAGGAGGTGCACGTCGTCCAGCAGCAGCAGGTCGGCTTCCAGGATCTCGTCGTGCAGCGCGTCCATCGACCCCGCCGCCACGGCGGTGGAGAAGCGGTCCACCAGCCCGTCGGCCGTCTCGTAGACCACGGAGAGGCCGGGGCGCACGGCCAGTGCCAGGTTGCCCACCGCGCGCAGCAGGTGCGTCTTGCCCACGCCCGGGCCGCCGTACAGGAACAGGGGGTTGTAGGCGGTGCCGGGCGACTCGGCGGCGCGCCGGGCGGCGGCCGCGGCCATCTGGCCGCCGGGGCCGACGACGAAGGTATCGAAGGTGGAGCGGGGGTCCTGCTCGAACTTCATGTCGCTTCCTGTGCCGCGGCCGAGACGGTGCGCCCGAAGCGCTGCGACAGACGGCGCAGCACCTGCTCGCTGATCCCGCGCAGCGTGTCGAACACGCCCGCGCCCGCCAGGGCGCGGGCCTCGAAGCGCGGGAGCTCGCGGTAGTTGAGCAGGTCGTCCATCTCGTCGAGCGACATCACGTCCGGCAGGTCGCGCTTGTTGTACTGCAGCGTGATGGGGATGGTGCGCGGGTCCACCCCCTGCTCCAGCAGGTTCACCTGCAGGTTGCGGAAGGACTCGATGTTCTCGTCCCGCTGCGCCCGCTGGGAGTCGGCCACGAAGACCACGCCGTCGGCCCCCTGCAGCACCAGCTTGCGGGTGGCGTCGTAGTAGACCTGCCCCGGCACCGTGTAGAGCTGGAACCGCGTCTGGAACCCGGAGATGGTGCCCAGGTCCAGCGGCAGGAAGTCGAAGAACAGGGTCCGGTCGGTCTCGGTGGCGAGCGAGACCATCCGTCCCCGGCGGTCCTCGGGGACCTGGGTGTGGATGTACTGCAGGTTCGTCGTCTTCCCGGACCGCCCCGGTCCGTAGTAGACGATCTTGCAGGTGATCTCGCGCGTCGAGTAGTTGACCAGTGACATGGTTCCGCTTCCGGTTCTTTCGGGGCCGGGCGCCTAGACGCCGCCGAAGAAGTGGTCGAGCCCCGCCTCCAGGTCCCGCTCGAAGGAGGCCGCGCTGGCCGTGGGGCGCGCCGTGCTCCACCCCGGGAGCCGCGCGACCTCGCCGACGAGCTGGTCGAAGAAGACCCGCACCAGCCCGATCGAGGAGTCCTCGCCGAACACGGCGATCAGGATCAGCTCCTCGGCCGGGGTCTGGAAGGCCCCGATGAACACCTGCTGCCCCGTGCCGCCCTGGTGCAGGTGGCGGAAGCCGGCCTCGCCCAGCAGCCCCGCCAGGGCGTGCGACGAGGCGTGGATCCCCGCCCCCAGCGCCGCCACCCCCATCACGTCGAGCGCCCGCGCGAAGCCGCGCTGCGCCAGCACCTGCCCGCTGGCGTTGATCAGCAGCACCAGGCGCACCCCCGCCTCGCGGGCGAAGCGCTCGACCGGCGCCGCCAGGTCCCCCACGAACTGGTCGAGGTCCGTCCTCCTCATCCCAGCGCCTCGACCACGCGCGCGGCCTCCAGCCGCACCAGCCCCACGTTGACCCAGCTCTCCGCCACCACCACCAGCAGCAGGTCGCCCAGCTCCGGCGGGGCGGCGGCGACCAGCAGGCCGTTCTCGCCGTCCACCTGCAGGAAGGCCGCGGCGCCGAACGAGGCCGCCTGCACCGAGCGCCGCGCCCGGCGGAAGAGCGACGCCACCAGCGCCGCCGCGTCCGCCCCCGGCACCCCGATCATCAGGTCCGCCTCCACCACCAGCCCGTCCTCCACGGCCACGATCATGGAGCCGCGCACCCCGCTCACGCGGTTCACGCTCTGCAGCAGCGGCCCGAACGCGCTCACGTGGCCATCCCGCGCAGGAAGCGCGACGCGGACTCGCGCGCCCGCCCCGCCACGCGCAGCACCCAGCCGGTGGGCACCTCGCGGCGGGCGGCCACGGCGACCATGGAGCCGTCCTCCACCGGCGCCAGCCGGACGATGGCCTCGGGGGTCTCCATCAGGATCCCCTTCCACGCGCCCAGCCCCAGGTGCCGCACGGCGCGCTCCGCCTCGCCCGAGGCGCCGGAGAGGTTCGCGGCCACCTCCGCCGCCCGGTCGCGCCCCTCCACCACGATCTCGCCCGCCAGCACGTAGCCCTGCGCGTCCAGCAGCACCGCGCCCACCACCCCGCGCTCCGCCGCCAGCGCGCGGAACTCCCGCTGCACCGCGTCGAAGTCTCCCAGCCCGTCGGACGCGGCGTCCTCCGCCGTCCCCGCCGCAGCGGCGGGCATCGCCACCGTCGCAGGAGGGGGAGCGGGTGCCTCCGTCGCCGCCGCGGGGTCGGTCGCCCAGTCCGGCATCGCCACGTCCGCGGCGGGCAGCGCGGATCTCGGGGAGGCCTCGGCCGGCGGCACGACGTCCGCGGTCGTCGGAGCCGACGGCGCCGGAGCGGACGGTGGGACGCCGTCGTTCCGGGCGAGGGCGAGCGCGGCGGCGACCTCCGCGTCCCCCGGGTCCTGCGCGGCGGCCCGCTCCAGGTGGCGGACGGCGAGCGTCCACTCCCGGCGCGCGGCGGAGACCAGTCCGATCTCCCTACGCGCTCCGGCGTGCTCCGAGTCGAGACGGAGAGCGATGTCCCACTCGTCGAACGCCTTCACCTCGTCGCCGCCCTCGCGGTACAGCAGGCCCAGGAGGTAGTGCGCCTCCACGTTCGTCGGGTGCCGCTCCAGCCCGCGGATGCAGAGCTTCAGCGCCGCCTCGCGCCGTCCGCCGTCGCGGTACGCCGCGGCCAGGGGGAGGAACGAGAGGGAGGCCGGGTCGCGGGCCACGTCCTCGCTCCACTGGCGCACCTGCACGGGGGTGGCGGTCATTCGCCCTCCTCGTCCAGCGCGGCGCGCAGCGCCTCGGCGGCGTCCTGCGCGCGGGCGGCGACCTGGCGGCGGCGCGGCTCGGCGTCGGGGAGGCGCAGGTACGTCTCCCAGGCGTCCAGCGCGCGCGTCATGTCGCCGGTGCGCGCCGCGGCGAAGCCCAGGTGGTAGTGCACGTGGGAGGCGAGCGGGTCCAGCGCCCCGGCGCGGTTCAGCGCGATCAGCGCCTCGCCCCAGCGCCCCAGGCGGCGCTGCGCGCTGGCCAACAGGATGTAGACCTCCGCCCGGTCGGGGTGCTGGCGGGCCATCTCCTCCAGCAGGCGGCGGGCGCGCTCCGGGGCGCCGTCGCTCAGCGCGAGCTGCGCCTCGCCCAGCCCGTCGCGCAGGGGCCGCTCCCACGACTGCGAGGCCGGGGCGGCGGGCGCCTGCTCCTCGCGGATCTCCACGATGGCGGTGGAGACCAGCCCGTAGACGATCTTGGCGACCTCGAACTCGCTGCGCCCCAGGTTGCCGGCCACCTCGCGCATGGAGCGCGTGCCGTCGATCTCCGCCAGCACCTCCCACTCCTCGGGGAGCAGGTCGATGGTGATCCCCTCGGGAAGGTCGCCGACCAGGGCGGGCACCACCCCCATGTGGGGGATCTTCGCCTCCAGCGTGCTCCACTCGTCGATCCGGCGCGCCGCCTCCATCAGCAGCGACTCCGTCGGGACGCGGACGCCGACGGGCGAGGCGACGGGGGGCGGCGCCTCCTCGAAGCGGAAGTAGCCGTCCTTCCACTGCATCAGCTCGAAGACGGTCTCCTGGATCTGGAAGCGGAGCTGGCGCGTCACGTCCGCCGCCTGCACGATCCCCTGCTCCACCAGCACCAGCCCCAGCGGCTGCCCCGGACGCGACTTCTGCATCCGCCGCCCGGCTTCGATGTCCGCCTCCGTCACCTTGCCGGCGCGCAGCAGCAGGTGGCCCAGGCGCTCGCTGGTGCCGGGGAGCTGCGCCCCCGTCACCCCGCCCCGGTCGAAGCGGATCACCGCCGGGTGCTGACGCCCCTCCTGGGTGACGGTCAGCACGCCCGTCTTGCGCGACAGGTCCAGGAGCTGGAACACGTCGCTCAGGGCGAGCTCGCGGAGCGGTCCCTCGATCGCCATTCGCTACGCGTGCTGGGCGGCGCGCGGCGACGCCGGCGCCTGGAAGATGCGCGCGATGTCCAGCGCGGTGACGATGTTGTCGCGCGCCTTGGCCGCCAGGTCGCCCGCGGGGTCGATCTCCACCACCCGGCGCCAGTGGTCGATGGCCTCGCGGAAGCGCCGCTCCTCGGCCGAGATGAGCCCGAGCTGGAAGTGCGCGTCGGCGCGGTTCGCGTCGAAGCGCAGCACCCGCCCGAACGCCTGCCGCGCGTCGTCCTTCCGGCCGTCGTCCGAGAGCGCCAGGCCCAGGAGGATCAGCGCCTCGAAGTGGTACGGGTCGCCTGCGAGCAGGTCGACCAGCGCCTCCACCGCCTCGCGCGGCCGCCCCGCCGTCCGCAGCGCGGTGGCCAGGAGGTACGACGCGTCGGCGTAGGTGGGCAGGACGTCCAGCGCCGCGCGGCACTCCTCGATCGCCTCCGCCGGCCGGCCGATCTCCAGCAGCACCCGCCCCAGCTCCAGCCGCGCGGCCACGAAGTCGGGGTCCAGGCCCACGGCGCGGCGCAGCGCCCGCTCCGCGTCGCCCGGGCGGCCGGCGGCGAGCGCGGCGCGGCCCAGGTGGCGGAGCAGCCCTGGGTCCCTGGGGTCCAGCTCGCAGGCGCGGGAGAAGACGCGCACCGCCTCACTGGCCTCGCCCTGCAAGAGCAGCGTCTCGCCCAGGACGACCAGGTTGTCGCGGTCGGCGTCGTCGTGCGCGCGCACCGTCTCGGCGGACTCGCGGGCGTCGGCGGGGCGGCCCAGGCGCAGCAGGGCGCGGGCGCGTCCCCCCCAGGCGCGGGCGTGCTCGCGCGACCAGTCGCGCCCCTCCAGCCGGGCCAGGGCGGCGTCGAAGCGCTCCAGCGCCTCGCCGTCCAGCCCCTGCCGCAGGAAGATCTGCGCGGTGAGCAGCGCGGCCTCCACGGGGTCGGCGCCGGCCACGGCCACCCGGCGGATCTCGGCCAGGGCGCGCTCCAGCAGCCCCTTGGAGAGGTAGTCCTCCGCCAACGAGAAGGCGTCCGCCGGCGCCGCGGGGGCGGCGGCGGGCGGGGCGGGGGCCAGCTCGGCGAAGATGGAGTCCAGCGCGGAGTCGTCGAAGGTGAACGACTCCACCCCGTGCTCCTCGCCGCTCACCCGCTCCGCCGCGTCCAGCTCGGGCGCCAGCACCTCGGCGTACTCGAACTGCAGGTCGATGGAGAGCTTGTAGCGCGGCGTGGTGTAGTACGGGTTCAGCTCCAGCGCCCGCTTGGTCTCGCGCAGCGCCCCCTCGTAGTCCCCCAGGTTGGAGAGGACGAACGACAGGTTGTAGCGCGCCTCGGCGTGGTTGGGGTCGCTCTCCACCGCGCGGACGAAGGCGTTGCGCGCCTCCTCGTAGCGGCGCGTCTCCATCAGCACCGCCCCGATCCCGTTCCAGGCCGACGCCGCCTCGGGGCTCCCGCGCAGCGCGGCGCGGTAGGCGTCCAGCGCCGCGGCGTGGCGGCCCTGGCGCAGGTACATCAGCCCGCGGTTGGACCACGCGTCGGTGAAGCCGGAGCGCAGCTCCACGGCCTTCCGGAACGCCTCCTCGGCCGCCGCCGCGTCGCCGCCGTGCAGGCGCACCACGCCCACGTTGTTCCACGCCAGCGCGTAGTCGGGGTCCGCCTCCGTCGCGCGGCGGTAGCTGGCCTCCGCGTCGGCCGCGTGCCCCGTCTGGTGCAGGCAGACGCCGCGCTCGTTCCACAGCTTGGGCGAGCGCTCGTCCTCGGCCAGCAGGCGGTCGTACAGGTCCAGCGCCTGCGCGGCCTTCCCCTGGAGCAGGTACACCTCGGCCATCGCCTGGCGCGCCAGCGAGGGCTCCTCGCCGCGCTCCAGCGCGCGCCCGAACTCGCGCAGCGCCTCCTCGTACAGCGCCTTCTGGCGGAAGGCGATGCCCAGGTTGTAGTGCGCCAGCACCTCGCCCGCGGCCACCTCGGGGCGGCGCACGCGCTCGCCCACGAGCTCGCGGTAGCGCGCGGTGCTGTAGCGGTCCAGGGAGAGGTTGGTCTGCGCCTTGGCGTAGTTCGCGTTCAGCGCGATGGCGCGGCGCGAGGAGGCCTTGGCCCGCTCGTGGTCGCCCATGTCGCCGAAGACGAAGGCGAGCACGTGGTGCGCGTCGGCCAGCTCCGGGTTCAGCTCCACCGCCCGGTTCAGCTCGCGCAGCGCCTCCTCGTTCAGCCCCCGGTTGTAGAAGAGCTCGCCCACGGCGAAGTGCAGCACGGCGCTCTCGGGGTCGCGCTTCAGGGCCTGGAGAAACCACTCCATCGCCGCCTCGAAGTTGCCCCCCGCCTTCTCCGCCTGCCCGAGCTGGATCAGCACGCTCAGGTCGTCGGGGTCCTGCGCCAGCACGCGGCGAAGCTCGGCGATGGCCCCCGAGTGGTCGCCGGTGTTCAGGTACGCCTGGGCCAGCCGGGTGCGCGCGCTGGCGTCGCCCGGGTCCTCGCGCAGCCGCTCGCGCAGCTCGGCGATGAGCCGGTCGTAGTAGCCCGTGTTGAAGTAGGCGATCTCCAGGTTCCGCTGCGCCACCTGCATCTTCGCGTCGATCGCGAGAGCGCGCTGGAACTGGACGATCGCCTCCTCGTAGAGGCCCTTGTTGAAGTAGAGGACGCCCAGGTTGTTGTGCGCGCCGGCGTCGTTGGCGTCGACCCGCTGGGCGAAGCCGCGGAGGATCCTGAGGTCGCGCTCGGAGGGGGCCGGGCGTGCCGGATCGGGGGCGGAGCTCTCCGGCACGTCAGGCAAGGCGGATGGTGCGCAGGATGATCTGCAGCGACTCCACGTCGGGGAGGAGGAGGAAGTGGCCCTGCACCGGCTCGCTCTCGCCCTCCATGGAGAACTCCGTCTGGATGCAGAAGACGAAGTCGCGCTCGTGGCCGAAGTTGGTGTACGTGGTCGTGAGGACCGCGGCGGAGAGGTCGATGACCAGCGAGGGCACCGAGGGCAGCAGCATGAGCCCCATGAAGTCGGACAGGGCGTTCATGTAGGCCGCCGACAGGATGTTCCCCGCCTCCTTGATGGCCGACTGCTCCAGCTCGCCGAAGACGTGGCTGCTCCCCGCCGGACGGTGCAGCAGGATCTCGGAGAGCCGCATGGCCGACGAGCGCGGGAAGATGAGCAGCGTGCGCCCGGTCAGGTCGCCCAGCATGTGCATCAGCACCGCCGCCACCACCTCGTCGGGAGACGTGAGAAGGTCCGGCACGTCCTCGAGCCTCGCCACCTGCAGGCGGGGCACGTTGATCATGATCCGGCTCTTCGTCATCTGCGACAGCGCGGTCGCCGCGTGGCCCGCCCCCATGTTCGACACCTCTCGTAGCGCGTCGAGCTGGACGGCCTGCAGGTCTCGGAGATCCAACATGTCGAAGGCTCGCGTTTCGGGTCTCGGGTCGGATCCCGCCGTCAGGCGGCGTGCTCGGCCGCGCGTCCGTCGCCGGCCACCAGCGAGCCGGCGTCCAGGATCAGCGCGGGGCGGCCGTCGGAGAGGATGGTGGCCCCGGAGAAGAGGCGGAGCGTCCCCGCCGTTCCGTCGAACGACTTCACCACGATCTCCTGCTGGCCCAGCAGCCGGTCCACCTCGATCCCGAACCGCTGGTCCCCCACCTCCAGGATCACCGCCGGCCGCCGCCCGTTCGCGGGGGCGCCGCCGTCGTCCTGGCGCAGGATGCCGCGCAGCGTCAGCAGGGGGATCACCTCGTCGCGCAGCAGCGCCACGCTGCGCCCCTTCACGGTCCGCACGTCCCCCTCGGCAAGGTGCACGGTCTCGCCCACGTGGGTGAGGGGAAGGGCGTAGGTCTCGTCGCCCAGCTTCACCAGCAGCGCCCGCACGATCGCCAGGGTGAGCGGGAGCTGCAGGGTGAAGCTGGTCCCCCGCCCCGGCACGCTGGCGATGTCCAGCATCCCCCCCAGCGCGCGGATGCGGGTGGCCACCACGTCCAGCCCAACCCCGCGCCCGGAGACGTCGGTCACCGTCTCGGCGGTGGAGAAGCCCGGGTGCGTCACCAGGCGGTCCACCTCCTCGGGCGTCATCGCCGCGGCCTCCTCGGCGCTCACCAGCCCCAGCGAGCGGGCCTTCGCCAGCACGCGGTCGCGCTGGATCCCGCGCCCGTCGTCCTCCACGCGGATGATCACGCGGGACCTCTCGCGGGCGGCGGTCAGCAGCAGCGTGCCCATGGCCGGCTTGCCGGCGGCGCGCCGCTCGGCGGGGGACTCGACGCCGTGGTCCAGCGCGTTGCGCAGCAGGTGAACCAGGGGGTCGCCGATCTCGTCGAGCATCGAGCGGTCCAGCTCGATCTCCTTCCCCTCGATCACGAAGTCCACCTGCTTCCCCAGCAGGCGGGCCGCGTCGCGCACCAGGCGCGGGAAGCGGTCGAAGACCTGCCACACCGGCGCCATGCGGGCGCGCATGATCTCGTCCTGCAGCTCGCCGATCAGGCGGGCGGCCTGGTCCACCGCCTCGGCCATCTCCGGCGGGGTCCCCCCGGCCAGGCGCCGCATGCGGTCGCGCACGATCACCAGCTCGCCCACCTGGTTCATCAGCGCGTCCAGCCGCCGCAGGTCCACCCGGATGTGCCGGCCGGCGCGGGCCGCCTCGCCGGGCGCGCCCGCGGCGCCCCCGGCGGCCGGGGCCGC
>JASLAX010000228.1 GCA_030146875.1 Longimicrobiaceae bacterium
GCGACCGCGCCGCCGCCGCCCTGGCCGCGCGCGGGTGGGACGGGCACGCGCCGCTGGTGGTGGTGCACGCGGGCTGCGGGCACGCCCACGCGCGCGCCTGGCCGGCCGAGCGGTATCGGCGGACGTTCGCCGAGGTGGCGGCGGAGGACGGCGCGCCGTTCTTCGTCTTCACCGGCGCGGGGGCCGAGGCCGCGGACGCCGAGGCGCTGGCGGCGGGGCTCCCCGGGCGCGCCGCGGCGGCCACCGGCCTCTCCCTCCCCGACCTGATCGGCCTCCTCTCCCTGGCCGCCGTGCTGGTCTCCGGCAACACCGGGGTCATGCACCTGGCCGCGGCGCTGGGACGTCCCCAGGTGGTGCTGGAGGGGCCCAACGACGAGCGGCGCTGGGGCGCCCTGAACGACGCCGCCACGGTGATCCGCTCCACCTGCCCCGGGTGCCCGTGCCTGGACATGGGGTGGGAGTTCCACCGCACCGACGGCTTCTGCATGGAGCAGATCCCCGTCGACGCGGTGGTACGGGCGACGCTCGCCGCGCTGGCTCCGGCGTCGTCTCCGCGGGCGGCCACTGCGAGCGGGTGACGCGGCGGGCCGTCGTTCGTCTGGAAGTAGAGGCGCCGCCCCGCTATACTTCACGGCTGTCCGCGCGCGAGGCGCGGGCGGCGCCGTACCCGTTCCCGCGTCCCATGGCACCCCGGAAGCGCCTGCTCGCCACCGTCCTGCTCGCCGCGCTCGCCGGCGCGTGCGCCCCGCCGCTCCGCACCGTGGGCCCCTTCCCCGTGGAGGCGCCCGGCGACGGGGGCAGCGTGCGCACCGGCGACCAGGTGGCGCTGCGGATCTTCCGCGAGCCGGAGATGAGCGGTGCGTACCTGGTGGCGCCCGACGGCACCGTCACGCTGCCGCGCCTGGGCGTGGTGCCCGTGGCCGGCCGCTCGGTGAGCTCGCTGCGCGACTCGCTGCGCGTCTCGTTCGCGCGCTACCTGCGGAACCCGTCCATCGACGTCACCGTGCTGCGGCGCGTGGGCGTGTCCGGCGGGGTGCGCAAGCCGGACCTCTACACGGTGGACCCCACCATGACGCTGCGCGACGTGCTGGCCGCGGCCGGGGGGCTCACCGAGTCGGCCAACCCCACCCGCATCACCATCATCCGCGACGAGCAGCCCCTGCTGCTGGAGGCCGACCAGATGTCGCGCTTCCGCGCCGCGGCGCTGCGCTCGGGCGACCAGGTGGTGGTGGCCGAGAAGTCGTGGGTGCAGCGGAACGCCCTGGCCGTCGTCTCCACCGCGGCGCTGGTGGTGCCCACGGTGATCGCCATCGCAGACCGGCTGAAGAACTGATGCGCGCTCCCCAGACCTCCGGCCCCCCGGCGGACGACGCCATCGAGCTGGGCGAGCTGCTGCGCCACCTGCGCCGCGGCTCCCCCTGGATCCTGGGCGGCGTGGTGGTGGGCCTGGCCGCCGCGGCCGCGTTCACGGCGCTGGCCCGCCCGCGCTACGACGCCTCGTCCAAGGTCCTGCTCCGCAACTTCTCCGACGCGCGCTCCGGCGCCCTCTCCCGCCTGGGCGGGCTGGCCGACATCATCGCCGGGGGCGGCAACCCGGCCTTCGAGTCGGAGCTGGAGATCCTGACCTCGCGCGCCGTGGTGGGCGCGGTGGTGGACTCGCTGGGCCTGCAGGTGCGCGTGCTGGAGCCGCGCGCCACGCCCGTCTCCGCCCTGTTCGCCCGGGTGGCCCCCGCCGAGCGGATCGAGGGGCCGCTGCGCTACACCTTCCGCCGCAGCGGGAACGCGTACGTGGTGGAGGGCCCCGGCGCCGGCTCCGCCACGGTGCGCCCCGGCGGCACCGCCGTGCTCCCCGCCGGGCGCCTGACGCTGCGCGCGTCCGGGCTGCCCGACGAGTTCCAGGTGGAGGTGGACGACCGCCGCGACGCCGTCGCGGGCGTGGAGAGGCGCCTGGTGGCCGAGAAGACTGCGGGCGAGGTGGCGGAGCTGGAGTTCAGCGCCCCCGACCCGGCCACGGCCGCCGCGGTGCCGAACGCGCTGGTCGCCAAGTACCTGCAGCGCCGCGCGGTGCAGGACCGCGGGGTGAACCGGTACCGCTACGACTTCCTGGTCGCCCACACCGACTCCATCCGCCGCCAGCTCGCCGCGGCCGAGGACCAGCTCCGCGAGCACCAGGAGCGGAGCGGCGTGCTGGACCCCGAGCTCTCCGGCCGCACCGAGGTGGAGCGGGCGATGGTGCTGCAGGGCGAGGGCGAGACGCTGGACGTGGAGCGCCGCGCGCTTCGGCGGATGCTGGAGGGCCTCTCCTCGGGGCGCCTGTCGGTGCAGGAGATCGCCGCCTACCCCGCGTTCCTGCGCAACCCGGCCATCTCGGAGCTGACCTCGCACATCCTGACGCTGCGCACCAAGCGCCAGGACCTGCTGGAGCGCCGTACCGAGGAGGACCCCGAGGTGCTGGCGATGACGCAGAGCATCCGCGCCTCCGAGGCGCAGCTCGCCTCCATGAGCCGCGCGTACCTGGAGGGGCTGGACAAGCAGGCGGCCGAGGTCCAGACGGAGCTGGCCGGCTACCGCGGAGAGCTGGCCGCGCTCCCCGCCGCGGCGCAGGTCTCCTACCGCCTGATGCGCGAGGTGCGGCGCCTGGGCGAGACGCTGGTGGCGCTGCAGAGCCAGCTCGTGCAGACCCGCCTGGCCGCCATGGCCGAGGGCGGCGACGTGCAGCAGATCGACCCCGCCGTGCCGCCGCGCCACCCGGCCTTCCCCTCGCTCCCGGTGAACCTGGCGGCCGGCCTGCTCGGCGGGCTGATCCTGGGCGTGGCCGCCGCGCTGGGCAGGGGGTACCTGGACCCGCGCGTGCGCGACGTCTCCGACGCCCTGCGCGCCGGCGGCATCCCCGCCATCCCCTTCGATCCGCGCGCTCCGCTGCTGCTGCACGGGATCGCCGACCGCCGCAGCGTCCTGGTCCTCCCCCTGCGGGGCGGCGACGGCTACGCGGTGGGGGAGCGCATCGCCGAGGCGGCGGCGCTGCAGGGGCGCGACGTGGCCCTGCTGGAGCTGGACGCCGCCACCCGCGCGGCCCCGCGCGCCCTCGCCCCCCGGGAGGAGGTGCCCACGGAGGGCTCCGCGCTGCCGGTGGAGTACGGGGTGCAGCGCCGCGCGCTGGGCCGCGCGCTGTCGCGCGACGCGCACGAGAAGCTGTTGGACATGGAGCGCACGCACTCGCTGGTGGTGGCGGTGGCGAGCGGCCCAGAGTCGCCGTGGACGACCGCTCTCCTCTCCCCGGACCGCCCGGTGGTGCTGGTGGGGCGCGCGGGGAGCCTGCGGGTGGACGAGCTGCGCGCGACCGTGGACGCCCTGCACCGCGGCGGCGCGAACGCCGCGGCGCTGGTGCTGCAGAACGGGGCCTCCGGTGGCGCTCCAGACGCTTGACCTCTCCGCGTCCGCGGCCGGCCTCGCCGCCGCGCCGCGGCGGTCGGCGCGGGTGCGGGCGGTGGCGGTGCTGCGGGTGGCGCTGCTCCTGCTGGTGGTGGGGCAGCTCGGCCGGGTGCCGGTGCTGCAGGCCGGGAGCAAGGACGCCCCCATCCTCCTGAACGACCTGCTCGTCCTCTCCGTGGTGGCCGCGGGGGGCCTCGTCGCGCTGCAGCGCAGGCGGCTGGTGCTGGACCGCCCCGCTGCGCTGGGCCTGGCCTTCGCGGCCGTCGGCGGGCTCTCGGCGCTGGCGGCCGTGCCGCGCTTCGGGCTGAGCGCCTTCCAGCTCGTCTTCTCCCTGGCCTACCTGGCCCGCTGGCTCGCCTACTTCGGCGTGTACGTCACCGCCGTGAACGTGCTGCGCGACGAGGACCTGCCGGGCGTCTACGGCACGCTGCTCTCCGCGGTGCTGGCGTTCTCCCTCTTCGGCATCGTGCAGTCGGCCTTCCTGCCCGACTTCGCCTTCCTGGTGTACCCCGAGGCCGCGGCCTACACCGACTGGGACCCGCAGGGGCACCGGCTGGTGTCCACCCTGCTGGACCCCAACTACGCCGGCTCGCTGATCGTGCTGACGCTGCTCCCCGCGCTGGCGCTGGTCTCGTACGGCGTGCGGGTGGCGCCGTGGAAGCTGGTCACGCTCTTCGTGGCGCTGGGGCTCACCGTCTCGCGCGGCGCGATTGTTGCCTTCGCCGTGGGCGTCGCGGTGATCCTGCTGGGGCGGGGGATCTCGCGCCGTCTCGTGCGGCTGGGCGCCCTGCTGGGGCTGGCCCTGGTCGTGCTGCTCCCCGTGCTGCTCCGCTTCGCGCTCGCCTACAACAAGCTCCAGCTCGACCGTTCGGCCCTGGGCCGCGTCCTGGGCTGGGTGCGGGCGCTGGAGGTGTTCTCGGAGCACCCGGTGATCGGGGTGGGCTTCAACACCTACGGCTTCGTGCAGCAGCTCCTCTACCGCGGCGACGGGCTCACGCGCGCCTCGTTCGGGCTGGACGGCGGGATCCTGCTCATCGCGGTGCTCACCGGCACGGTGGGGCTGGTGCTGTACCTGGCGATGGTGGCGGTGGTGGGCATGCGCTGCCGGCGCGTCTGGCGCGACGGTGGGGCCGACCCGTGGCACCGGGGGCTGGCGCTGGGCACCGCCGCGGCGACGGCGGCCGTGGTCGTGCACGGCTTCTTCCTGAACACCCTCCTCTACCCGTTCGTGATCGAGGCGCTGTGGGTGCTGTGGGCGACGACGTACGTGGCGGCGCGCGCCGGCCGGCGGCACCCGGCGGGGGCCGCCGCATGGTGATCGACCGCTCGCTGAACTACGGCCGCCACCTGGTCCGCCGCTTCCTCTCCGACGCGGGCGAGTACGACGCGGTGCTGGACATCGGCGCGGGGACGGGGGCCGACCTGCTGATCGCGCGCGAGGTGCGCCCGGCGGCCCGGCTGCACGCGGTGGAGGTGTACCCCCCCGCGGCCGAGGGGCTGCGCCGCCACGGCATGACGGTGCACGCGCTGGACCTAGAGCGCGACCGAATCCCCCTCCCCGACGGCTCGGTGGACGTGGTGATCGCCAACCAGGTGCTGGAGCACACCAAGGAGATCTTCTGGATCGCGCACGAGGTCACGCGCGTGCTGCGCGTGGGCGGCCACTGGATCGTGGGGGTGCCCAACCTGGCCTCGCTGCACAACCGCCTGCTCCTGCTGCTGGGGCGCCAGCCCACGCCCATCCAGAACGCCACGGCGCACGTGCGCGGCTACACCCGCGGCGACCTTCAGCGCGCACTGGATCTTCCCTTCCCGGGCGGCTACCAGCGGGTCGGCTTCGGGGGGAGCGGCTTCTACCCGTTCCCGCCGTCGATCGCGAAGCCGCTGGCGGCCGCGCTCCCCACCATGGCGTGGGGAATGTTCCTGATGCTGCGGAAGCGCCGGCCGTACGGGCGCGAGTTCCTGGAGTACCCGGTGCGAGAGCGCCTGGAGACCAACTTCTTCGTGGGATGATGGACGGATCCGCCGCCTTCCCCGCGCCGCCGGCCCCGCAGCCGCGCCCGCCCCGCGCCCCGCGCGCGGCGCCCCC
>JASLAX010000236.1 GCA_030146875.1 Longimicrobiaceae bacterium
GGTCGACACGCCGAAGCCGGACCCCACGGCGCCCGGCAAGCAGTCGGGCCCGCGGGAGGATGACGGCGGGGCGGCGCACGCATCGGCGTGCGCCGCCCCTTTCGCGTGGCCGGACGAGCTCCGTCGTCCGACCCTCGCTCCGGCGTCTGCCCCACGAGACCATCCGGGTTCCCTCTCCCACCCGTGGGAGAGGGTGGCGGGCTCTCGCGAAGGCCGAGGAAACGCAGCGTCGCCGCCCGAGCCCGCCGGGTGAGGGCCTCCCCGCACCGACGCCTGCTCCCCGCATCTCCGCCGGAAAACTCCGCCTCCGTCCTGGTTTCTGAACATGTTCAACAAATCTCTTGCGCTCCGGCTTCGCCACGCGTAGACTATTGAACATGTTCAATACACGTTCCGTGAAGGGGGAGGAGACCAGCCGCCGGATCTTCGAGACGGCGATGCGGCTCTTCCGCGAGAGGGGGTTCGAGGAGGCGACGATGCGCGACGTCGCCTCGGCCGCCGGGATGTCGCTGGGGGCGGCGTACCACTACTTCCCCGGCAAGGAGGCCATCGTGATGGCCTACTACGACGAGGTCCAGGGGGAGCACGGGCGGCGCGTGCGCCACGCCCTCCGCGGCAGGTGGTCGCTGCGGGCCCGGCTGGGGATCGCCTTCCACGCCAAGCTCGACTTGGTGGCCGACGACGGGCCCCTGCTGGGCGCGCTGCTGCGCTTCACGGGCGTGCCCGACCACCCGCTCTCGTTCCTGGGGCCGGGGACGCGCGAGCTCCGCGAGCGGAGCATGGCCGTGTTCGCGGACGCCGTGGAGGTGGAGAGCCTGCCCGAGGACCTGCGCACTCTGGCGCCGCTGGCGCTCTGGGCGCTGCACATGGGCCTCCTGCTCTTCCTGCTCTACGACCGCACGCCCGACCGGGCGCGCACGCGGCGGCTGACGGACGGCGCGCTCGACCTGTTCGTGATGGCGCTGAAGCTCGTCGGCCTCCCGCCGCTGCGCCCCTTCCGGAAGAAGCTGGCGGCGCTGCTGGGCGACGCGGGGCTCGTCCCCTCGACCGAGGCGCTGCGGCGCTGGCGCGACGAAGCGAAGGCATAGGCGGGCGGACCAACCCACCGGGGAGGGCGAGATGGAGGACAACGAGTCCAAGGTGCGGCGGGCCCGGACGGCACTGGTCGGGACGATCGTGGCCCTGGCGGTGGCGTCGCTGGCGTTCCGCCTGCTGCGGGCCGGGGGGCTGGACCACACGGCGCTGGTGTTCGTGGGCATCCCCGCCCTGCTGGCGGTGGCGCTCTCCTTCGCGCCGCGCCCGAAGTCGGCCGTGGGCACCTCGCTGCGCGTGACGGCGCTGGCGCTGCTGCTGAGCGGCGTGCTCTTCGGCGAGGCGTTCGTCTGCATCCTGTTCGCAGCCCCCATCTTCTTCCTCGTCGCGGGAGGGCTGACGGCGCTGATCGACCGGGCGCGGGGCCGCGGCGGCAAGGGGAAGGAGATCCGCGCCTCCGCCCTCGCCGCGCTCCTGGTGCTCCCCGCGGGGCTGGAGGGGGTGCTCCCCGGCTGGGAGGCGGGGCGCGAGGACGTGGTCACGGTGGTGCGGGAGGTGGATGGCACCGCGGGGCAGGTGCGGGCCGCGCTCTCCGCCGCGCCGCGCTTCGACCGGCCGATGCCGGCGTTCCTGCGACTCGGCTTCCCCGTCCCCGTCGCGGCCTGGGGGTCGGGCCTGGAGCCCGGCGACGTCCGCCGCGTCACCCTGGCCCACGGGCACCATCCCGGAACGCTGGAGATGCGCGTGGCGGAGGCGGAGGCGGGGCGCGTCCTCTTCCTCCCCACCGCCGACGACACCTACGTCGTCCACTGGCTCTCCTGGCGCTCGGCGGAGGTGGCGTGGCGCGAGGTGTCGCCCGGGCGGACGCGGGTGGAGTGGACGCTGCGCTGGCGCCGGCGGCTGGACCCCGCGTGGTACTTCGGCCCCCTGGAGCGCCACGGCGCCCGCAACGCCGCGGCGTACCTGGTGGAGTCGCTCGCCACCCCGCGGAGCTGACGTGGACCGCGCGGAGGCCGTCCGCGTCGCCGGCCTCTGGCTCCCCCTCGCCGCGACGGCGGCCGCGGCCGCCGTCCGCCGTCCGGGGAAGCGCGAGGCGGCGGGTGCGTTCCTCGCCACCGCCTGGGCCTTCCCCGCCCTGCTCGCCCTCCACCTCCTGGCCGACGCGGCCGGGTGGTGGCGGTTCGGGGCCGAGGGGCTGCTGCTCGCCGGCATCCCCTTCGACCTGCTCCTGGGCTGGTCCCTCCTCTGGGGCGCCCTCCCCGCCCTCGCGCTGCCGCGGGCGCCCCTCTGGGTCGTCGGACTCCTCGCGCTGTGGATCGACCTGCTGCTGATGCCCCTCTGCGCCCCCGTCGTGGTCCTCGCACCCGGCTGGCTGGCGGGGGAGGCGGTGGGGATCGCGGGCGTCCTCGTCCCCGCGCTGCTGCTGGGGCGATGGACGGCGGAGGACCGGCGCGTGGGCTGGCGCGCGGCCCTGCAGGCGGGCGCGGCGGGCGGGCTGACGCTGCTCGTGCTTCCCGCCGCGGCGTTCGCGGCGGTGGGGTGGAACGGGGTGCCGCAGCGGCCCGCGTGGGCGCACTCGCTCCTCCTGCAGGTCCTGGCCGTGCCCGCCCTGCTCGGCGTCGCCGCCGTGCAGGAGTTCGCGGTGCGGGGCGAGGGCACGCCGGTCCCGTTCGACCCGCCGAGGCGGCTGGTCACGACGGGCGTCTACCGCTACGTCGCCAACCCCATGCAGACCGCGGCGGCGCTGACCCTGCTGGGGTGGGGCCTGTTCCTGGGCAGCGCGCACGTGAGCGCCGCCGGGGCGATGGCGGTGGTCTACGGGATGGGGATCGCGGCGTGGGACGAAGGGGCGGACCTGGGGGAGCGCTTCGGGGAGCCCTGGCGGGAGTACCGGGCGGGGGTGCGGCCGTGGCTGCCGCGGTGGCGGCCGTGGCACGCGGCGGACGCGGCGCCGGCGCGGCTCTGGGTGGCCGCGGGGTGCGGGCCGTGCTCGCAGGTGGGGCGGTGGGTGGAGCGGAGGAGGCCGGTGGGCCTGGTCGTGGTGCCGGCGGAGGCGCACCCGGGGGGCGACCTGGACCGCGTCACCTACGATCCCGCGGACGGATCGGCGGAGGAGGACGGCGTCGCGGCGCTGGGGCGCGCGCTGGAGCACCTGGGCCTGGGCTGGGCGCTCCTGGGCGCCGCGATGCGCCTCCCCGTCCTGCGTCCCGTCCTTCAGCTCCTGGTGGACGTGAGCGGCGGCGAGCCGCGGCGCGTGGCGCGGTGGACGGAAGCGGAGGCGCCGCGGGGGTGAAGTCCCCTCGCTCAGGCCCCCGCCTCCGCCAGCAGCCTCAGGCGCACCCGCTCCGCCTCCTCCTCGCGCCCGGCGGGAACGGGGATGCGGATCAGCTCGTGGGTTGGGCCGTTGCGCGTGCTCCACTCCACCTTCACCTCCAGGATCGACGGCTCGCCCGGGACGAGCGTGGCCTTCCCCACGTGGTTGTGGTCGTCGTTCAGCACCAAGTACGTGCCGTTCAGCAGCACCGCGTGCGTGGTGATGCGCACGTCGCCCGAGGGGACGGCGACGTTCTTCTCGTGCGCGGAGCGGGCGATCGCCCACTGGAGCCCGCAGATGAACATCGCGAACCCTGCCGAGTACGAGAACCCCGCCCACAGGCCCGCATCCTCCTTGAAGATCCAGGTGCCGACGACGACGAGCACCACCCCCGTCCACAGCATCTCGCTCCCCTTCGCCTTCATCTCCCCCGCCGTGTAGGTGCCCCATTCGCCGGGATCGTACGACCAGACGGCGAGAAGCTCCGGGGGCGCGTCGTCCGGCCGCGGCGGGTTGAGCTGCTCCTCGTAGACGGGCACACCCTCCTCCGTCACCGTCCGCGCGGGCGCGGCGGGAAGGACGGCGGCGGCGGGCACGGCGTTCGGCGCGTGCATGATCCGCATGTCCTCTTCCATCCGCTTCTCGGCCCGCCTCCACGTCAGGATCATCTGGATCCCACCATAGACCATCGCGCCACCGGCCAAAGCCATCACCACCATGACCGCGCGGATCTCGGAGGGCTCGGACGCGCCGGCCAGGCCGATCATGGTCATCAGCACGCCGAAGAAGGCGACCATGGCGCCGGAGGCGGCGGCGAGCGGGTTCGAGGGGCGGGGCATGGCGGGTCTCGGTAGGGGTGGGGGGCGGGGGAGGACGGGGGAGCGGAGGGTCAGGGCTCCTTCCGGAGGACCCATGTGGCCATGCAGCGCATCCCCTGCACGTTCGTGGTCTTGATGGGCTCCAACAGGGTGCCCCCCAGGCGCCCGGTCAGCGCGAGCAGCTCCGCCTGGTCCACCAGGAAGCGCTCGCCGCCGTCGGGAAGGAGCCAGCGGCCGCCGGGGCGGGGGACCAGCCGGTCCCGGATCCCGTCGCTCGCCGCCAGCCGCGCGAATAGGAGCCCGCCCGGGCGCACCACGCGCCAGCACCCGGCGAGCATGCCGTCGAAATGCGTGCGGTCGCGGGCCATGTGCAGCACCGCGCTGGCGATCACGGCGTCGAACGACGCGTCGGGGAAGCTGGTCTCCTCCGCCGTCTCCACCCGGAAGTTCTCGTTTGGTAACGGAGAGGGCGCGAGCTCGGCGGCCATCCGCCGCACCTTCTGCACCGCGCGCGGCTCGGGGTCGATCGCGTGCACGTCGTAGCCGGCGCGGAGGAACCAGACCACGTTTCGCCCGCCTCCGCACCCGACGTCCAGGATCCGCGCCCCCGCGGGGAAGCGGCCCTTCATCACCTGGTCGAACAGGTACACGTCCACGTCGCCCAGCAGCTCGCGCAGGCCCTGGGGCGCGGTGGGATAGCGGTCCGGATGGTCGACGTTGCCCATGCGCCAATGTACACGCGAGCGCGCCTCTTGTGCAGCGCCGGGGCGCGGGCGATGTTCGCCGGGACGCCTCCCTCCGCCCGGGGTGCCGACACGCGGCCGTGTCCGCCGTCCGCGCCGGGCTCCCGGAGGCGCCCGACCGCCCGGCCCCCGCAGCGACCGAGGACGCCCGATGATCCGCTCCGCCCGACTCGCGCCGGCCCTGATCCCGCTCCTCCTGGCCGCGGCCTGCGCCCCCGTCGCCCCGCCGCCGTCCGTCGGCCCCGCGCCCGGGCCGGTGTCCGCGCCGGCGGGGATGCCGGCGCTGGCCGCCTCCCTCGACTCCCTGTTCGAGGACAGCGCGTTCGCCAGCGCGCGCTGGGGCGTGCTGGTGCGCTCCCTGCGCACGGGGGAGACGCTGTACTCGCGCGACGCGGGGAAGATGTTCGTGCCGGCTTCCAACATGAAGATCGTCACCGGCGCCGCCGCGCTGGAGGCGCTGGGGCCGGACTGGCGCTTCCGCACGAGCGTGGAGGCGGACGGGCCGGTGGTGGACGGCGAGCTGCGCGGCGACCTGGTGGTGCGCGGCGGCGGCGACCCCACGTTCTCCACCCGGTTCCACCCGGACCCGCGCGCCGTGTTCCGCGGCTGGGCCGACTCGCTGCGCGCCCGCGGCATCCGCCGCGTCGCGGGCGGGATCGCGGCGAACGACGACGCGCTGGACGACGCGCCGTTCGGCCGCGGGTGGGCGTGGGACGACCTGGACGCCGCCTACTCGGCGGAGGTGTCGGCGCTGGAGCTGAACGAGGGCGCGCTCGACGTGCGCATCGTCCCCGGCGCGCGGCAGGGCGAGGCGCCGCGGGTGACGCTGCTCCCCGCCACCGGCTACGTGCCCGTGCGGGTCACGGCCACGACGGGCGCGCCGGGCACGTCCACGCGGCTGCGGGTGGAGCGGGAGCCGGCGGGGGCAGGCATCGTGGTCTCCGGCACCATCGCGGGGGACACGGCGGGGGTGACGGAGTCGGTCGCGGTGCGCCACGCCGCGCTCTTCTTCGCCACGGTGCTGCGGGAGGCGCTGGTGGAGGCGGGCATCGCCGTGCGGGGCCGGGCGATGGAGGACGACGACGCGCCCGCGGGAGTGGCGCCCACGCGCCTCTTCGAGCACGTCTCCCCGCCGCTCTCCGAGGTGCTGAAGGCGTTCATGAAGCCGTCGCAGAACCAGATCGGCGAGATCCTGCTGCGCACCATCGGGCGGGAGGGGCGGGGGGAGGGGACCGCCCGGGCGGGGGCGGCGGTGGTGGATTCGCTGCTGCGCGTGCGCGGCGTGCCCACGCGGCTGCTGGCGCAGGCGGACGGCTCCGGGCTGTCGCGCTACAACCTGGTCGCGCCCGAGGTGCTGGTGGCGGTGCTGGCGGCCATGGACCGCTCGCCGAACGCGGCGGCGTGGCGGGCCTCGCTCCCGGTGATGGCGCGCGACGGCACCCTGCAGCGGCGCGGCTCGGGGACGCCGCTCGCGGGGAACGTGACGGCGAAGACGGGGACGCTCTCCGGCGTGCGCGCCCTCTCCGGCTACCTCACCACGGCCTCGGGGGAGCCGCTGGTCTTCTCCATCCTGGTGGACCACCACACGCGCAGCGCCGCCGCCGCGGACCGGATCGCGGAGGCGGCGCTGCTGCGCCTGCACGCGGCGCGGTAGCGGTCAGGTCGCCGGGGGCGCGTCCGGGCGGTCGGCCGCGGCGGGCCGGTCCGCCGTGGGCGTCCGGTCGGGCGGAGGCGGCGCGGAGGGCCCGCCGCGCGCCATCCCGCCGCTCCCCGGCATGGAGCCGCCGCCGGTGCGGATGGGCGGGTTGGCCTCCTCCATCCGCTGCACCTTGGCGTTCACGCGGCCCACCAGGATGCGCGTGGCGCGCAGGTCGTGGTTGGACTCGATCAGCATCAGCGCCATGTCCGCCGCGCCCCACAGCAGCCCGCCGAAGACGATCAGCCGGGTGGCCTCGATCAGCAGCGTGGGGATGGCCTCGCTCCCCTGCCGCATGAGACCCAGCACGATCTCCGCGATCAGCAGCAGGATCAGCAGCACCGCCAGGACCTTGAACAGGCGAGCGATGTAGCGCAGCCCCGCGTGGGGCTCCAGGTCCTCGTCGCGCACGTCCATCGGGGGCGGAACCGTGCTCCCGGGGCGCGGCTCCGTCCGCCGGTCCGTCTCACGCGTCGCGTCCACCGTTCTCTCCTTGCCTGTCCGTGTCGCGAGGCTCCCGGGCGCCCCCTACCAGCGCGCCCGGTACCCCCGCGTGTCGATGTGGACCATTCCCCGGTGCCCCCCCGTGGGGCGGTAGATCCCGATCCCGCCGATCAGCGACGGGTACTTCCGCTCCACCGCCTCCGCGGCCGCGGCGATCACCCGCGCGTCGGCCACGTCCACCCGCCCGTCGCCGTTCAGGTCGTCCATCAGGCCGTTGTGGTCGTTGTCGATGGCGATGTCGGCGGCGTCGCCGTACATGTGCCGCGACAGCTTGCCGCGCCCGGCCGGGTTCCCGCCGCCGGCGTTGTAGCTGGGGGTGCGGAACCCGCTCACCACGAACACGTCGTCCACGGGGTGGCCGCGGGCCTCCAGCTCCTTGATGGTCAGCTCCAGCTTGTCCAGCAGGCGCGGCGAGATGGCCACGTACTTGGGCCACACGTTCGACTGCCCCTTGGTGAGGAAGTCCCCCAGCACGAAGTGCTCCGAGACGCGCAGGTTGCGGTTCTGGGGCGTGACCTGCACCAGGCCCTTGGGGGGATCGTAGATCTGCTTGGGCGCGCCGCCCCCCTCGTACGGCCAGCTCCCCACCAGGTACCCGCCGATCCGCCCGCCCCGCTTGGCCGTGAGCGGCGTGAGCGAGATGACGCTCAGGTCGGGCACGGGGCGAATGGCGTCGCGCACGCGCAGCATGACGTTCCAGATGCCCGGCGCGGCCGGCCCCCCTCCCGCCGCCGTGCCCGAGGTGCCCGGCGCGGCCTGCAGCTCCACGCTCGCCCCCTCGCGCAGCGAGTCGGGGATGGCGGGGAGCGCCGCGGTCTCGCCCGGCGCCTGCACCACCACGTTCACCTCGCCGCTGTAGCCGCGGAACTCGGTGGACTGCGCCGCGAGCTGCCCCGCCAGCTCGTCGGCCACGAAGGCCGCGTCGGGGGCCGCGCGCTCCGAGAACGGCGACCGCGTGAGCCGGTCGCTCAGCCGGGCGACGGACTCGCCGGACGTGGAGGCCTCGCCGCGCTCCACCAGCACGATGGAGTAGGCCCATCCGGCCACGAAAAGGGCCACCAGCAGCCCCGCCGCGCGGTCGAACCGCCGCTGGGCCGCCTCGCCGATGCCCGCGCGCTCCCAGCGGGAGCGGGGCTCGTGGACGAGCGGAAACAGGAAGTGGTCGTCGGCATACTTCATGGCGGCGCCACCATACATGCTTTGTGCCGTCGCGCCCGGGCGGGCGTCGTCTCCCGGGGACGGACGGGGCTCGCGGCCCGGTCCGGCCCCCCCCGCGGGCTTCCCCCGGCTCCCCCGACCGTGCTATCGTAGGCGGGCCCGTCCGGGGGCGGTTCCCCGCCCCACGCGCCACCGTCCGGCCCGGAGCGCTCCCATGTCCGACTCCACCCCCGCCGTTCCCACCCCCGTCGTCGACTACCCCCACCTGCGGCTGCTGGCCGAGTGGTCCTCGTCGCTGCGCGGCCGGGAGGTGGGCTTCGCCTTCGCGCACGGCGCGCTGTGGCGCGAGGGCCACGGCGCCCCCGCGGGGGCGCCGGCCCTGCACGTCCCCGCCGCGACCCCGGGGCGGTACGGCGCCGTCCGCTCGCTGCGGCTGAGCGTCCCCGGCGCGGCGGAGCCGCTGGACCTGTCCCCGTGGGGCGCCGACGCGCTCGTCTGGAGCGACGCGGCGGTGGAGAAGTTCCTGGTCCCCTACTACGCGTCGTGTGCCGGGGCGCGGGCCGCGCGCTTCCTGCAGACCAGCTCGATCGTGGACCGCCGGGTGTACGTCCCCTTCACCGCCATCAAGGACGGCGGCCGCTCCGTGCAGGGGAAGGTGGAGAACTCCCCGTTCTACACCATCGAGCGGCAGGCCTCGTACGACCTGGTCATCTACGAGGACAACCGCACCTCGGAGCCGCAGGAAAAGGTGGAGACGCTCACGGTGGGGGTGAGCGAGACGGAGACGGAGGAGTACAGCGTGACCTCGGGGATGGAGGTGAGCTACACCGCGGGCGTCTCGTTCGTGGCCGAGAGCTCCGTCTCGATGTCGATCAGCACCGAGCTGGGCTTCTCCACCAGCACCTCGGTGGAGGAGTTCTAGGAGCGCAGCGTGGCGCGCGGGCTGGCGATCCCAGCGAACACCGCCGCGGCGCTGTGGGTGGTGAAGTACGCCCTGCAGCCGCTGCGCGCCGACGGGCGCGCCGTCTCCGACGCCATCCCCATCCAGGTGGAGGCCTTCTACTCCTCGCAGTACCCGCCGGTGGAGGACGCCGGCGCCGAGGTGCAGGTCCTCTCCCTCAACGGGCTGACCTCCGACTTGGACCCCGCCAGGATCCGCCCCGCCGCCCGCGTGCGTGCGGCCGAGCGCGTCCTCCACCTCCCACTGCGCCGCGGACGTTGACACCATTGCGTGAGCGACTCATCTTATACGGTGTAAACGTCGCGTGCGAGAGGAGGGAGAGATGTCGAAGCCGATGCAGTCCAAGGAGAGCCCGTCCCGTGGGCCGGGCATGCGCGCCCGGGGCGCCTCGCCGGGGGAGGACATCGTCGCCGCGTTCGTGCGGCGCTACACGCCGCTCCTGCGCCGCCTGGGCGAGGCGGCGACGCGGGACGCGCTCCTGCGCGCGCTGGCCGCGTCGGACGACGTGGGCGGGCTGGCGGGGCTGATCGCCGAGGTGGGACCGGTGGAGGGGCCCGCGCCCGATCCGCTGGCCGCGGCGCACGCGCGGGCCGCGTCGGCGCGCTCCGCGGCGCTCGCCCAGGCGGGGGGAGCGCTGCGGGTGGGCGAGGTGGCGGCCATGATGGGCGTCACCCGGCAGGCGGTGGACGCGCGCCGCACCCGGCGCACGCTGCTCGCCGTGCCGCTCCCGAACGGCGAGCACGTGTACCCGGCGGCGCAGTTCCGCGATGGGCGGCCGGCGCCGGGGCTGGAGCGTTTCCTGAAGGCGTTCGCGGTGTGGGACGCCTGGACGGCGCTGGGCGCGCTGGTCGCCCGCAGCGCACGGCTGGACGGTCGCTCGGCGCTGGACGCGCTGTGGGAGAGGGACGCGGAGGCGGCCCTGACGGTGGCGCGCGCGTACGGAGAGCACCTGGCGTGACGGGCGGGCCGCGCCCGGGTCCGGCGCCGTTCCCCCCGACGGACCTGGCGCGCCGGGCGCTCCCGCTCCACACCGTGCCCACCGGCACGCTCCTGCACCGCGTCCATCGCCTGCGCCACGACCCGCTGTACTTCGACGCCGGGTCCGACGGGCGCTGGAACGACCCGTCCGGGGCCTACGGCGTCTGCTACTGCGCCGAGCGGTCGTACGTCGCCTTCGCGGAGACCTTCCTGCGGCCCGTCGGCCTCTCCTTCGTCACCCCCGAGCAACTTCGCGAGCGCGGCATGGCGCGCCTGCGCGTGGGACGGGACCTGCGCCTGGTCTCCATGCACGGCGCCGGTCTCGCGCGCCTGGGCGCCACCGCGGCCGTGGTGCACGGCGGCTACTCCACCACGCATGCCTGGTCGCGCGCCCTGCATGCCCACCCCGGCGCGCCCGACGGCATCCGCTGGCGCGCCCGCCACGACGACGACGGCTTCGCGGTCGCCCTGTTCGCCCGCGCCGCCGACGCCCTGCGCGAGGATTCCCGCGACCCGCTCGCCTCCGCCGCCGTCCGGGCGGAGCTCGCCGGCTGGCTGGACCGCTACGGCCTGGCGCTCCTCGGCGCGCTGGACTGACGGCCCCGAGGGGGGGCGGCGGGCTCCGCCGCGTCGCCGTCCGGCGTCCGGCGTCCGGCCTGCGTCGCTACGCCGGCCCGTCCGACGGCGGCGCGTCCGCCCACGTGCGGGCGGCGGCCAGGAGGTCCAGCAGCGCCTCGCGGTCGCCGCGCTCCATCGCCTCGCGCAGGGCACGGAGGGCAGCCTCCACCTGTGCCACGGCGGGGACCAGCAGGTCGGCGTTCTCCAGCGCGATCCCCGCCCACATGGGCGGAGACGAGCCGGCCAGCCGGGTGACATCGCGCCCGCCGCGCCCCAGGTGGTGGGGCGAGACGCGGGCGGAGGCGAGGGCGGCGCCCAGCGACGTGGAGACGAGCTGCGGGAGGTGCGAGATCCAGGCGAGGCGGCGGTCGTGCTCCTCCGCCCCGATCGCCTCCGTCGCGCCCCCGACGGACGACCAGAGCGCGTCCGCCGCCGCGAGCGCGCCCGGCGTCGTCGACGAGGTCGGACAGAGCCAGACGCGCGCCCCGGAGAAGAGGCCCTCGCGCGACGCCGCCCACCCCGAGCGGTGGTCCCCGGCGAGCGGGTGCGCGCCCACGAAGCGCGGGCCGATGCCCAGCGCCTCCGCCGCCGCGACGACCCGGCGCTTGGTGCTCCCCGCGTCGGTGACCAGCGGCACGGCGGCCAGGCGGGGGAGGAGGCGCTCCAGGAGGGCGGGCGCATCCGAGACGGGGACGGCCAGGACGACGGCGTCCGCCCCCTCGATCCCCTCCCCGTCGGCGCTCACGGCGGCGGAGAGCACGCCCTCGTCCAGCGCGGCGCGCAGGGCGGAAGGGTCGGGGTCGTGGCCCACGACGCGGGTGCCACGGGCGGCCAGGTCGCGGGCGAGCGAGCCGCCGATGAGGCCCAGGCCCAGGACGGCGACCGTGCCGCCGGGCGTCACTCCGCGGCTCCCTCCGCCTGCGCCCGCCGCGTCATGCCGATCAGGTGCCAGAAGATCTCGCGCACGTCCTCCTCCGGCACCCCCGCGTCCCGCGCCATCCCGCTGGCGCGGCGCACCACCTCCGCCTCGCGGCCGGGGTCCAGGATGGGCGCCCCCGCCGCGCGCTTGGCCGCGCCCACCTCGCGCGCCATCCCCACGCGGCGGGCGATCAGCTCCACGAGCTGGCGGTCCAGCGCCTCGATCTCGCCGCGCAGCTCCGCCAGGCGCTCGCGCGGCGGGGGGGCCGCGTCGGGCGTGCTCACGCGGCGCCCGCCGGGACCGCGTCCTCGGCCTCGGCCGGGGCCGGGGCCCGGGCCATGGTGCGGCCGGCCGCCTCGGCGAAGGGGCGCAGGCGGCGCATGAGCTCGGCGAACGCCTCCAGCGTGATGGTCTGGTCCGCATCGGACCACGCCTTCACCGGGTTGGGGTGCGTCTCCACCAGGATCCCGTCCGCCCCCGCCGCGACGGCCGCGAACGCCAGCGGGAAGACCAGGTCCGCGCGCCCCCCGGCGTGGGACGGGTCCACCATCACCGGCAGGTGCGTCTCCTTCTTGAGCACGGGGATGGCGGCCACGTCCAGCGTGTTGCGCGTCTCCGTCTCGTAGGTGCGGATCCCCCGCTCGCACAGGATCACGTCACGGTTCCCCTCGGCCATGATGTACTCGGCCGCCATCAGCAGCTCCCGGATGGTGCCGGAGAGGCCGCGCTTCAGCAGCACGGGACGCTGCACGCGCCCCACCTCGGAGAGGAGCGAGAAGTTCTGCATGTTGCGCGCGCCGATCTGCAGCACGTCCACGTACTCGGCCACCAGCTCCACCTGGCGCGGGTCCATTACCTCGCTCACGGTGGGCAGCCCGGTGGCGTCGCGCACCTCGCGCAGCAGCTTCAGCCCCTCCTCCTTCATCCCCTGGAAGGCGTACGGCGAGGAGCGCGGCTTGAACGCCCCGCCGCGCAGCATCCCCGCCCCGGTCGCCTTCACCGCCATCGCCGTCTCCCACAGCATCTCGCGCCCCTCCACCGAGCAAGGCCCCGCGACCACCGCCAGCTCGCCGCCGCCGATGGTCTGCCCCGGCCGGTCGCCCAGGCGGATCACGGTGGGCCCCGCCGCGAACTCGCGCGAGGCCAGCTTGTAGGGCTTCAGGACCGGCGTGACCGACTCCACGCCCGGAAGGATGAGGAGGGCCGTCTCCGCCATGCGCGACTCGTCGCCGATGCAGCCGATGATGGTGCGCTGCTCGCCGCGCGACAGGTGGGTGCGCAGCCCCAGCGCCTCCACGTGCTCGCGGATCTGGTCCAGCTCGGCGTCCGTGACGCCCGGACGGGTGACGATGATCATCGGGTGCCTCGGTGGACGATGGGGGGACCGGAGACGCGCAGGGAGCCGTCCGGCCCTCCGCCCCCCTGCGGGGGAGGGAAGCCGCGGCTCCCGCTGTCGGTAATCTGCTGTCTCGGGGTAGCCGCCGCGAGGAAGGCGACGGCGAACGCACGTCGTAAGATAAGGGTGTCCGGGCGCCCGGCTCAACCCTTCGGAGCGGCCTTGCGGCGCCGAGCTACGGACACCCGCCAGCTTCAACTGTTGAGTTGGTAAGGATGTCTCCGCTGGTGGCGAACCACCAGCACCAGGATGTGGTCCGCCTCCACCCGGTAGTTCACCACGAAGGGGAACCGTTGGAGCAGGGCCCGACGGACCCCCGGCAGTACCTCCATACCCAAGTACGGACTGCGAGAGAGCAGTCCCGTGACTCTCCTGAACTCCGCGATGAAGGCGTCCCCGAGGCCCAGTG
This sequence comes from Longimicrobiaceae bacterium, assembly GCA_030146875.1. Classification (GTDB taxonomy): domain Bacteria; phylum Gemmatimonadota; class Gemmatimonadetes; order Longimicrobiales; family Longimicrobiaceae; genus JASLAX01. The sequence goes on from JASLAX010000236.1 coordinate 13,547, forward strand.
ATTGTGCGTCGTAGAAAGCCACCAGCTCGTCGAGCTCCCGCTCCGCTTCCTCTGCGGTTACGACGCGCATCAGCGCCTCCGCCGCGCCTCGATATCGGCGAGAACGTCTTCGAGAGGGCGCGCGGTGCCCTCTCCCGCCTTGTAGCGCAGATAGCGACGCTGGGCTTCCTCTGCCCAAGCCCGCTCGATCTCCTCATCCTCTTCGTCCAACGAGGAGATCAGCCGCTCGGCCAGGAGCGCCCTCTCGTGCTTGGGAAGTCGGAGGGCACCCGCTTCCAGCTCTTCCATCGATTGGATCATCTCATCCCCTTTTCTACCCGGCCCGCCGCGTCCGCCGGCGGAGGAAGTCGCGCATGATGTGCTGGCCCAGCGTCATGGTGCTGGTGAAGTACGCCTTGCCGCGGGCGATCTCGGTGACGCGGTTCACGAACGCGACCAGGTACGGGTCGCGCGCCAGCATGAAAGTGTTGATGAGGATGCCGGACTTGCGGCAGGCGCCCACCTCGTGGAAGGTCTCGGCCAGCACGCGGGCGTCCAGCCCCATGGAGTTCTTGTAGACGCGCCCATCCGGCAGGGTGACGGCCGACGGCTTTCCGTCGGTGATCATCACGATCTGCCGCATCTCCTTGTTCTGCGCCAGCAGCAGGCGGCGGGCGAGCTTCAGCCCCTCGGCCGTGTTGGTGTGGTACGGGCCCACCTGCGCGTGCGCCAGCCGCCCCAGCGGGATCTCCTCGGCGCGGTCGCCGAAGAGCACCACGCGCAGGGTGTCGCCGGGGAACTGCGTGCGGATCAGGTGGGTCAGGGCGAGCGCCACCTTCTTGGCCGGGGTGAAGCGGTCCTCGCCGTACAGGATCATGGAGTGCGAGGTGTCCAGCAGCAGCACGGTGGCGCAGCTCGAGCGGTACTCGGCCTGGTTCACGTACAGGTCGCCGTAGTCCAGGTCCAGCGTGCCGTCGTCGCGCAGGGCGCCGCGGGCCAGGGCGGCCTTGAGCGTGGCCGCCACGTCCAGGTTGAGCGTGTCGCCGAACTCGTACTGCCGGCTCGCGGCCTCCGCCTCCACGCCGGTGGAGAGGTGCGGGGTGTCGTGCGAGCCCATGGAGGAGCGGCCCATGGCGCCCAGCAGCCCCCGCAGCGTGCGCCAGCCCAGAAAGTCGATCCCCTTTCCCGTGAGCGAGAACTCCACCTGCCGCGACGCCTCGCGTGCCTCGTCCACCCGCCCCTCGCCGGGGCTCTCGGCGTGCCCCTCGGGCGCGCGCGGGGCCACGCTCAGGTAGCCCTCCTCCACCAGCCGCTCGATCAGCCGGTCCAGCAGCTCGGCGATGGCCTGCCGCACGGACTCGTCGCCGTCGCCCTCGCCGCGGAGCTCGGCCACCATCTCGGGGGTGAGCTGGCCGCTCTCCAGCAGCGCGCGGAGCAGTGCCTCCTTCAGCGAGTCCAGCGAGCGGTCGGCGTCCTCGTCGCCGAACTCGCCCCAGTACGGGTGGCTGTACGGGCCGCCCGCGAACCCGCTCTGCAGCAGGAAGTCCGAGAGCCCGTCCAGCAGCGCCTGCAGGTTCAGCGCGTCCCCCAGGTGCCCCGTGTACTTGGTGTAGTTGGTGAAGCGCATCGCCGGGACCTCCTGAGGGTGACCGCCCCGGGCGCCGCAGGTCACGGGCCGCGGGAGCGGGCGTGGGGCGCGGAGACCCTGCATCCGCCCCCCGTCGGAATGTAAGCGCGGCGCGGGACCGGCGGAATCTCGGCGTTCACCGCCGCTCCCGGGCCAGAGCCGCTTGACGCTCGCTCCGGAACGATGGAGGTTGTGGTGTGGCCGAGCGCGAATCAAGGAGCAGACGTGGGAGACACCACCCCCGAGGCGGCGGAGGTCCAGATGGAGGTGCTGCGCCGCATGACGGGCGAGCAACGCCTGAAGCTCGCCTTCGAGATGAGCGAGCTGGCGCGAAGGCTGGCCCTCGCCCGCCTTCGCGCGGAGCACCCCGACTGGACCGATTGGGAGCTGAAGCGCGAGCTGCTGCGCTACGCCTTCGGCGATCACCCGTGGCCGGAGATCCTCCGCTGATGTCGGGCGACCTTCTCTCGAAGATCGCCGACGCACTCGACCGGGCGGAGATCCCGTACATGCTCACCGGCTCGTTCGCCGGATCGTTCCACGGATCCCCGCGGGCCACGCAGGACATTGACCTTGTCGTGGACGCCGGCCCCGAGCAGGTGCGCGCGTTCGTCGCGTCGCTTCCGCGAGACCGGTACTACGCGGACGAGTCCGCCGCCCTCGAGGCGCAGCGGCAGGGGGGGTCGTTCAACGTGATCGACCAGGAGACCGGCTGGAAGGTGGACCTGATCTTCCTGCGTCGGCGGCCGTTCAGCGCGACGGAGTTCGACCGCCGGATGCGCGCGGACGTCGATGGGTCATCGGTCACCGTGGTGACGGCGGAGGATCTGGTGCTCGCGAAGCTCGAGTGGGCGAAGATGGGCGAGTCGGGGCGGCAGGTCGAGGACGCGGCTGCAATCCTCCGAGTGCGCCACGGCACGCTGGACCTGAAGTACCTGCGCGCCTGGGTACGTGACCTGAAGCTCGCGGAGCAGTGGGCCACCGCATGCGCGGCCGCAGGCATCCCGACCTGATCCCCACGCCTGACAAGGACATGGAGCGAATCCGCGACGAAGCGCACCGGGGGCAGCCCCTGATCGTGGTCGACTACTCCGGCATGCGCGACAAGCAGGAGGTGCTGGACCTGATCTGGAGCAGCGCGCGCGAGATCCAGTCGCGCCCCCCCGGGTCGCAGCGCGTGCTGATGCGCGTGCACGACGTGCAGTTCGACGGCCGCGTGGTGAGCGCGCTCAAGGAGGCGGGGGTGCAGAACAAGCCGTACCTGAAGGCGGTCGCCGTGGTGGGGATCACCGGCCTCACGAAGATCATCCACCGCGCCATGATGACGCTGATGCGCATCGAGATGCCCTCGTTCGAGACGGACGGGGAGGCGCGGGAGTGGCTGGCGGCACAGGCCTGATCCCCCGTCGAGGCTGACGCCCGGCGCCTCCGCCTCGCCCCTCCCCGCCGTGACCGAGGGGGCGGACGACGCCCGAACCGCATCCCTCCTCCGGTGTACCGGACGCGCCCCGTGCCCCACGGGCCCGCGTCCTCCCTCCTGAAGGCCCCTTGCCCGACCCGACCCTCCCCCTTCCCGAGCTGCGCGACCGGCTGCTGCGCTGGTACGACGCCCACCGCCGCGACCTGCCGTGGCGCGCGGACGCCGACCCGTACCGCGTGTGGCTGTCGGAGGTGATGCTGCAGCAGACGCGGGTGGAGACGGTGAGACCGTACTACGCCCGCTGGCTGGAGCGCTTCCCCACGCTGCACGCGCTGGCCGCCGCGCCGCAGGACGACGTGCTGAAGGCGTGGGAGGGGCTGGGCTACTACTCGCGCGCCCGCAACTTCCACCGCGCCGTGCGCGAGGTGGCGGACCGCCACGGCGGCCGCGTGCCCGACGACCCGGAGGCGTTCCGCGCGCTCCCCGGCGTGGGGCGCTACACCGCCGGCGCCGTGCTCTCCATCGCCTTCGGCCGCGAGGAGCCGCTGGTGGACGGCAACGTGCGCCGCGTGGCCGCCCGCTGGCGCGACGAGCCGGAGCCGGAGGAGGCCGTGCTCTGGGCGACGGCCGCCGCCCTGGTGCCCGGCGAGCGCCCCGGCGACCTGAACCAGGCGCTGATGGAGCTGGGCGCCACCGTGTGCACGCCGCGGGCGCCACGCTGCGAGGCCTGCCCGGTGGCGGAGGGGTGCCGCGCCCGCGCCGCCGGCACGCAGGAGGAGCGGCCGGCGCGCAGGAAGGCCCGGCCGGTGCCGCACGAGGACACCGCGGTGGCGGTGGTGGAGCGGCAGGGACGGCTGCTGCTCTGCCGCAGGCCGGTGGACGCGCGCCTGGGCGGGATGTGGGCCTTCCCCGCCGTGGTCCGCAAGCGCGGCGAGAGCGCGGCGGCCGGGGCCGTGCGCGCCGCGCGCGAGGGGGTGGGGATCGAGGTCGCGGCGGGGGAGGAGATCGGCCGCGTGGAGCACGCCTTCACCCACGTCCGCACGACCTACCACGCCGTCCGCTGCACCGTCGTGGCCGGAGACCCGCAGCCGCTGCGGTACGACGCGGTCGCCTGGGCCTCGCCCGGGGAGCTGGAGGGCTACGCCCTGCCGGTCGCCCAGCGGAAGATCGCCGTTCTGGCCACCGAGGCGACCTCGTTCACCTGACGGCGAGAGCGGCGCCACCAGCATCGCCCGCCTGGACGAAACGGCGGACGCGACGACGGCAGGCCGGTGCGCGCAGGCGGACTTCGTGCCTCTCCGAGCCGCGGATCCATCGTTCGCAGGCGGTGCCCGCTCTCCTCGCCCCGTCGGCCGCTCCCCGACGTCTCCGTCCCGGTCCCTCCGGGGAGTGCACGTCGGGATGGCCCGCGGCTACCGCCTGGCGGGCTCCAGCTTGTTGCACGGGTGGTGCGGCTTGATCTCCCGGTTCAGGTACGCACCCGCGGACTCCGCCGCCCGGAGCGCCTCGTGCTTCTCCGCCGGCACGTCCAGGTACTCGTACACGCCGCCGTTGCGGAACTCCACCTCCAACACCCGTCTACCGGGGTCGTGGCCCACCGTCGCCAGGCTGCTCGACTCGATCGGCCTCCGCTCCATCGCGCGCCTCCAGTCGGGAAGGTTGGTAGCCCTCCCCGCGCCAGAGTCGTGCCGCTCCTTTCGCCACTTCGAAGGTCAGCGGGTTTCGTGGCAGCGCCGATCCCGCCCGTACCGGCGTTTGTTCGCGAGGATGAGCACGGAGGAGAACGGCGTGCGGATAGAGAAGCCGAGGGAGATGGATCCGAGCCGAAGCGAAATCCCGGGCGGAGGCGCACCGGCGCGGAGCGGCACCGGGCCGCTTCGATGACGGAATCGCGGCCCCACCACGAGCCCGACAGCCTGCGAAGGCAGGCTTCGTGTAGTTGTTGCAGCGGTTTCAACCGCCGGGCGGCTCCGGCCGATGCCTCGTCAGAGCACGCCCACCGCCCTGCCCCACGCCCACACCGCGCCCACGCCCGCGAGCGCGACCAGCGGCAGGAGCCACGGCAGCCGCCCCTCGCGCGTCAGGGAGCGCGCCGCGAGCCAGAAGAGCGCCACGCAGACACCCATCCACACCGCCCCCACGGCGAGCACCGCGTCGTGGACCCCGCGGACCTGGGGAGCGCCCTCCAGCCGCAGCCGGTAGCCGATCAGCGAGAAGAGCATCGCCATCAGGGCGCACCCCGCCGCCACCATGGAGAGGATCGCCAGCGTCCTCCGCATCACCTTCGAGCGAACCGGCACCGAGAGCCGTACGCCGCTCCGGGCCAGGTGCTCGGCCAGCGGGATGCCCTCCCTCATGGCCGCACGCGGGGCGCGGGCAGCGCCGCCCGCGGCATGCGCTCGTCGCGCTGCGCGGTGTGCCAGACCAGCGACGCCATGACGGCCGCGGCCTGCTTCAGGTCGTCCTCGATCAGGTAGTCCGCCACGTCCAGCGACGTGTGGTGCGTGCGCGTGTCGTAGTCGATGGGGTCCTGCAGCAGGTTGTACGCGGGGATGCCCACGGACGAGAACGGCATCACGTCGGTGCTCCCCGAGTTGGCGATGGTGACGGTGGACGCCCCCAGGTCGCGCAGCGGCTCCAGCCAGCGCCGGAAGATGGGCACCGCCGCCTGCACCCCCTGCGTGTGGACGCCGCGGATGCGGCCCGTGCCGTGGTCCAGGTTGTAGTACGCGGAGACCGTGCGGTGCGCCGGGAGCAGGCGCATGGTCGCGGGGTCGCCGTAGTGCCGGCGCACGTACCCCATGGAGCCGAAGTAGTCCTCCTGCTCCTCGCCGTCCCACATCACCAGGCGGATGGTGCGGCGCGGCCGCGCGTCCAGCGCCTTCAGGATCCGCAGCACCTCCATCCCCACCGCCACGCCCGCCGAGTTGTCCGTCGCCCCCGTACCCGCCGTCCAGGTGTCGAAGTGCCCGCCCAGCAGCACGACCTGTCCCCGCAGGCGGGGGTCGGTGCCCGGGATCTCGGCCACCACGTTGTAGCCCAGCGAGTCGTCCCGCGTGTAGCGCGCCGCCAGGGAGAGCTCCACCCGCGCCGGCACCCCGCGGTCCAGCAGGCGCACGAACTGGTTGTAGTGGATGCGCGAGACGACAAACGCCGGGACCAGCGAGTCCACGGGGCTGGCGTACGCGTTGTACGAGGCCACGCGGACCGCCACCGGGCTGCCGCTGGGCTCCAGCGTGGCCGCCACCCCCTCGCGGCGGAAGAACGAGGCGATCGCCGTGCGGTTCTTCAGCGCCTCCTCCCACCCGTCGAAGTCCTCCCAGTACGTCCGCGGCGACCCGGGGTCGGTCAGCCGCGACAGCGAGTCCAGCTCGCGTTCCGAGAGCCGGCGCGCGGCGGCCCGCCAGCGGTCGTCGACCGAGCGCGCGTCGCCGTTCAGCACGATCGCGCCGCGCAGCCTGCCGCGGTAGCGCTCGAAGTCCGCGGGCGTTCGCACGCTCACCCGCACCGGCGTGCCGGAGACCGTCCCCGCCGTGGCGGGCGACCACGCCTTGGGCCACGCCTCCATCCGCAGGTAGCGGGGGGCCGTCATCTCCACCGACCAGCGCTCCACCTCCCACCCGCTCCCGCGGCGGCCCCACGGCTCCAGGCGCCCGCCGGGAACGCCGAAGGACGCGAGCCGCGCGATGGACCACTCCGCCGCCTGCCGGTAGGCGCGCGAGCCCGCCAGCCGCGGACCGAACAGGTCCGAGAGCGACACGGCCGTCTCCATCACCCGCGAGCGCTCCATGGCCTCCGCGCGGATCCGGCGCACGGTGGCGGTGTCCACCGGCTCCTGCGCCGGCAGGGCGGACGGGGAGAGGAGGAGGCCCGCCGCCAGCACGGCGGCGCGCGGAAGGGAGCGGCGGAACGGCGGTGGAACGGCTCGCATGTGCGGTGTCGTACGGGGAAATGGCGTGCGCTCGTCCGCCCATTCTACCGCGCGCCGGACGGGACGTGCAACGCGCGGGGAGGTTCGCTCGTCAGACGGAAAGGGGCTCCCGCGTTGACCTGAAGGAGCGCGTCGCCCCGCCGGGGCGCTCCGAGAAGCACGGCGGGTGAGGAGAGGGAAGCACAGCGGGTGCCGCGCGCGCGTTCCCACCCTGCGGCGCGGGAGGACGGGGGTTCGGGGCCGCCTCCCTCCCCCTCCCTCCGTGGGAACTCCTCCGGGTCGTGCGTGTCCCACCTGTGTCGCCGCCGGTGCATCACCCGGTCCGGAAAGTGGACACCAGCCGGCGCGGCGCGGCTGGGAAGACGGGAAAACACAAGCGTTTGCGCGGGTTCGTCCCGGCCGTGCAACCCGGCACGCCCGATGCTCGTATGGACCTGTAGCCGCGACGACCGCGGGAGAAAGGAAGCTACGAGAAAATGGAGATCACTCGTCGGTACCTGGCGCGACACCCCACGGGGTTCGCCGCCTATCTGGCCCTGGAGGTGGCGCTGATGCGCCGCTTCGTGGCCCGCGGCGGGAGCGAGGAGGAGTTCTGCCGGCGGCTGGCGCCGGCCTTCCACCGCCGCTTCGCCCCGCTCCTGCTGGGCTGCGTCGTGGTTCCGGAGCGCGTGCGGACCGTCCGGTCCGCCGCGCGCCGGGCCACGGCCCGCGCCGGCACCCCGCTCGACCTGGCCCCCGCCGCCTGACCCACCCCTCCCCCACGGACGGCGAAGCACGATCCCGAGCACGCCGTCCGCGCGTTCGGGACACCGAACCCGGGGGCCACTCCGCGACGTCCTCCGCCGACCCGGCCTCCGCCACACCGCCGCGGACGCGACGCGGGGGGAGGACGCTTCCGCGCGCCCTCCCCCGCCGTATGCCGCCGGAGGTCCGTCCTCGGCGGATGGGGCTACCGCTTCACGGGCGCGAAGGAGTCCAGGATCCGCTCGATCGTGGGGCGGTTCTCGGCCAGCCGGTCCGCGGGGGTCGCGAGCCACGCCACCGTCCCGTGCCCCTGCCCGTCCACCGCCGCCATCATCACGATGGCCGTGGCCGTGCCGTTCAGGTCCTTCTCGCTCTCGGCGATGCGCGCCGTGAGGCCGTTCACGGTCTCGTTGCGCATGCTGCTCCACTCCCGCACCCCCGTCTCGCGCATGGCGCGCCGGAGCAGGCCCGCGTGCGTCGCGCGGCCGGTGGCGGCGGAGACCACCTGCATCACCACCTGCCCGTCGGGGCTGGTCGCCACCAGCCGGTCCACCCCGTCCGTCCCCTCCGACGGCTCCACCTCCCACCCGGTGGGGATCTGGAAGGTGACGTTGGAGGCCTCGGACGCGTAGCTCTCCATCGAGGGCGCGGCGGGCGCGGCGGGCGCGGGGGCGAGGGCGGCGGCGGACGCGGCGCTGTCGGCGCCGACCTCGACCGTGGCGTCCGCGTCGCCGTCGCAGGCGGCGAGGAGGGCGCAGAGGGCCAGCAGGGCCAGGCGGGTCTTCTTCATGGTCTCTCCGGGGGGTCGGGGAAAGCCGCCCCGGCCCGCGCGGGGCAGGGGGACGCACCCGGAGAACGGATCGAGGGTACCGCGGGACGCGCGAAGCCCCCCTCCCGGCGTGCGGGAGGGGGGCTTCGGGCTTCGAGGGCGGGGGCGCTACGCCCGGCCGGGGAGCGGCGTCTCCAGCCCCATCTCGCGGACCAGGGCGTCGCGCGCCTCCTGGATGGTGGCGCGCACGCGCTCGCGCAGGTCGGGCACGTCCTCGGCGCTCAGCCCCGCCGTCTCGATGGGGGGCAGCACCCGCACCTCGGCCACGGCGCGACGGAAGAGCAGCGAGCCCTTGGACATGGCGTTGCGCGTCCCGGCCACGGCGATGGGCAGGATGGGGCACCCCGTCTCCACGGCCAGGCGGAAGGCTCCGTCGCGGAAGGGGAGGAGCTGTCCGGTGGCCGAGCGCGTGCCCTCGGGCATGATCATCACCGAGACGTGCTTCAGCAGCCGGTCGCGGCAGGCCTCCAGCGCGTCGGCGCGGGAGCGCGCGTTGTCGCGGGTGACGGCGATGTCGCCGGCCATCCGCATCATCCACCCCATCACGGGAATGCGGAACACGGCGTCCTTGGACAGCCACTTCATCTCCCACGGCAGGTGGGAGATCAGGAAGATGTCCGCCACCGACTCGTGGTTCGCCACCGCTACGTACGGCCGCCGCGGGTCGGGGACCCGGTAGCCGCTGGTGCGGAAGCGCCAGAGCGGGTTCAGCGCCACCGCCGTGACGGCGCAGCGCCGGAACCAGCGGCCGGCCTGGTAGCGGCCGGGGTCGAACGGCGCGGTGACGGCGAAGACCAGCGCCAGCCACGGAAGCCAGAGCGTGGCGACCAGGCCGGTGCTGAACCAGATCCAGGCGGAGACGATGCGCTGCTTCATGACGGGGAAGATGGCGCCGGGTCGCCGCCCGTGCCAGGGGCGGCCGGGCGGGTCAGTTGCCGGTGGCGCACGCCTGGCAGGCGCGGGTCTCCGGGAACACCTGCAGCCGCGCGTACGGGATGGGCCCGCCGCACGCCGCGCAGGTGCCGTAGGTGCCGTCCTCGATGCGGCGCAGCGCGTCCACGAGCTGGGCGAGCTGGGCCTGCTCGCGGGCGGCCAGGCTCTTGGTGAGCCCCTGGTTCTGCAGGGCGTCGATGCGCGACAGGCGGCCCACGGTGTCCTGCTCCAGGTCGCGGGCGCGGTCGGACGCGCCGCTGATGGTCAGCGAGCGCTCCAGCTTGGTCAGGGCGCGCAGGAGCTCGTCCCGGATCTGGCCGAGCTGCTCCGGGAGCAGCGGGCTCCGAACTGCGGTCATGCGGTCTTCCTTGCGTGGGTTTGCTGCCAGGGACGCGCGGAGGCCGGCCGGATGGGCGGCCCGCCGCGGTCTGCTATGCGGAGGCGGCGCTGCGCGGGGCCGCTCTCCCTGGTGCCGGTGGGGGCGCGGGGACGTTCCCCGTGCGCCGGCGGTGGTCCCTCGGTCGGCGAGCCGGTCCGGAACGACGGCGGGGCGGGGCCCGTGGGCCCCGCCCGTTCCCGTCGGTACCCCGCACCCCGCCGCGTGGTCCCCCGGAACATCCTGGGCCGCCGGAGCGTCCTTCGGTGATGGAAACGGAGTCACGGCACGGCCCCGGGGGCCACCCGCTCGATCCAGACGTCGAAGATCCCCCCGCACACGGCGGGGCTCCACGACAGGATGTCCTCGGTCAGGTCCACCCGCAGCAGGCGGGGGATCCCGGTGCGCACCACCTCGGCCGCGGCGTCGATCACCGCCGCCTCGCCGCACCCGCCGCCCACGGTGCCGGTGAGCCCGCGCGCGGGGTCCACCAGCATCTTGCTCCCCAGCCCGCGGGGGGTGGAGCCGCGGGAGCGCACGACCGTGGCCAGCGCCGCGACACGGCCCTCGGCCGCCGCCCGCTCCGCCGCCGAGAAGACGGCCAGGTCCTCGGTCACGTCACCCCCCGCTCCGTTGGGTCGCCGGGAAGGCGGTCGGCGATCGCCGCGAGACGAGCTGCGTGCCGCAGCGCCACGCCGCCAGCTCGCCGGGCAGGGCCTCGCCCACACGCACCAGCCGGGTGCCGTCGGGAAGCCTGGCCAGGCCGACGTTCTGGGACGAGACCCGCGGGCGGGCGTCGCGGAAGCGCCGCTCGGCCTCCTCCACCGCCTCCCAGCGCTCCTCCAGCGGCGCCAGGTTCCAGCGCAGGCACTTCGGACAGACGGCCCACAGGCGGCCCCTCGCGGCGTCGGACGCGAGCGAGCCCCCCACGGGAAAGCGCCCGACCGCCTCGTTCCCGCCGAGGTCGGCCGAGCAGAAGATGCAGCTCCGGTACATCGGGTCCCTCGCGGCGCCCGGCGGGCGCGGTCGGTCAGCCCGCCGCCGGCGGGGCGGGCGGTGAGTTCAGCTCGTCGGGAAGGCGGTCGGCGATGGCGGCGATCTCCTCCGCCTCCCGCCACGCGGCCTCCAGCGCGGAGAGCTCGCCCTGCAGGGCCCGGCGCTCGCTCTCCTCGTGCAGCGCCATCTCCAGCGCCAGCGCGCCCTCGGACGACAGGGGCGACGCGCCCTCGTCGCCCAGCGCGTTGCGGTACTTGGCCGCCCACCGCAGGTACGAGTCCGCCGTGCCCGCGCCCGCCAGGATCTTCACCGCCCCGTCCAGCGTCGACTTCGTGGCGCCGCGGCGGTTCACGTGCACCATCGCCCGGCCCAGCACCGCCGGGGCGGACTCGGGGCGTACGACGAGCGGCCGGGCGGGGGTGGAGTCGTCGGGGCCGGAGAGGAATCCGTCCGGCACCACCAGCGACACCCCCTCGCCCTCCTGAGGCAGCGCCAGGTGGGCGCGGGCCAGGTGCCAGCGGCGCAGGGTGACGGGCGCCACCACCCCGTGGGCCTCGGGCGTGAGCACCGTCACCGGCCTGCTGCGGCTCCAGCGCTTCACCAGCGGCTGGCCCACGTAGGCGTACGCCTGCCAGAGCGCTCCCAGCCCGATCCCCGCCGCGGCGACCCCGGCCCAGGTGGCCGCGCCGCCCACGGCGACGGCCGCGCCCACGCCCAGCAGGTAGCGGTTGCGCCGCGAGCGGAGCTGGTCGCCGTAGCGCCACGCCGCCAGCTCGCGCGGCAGCGCCTCGCCCACGCGCACCAGCCGGGTCCCGTCGCGAAGGCGGGCCAGGCCGATGTTCTCCGACGACACGCGCAGGCGGGCGTCGGTGAACAGGCGGTCGGCGGCCTCCACCGCCTCCCAGCGCTCCTCCAGCGGCGCCAGGTTCCAGCGCAGGCACGACGGGCAGATGGCCCAGAGCCGCCCCTTCCAGGCGTCGAAGGCCACGCTGCGGCCCACCGGAAAGGCCTCCAGCGCGTCGTTCCTTCCCAGGTCGGCCGGGCAGAAGATGCAGTTGGAGTACATGGCCTACCCTACGATCCCCGCCCGCGCGGGTTTCGGTGCCGTCATTCGCCGCCCCCGCGCACCCACCGCTCCGCCACCCGCTCCTTGCCGCGCAGCGGCACGCCCGTCCCCCCGCGCCGCACCAGGACGATCTCGGCCATGATGGAGACGGCGATCTCCTCCGGCGTCTCGGCGCCCACGTCCAGGCCGATGGGGGCGTGCACGGCGCGCAGGCGGTCGTCCGGGATCCCCTCGCGGGAGAGCAGCTCCAGCGCGGCGCGGGTGCGGCGGCGGCTCCCCACCATCCCCACGTACGCCGGGGCCGCGGGGCGGCGGAGGACGTCGCGCAGCGCCTCGAAGTCGTACTTGTGGCCCCGCGTCACCAGCACCAGGTGCGTCCCCGGGCCCATGCGGACGCCGCGGAACGGGTCGGAGAAGTCCGCGCGGTGCACGACCGCCGCCTCCGGGAAGCGCTCCCGCGTGGCGAACTCCGGCCGGTCGTCCAGCACCGTGACCCGGAAGCCCAGCATCGCGCCGACGCGGCAGAGGGGACGGGCGATGTGCCCCGCCCCCACGATCACCAGCTCCGGCGGCGGCAGGTGCGGCTCCAGGTACAGCGAGCACCCCTCCGCCTCCGCCGCACGCGGAGGGCCGCCGGCCAGCAGGGGCCGCGCCAGCGCCGCGGCCGCGTCGTCCAGCGCCGCGCTCCCCAGCGTGCCCTCGCGCCCCTCCGCCCGCACCACCATCCGGGCGCCCGGCCGCACGGCGCCGTCCCCCGGCGCGTCCACCACCAGCACGCCCACGGCCGCGTCGCCGCCCTCCACCGCCCGCCGCGCGAGCCGCACCGCCTCCAGCGTCGAGAGCGGCGCGGGGGACGTGGCGCCCCCCGCGTCCGCGGTCGCGTCCAGCGACGCCAGGAGGCGCCGGTAGTCCTCCGGCGTGTCCACGTCCGCCAGGGCGCCCGCCTCGGCGACGGGAACCTCCTCCACCGCGTCCGCGTGCCGCCCGATCACCGTCCGCGCCCCTTCCGGCAGGTCGCCCGCCAGCAGCTCGGCGAAGACGGCGCGGGCGAAGAGGACGGGATGCCCGTGCCGCCCCTCGGCAGTCGCGCGCACCACCGGCGCGCCGCGCGCGCGGAACGCCTCCACGATCAGCCTGACGGCGTGCGCCGAGACGAGCGGGATGTCGACGGGGAGCACCACCGCCGCCTCCGCGTTTGCCGGCAGGGCGAGCAGGCCGGCGCGGAGAGAGTCCACCTGCTCGGACGGCATCCGCGGGTTCACCGCGGCCACGGCGCCCAGCCGCTCCGCCACCTTCGCCACGTGCCGCCCCATGGGATCGTCCCGCGGCCCGGAGACCACCACCACCGGGTCGCACCCGCCGTCCCGGAGCGCGGCGACAGCCCGCTCTAGGAAGGTCTCGCCCCCCACCCGCAGGAACGCCTTCGGCTCGCCCATGCGGAGCGAGCGCCCCGCGGCGAGGACGATGCCGGCGATCATGGGGTGCGGGACGGGCTTCGCGGGCGAGGGGAGGAGCGGAACGGGCGTCCGAACGACGCGCGGAGGAATGTCGCACCGCGGGCGCCGCTCCGTCAACCGTTTGCGAGGCCGGCGCTTCGTTCGGAGGCGGCGGGAGGGCGGGGAGAGGGCGATGCAGCGGCGGGAGGGCGGCTGCCGTCGGAGGCCCTCACCCGGCGGGCTCGGGCGGCGAAGGTGGGTCTCCTCCGCTTCTGTGAGAGCCCGCCACCCTCTCCCACAGGTGGGAGAGGGAACCTGGATGGTCGCGACGAGCCGACGCGTGCGGATCCGTGGGGTGGAGTCCCGCAGGGACGATTGTCGTAGCCAGCCGGGGGCTTTACGCCCCCGGCACGCGGACGAGGCCCGATGCAGGTCGCCGACCGTCACCCCTCTCCCCGCGTGGGGGAGGCGGGTCACGGCGAGCCCCTCCGCTCCCGCTACCGTGCCGGCTGAGGGGCGGTCGCCGCCGCGCCGGAGGCCCCGTGCCTGGCGGAGCCGCGGACCAGGAGCACGGGGACGAGCGACTTGTGGCGCACCTCGTTGGCGACCGATCCGTAGAGCAGGTCGGAGATGAACCGGTGGCCGTGGGTGGACATGGCGATCAGGTCGCAGCGCTCGCGGGCGGCCGTCTCCACGATCTCGCGGGAGGGGTCGCCGCTGGCCAGGATGGCGTCCACGTCCAGCCCCTCGGCCGCAAGCTCCGAGGCGACGCGCTCCAGGTACGTGCGGTCGCGCGCCATCTCCTCGGACTCGCGCAGGTTGAGCTGGTGGATGTTGCGCGCCACCCACCCGTCGGCCACGTGCACCAGCAGCACCGACGCGCCGCAGAGCCCCGCCAGCTTGCGCACGTGCTCCAGGATGGCGGCGTCGTACTCGGAGTTCTCGAGCGGGACCAGGATCCGTCCGTACATGGTCACCTCAGCAGCTCGCCGAAGGTCTGCACCAGGAGCCAGGCGTTCAGCCCGGCGATGAAGCACGCGATCAGGTACGCCAGCGCCTTCAGCCACGGCGCGTTCACGAACTCGCCCATCTTCTCCGGGTCCGACGTGAACCGCACCAGCGGGAACACGGCGAACGAGAGCTGAAGGCTCAGGATGACCTGGGACAGCACCAGCAGCCGCGCCGTGCCGCTGGTCCCGAACAGGATCGCCACGATCACCGCCGGCACGATGGCGATGGAGCGCGTGATGATCTGCCGCAGCCAGGGGCGCAGGCGGATGTCCAGGAACCCCTCCAGCACGATCTGCCCCGCGATCGTCGCGGTCAAGGTCGACGTCTGCCCCGACGCCAGCAGCGCCAGCGCGAACACCGTGCTGGCGGCCCCCACGCCCAGCAGCGGCGTGAGCAGCTTGTGCGCGTCCTGGATCTCGGCCACGCCCTGGTTGCCGCTGGTGTGGAAGGTCGCCGCCGCCACGATCAGGATGGCCGAGTTGATGAACAGCGCCAGCGACAGCGCCACGGTGGAGTCGATGAAGGCGTACTTCACCGCCTCGCGCTTCCCGGCCGAGGTCTGCTCGTACCGCCGCGTCTGCACCACCGACGAGTGCAGGTACAGGTTGTGGGGCATCACCGTGGCGCCCAGGATGCCAATGGCCAGGTACAGCATCTCCGGGTTCTGCAGGATCTCGGCGCGGGGCACGTAGCCCTTGGCGATCCCCGCCATGTCCGGCCGGGAGATGATGATCTCGAACAGGAAGCACGCGCCGATGGTGGCCACCAGCACGATCACGATCGCCTCCAGCAGGCGGAAGCCGCGGTTCTGCAGGAACAGGATGATGAACACGTCCGCCGCGGTGATCACCACGCCCCACGCCAGCGGGATCCCGAAGAGCAGGTTCAGCGCGATCGCCGAGCCGATCACCTCCGCCAGGTCGCAGGCGGCGATCGCCAGCTCGCAGACGACCCACAGGAAGAGGTTGACCGGCTTGGAGTAGTGGTCGCGGCAGGCCTGTGCCAGGTCGCGCCCGGTCACGATCCCCAGCTTGGCGCTGAGCCCCTGGAGGAGCACCGCCATCAGGTTGGAGATCAGGATCACCGACAGCAGCGTGTACCCGAAGCGCGACCCGCCGGCGATGTCCGTCGCCCAGTTCCCGGGGTCCATGTAGCCCACGGAGACCAGGTACCCGGGCCCGGCGAACGCCAGCAGCTTCCGCCACCAGGTGGCCCCGGTCACCGGCACGCTGCGGTACACCTCCTGGAGCGAGGGCGTCACCCGCGCCCGCTTCCATCCCCTGTCCGGGTGCGGCTCCCCGGGCGCCTCCGCCCCCGCCGTGCCCGTTCCCTCCTCGCTCATCTCCCCACCTCTATCCGTTCATAGGGTCTTCAGCAAAGTTTCAAGTCGCTTAAAATGCAACGGGGGTGAGTACCTCCGCAAGCATTATCTTCGTCCCCCGTTTGAGCGTACGGAAACAGAAGGTCTCACGCGGAGGCGCGGAGAGCGCGGAGGTGCGGGGGCGGGATCCACCCTCGCCGCCCACCCCTCATACAGGCAACCTTTGATCTCTAATCGGGATGGATGCCACCGAGGCGGAGCCGGACGAGGGCGCCGAACCCGGCCGACCGCCTCTCCGCGGCCTCCGCCCCTCCGCGTGAGGCCCGCCGTTCAGCCGTCCCGCCGCCGCCGCGGAGGAGGGGTGTCGGCCTCGCGCTCCAGGGCGAGCTGCATGCGGCGCACGCGGTCGCCCAGGGACTCGGAGGAGACCTTCTCGCGCGTGCGGTCCACCAGGAGGGGGAAGGCGAGGGGGGCGGTGCGCGGGGGGGCGGTGACGACCACACGGGCGGCGTCCAGCCGCTCCAGCGTGCGGCCCAGGCGCGACGCCTCGAGCTGGCGCTCCAGCACCTCGCGGTGCGCCTGGTCCACGAGAAGGTTGCCGGGGTCGTGGCGGCGGAAGACGTCGTAGAACAGGCCGGAGGAGGCCTGGAGCTGGCGCGCCGTCTTCCCGGCGTGCGGGTAGCCGGGGAAGACCAGGCCGGCGACGCGCGCGATCTCGCGGAACTGGCGGCGCGCCATCTCCGTCGCGTTCAGGGACGCGGGCACGTCCTCGCCCAGGTTGCGGGGGGAGAGCAGGCCGGCCGCCAGCGCCTCCTCCAGCGGGGCGGGGGCGGTGGAGAGCAGCTCGATCCCCCAGTCGTTGCACGCCATGGTGAAGGTGATGGGCGCGAAGCGGGAGAGGCGCCACGCGAGCAGCGCCGCCAGCCCCTCGTGCACCAGCCGCCCTTCAAAGGGGAACAGGAAGAGGTGGTGCCCCTCGCGCGTCTTCACCCGCTCCACCAGGAGCTCGTCCGCCGCGGGGATGCGCGACCAGCGCGCCTGCAGCTCCAGGATGGGGCGGATCGCCTCCATCTCCTCGCCGCGCAGCACGCCGCGCGAGGCCTCCTCCAGCCGGTTGCGCAGGGCGGAGGAGAGCTCGGCGCTCAGGGGCAGGCGGCTCCCCATCCACCGCGGGATGGCGCCCTTGGACGAGCCGGCCTTCCGCACCCACGCCACCATGTCGCGCACCCGCACGAACTCCAGCGGCCGCCCCGCGAACACGAAGCGGTCGCCGGGCTTCAGGCGCGCCACGAACGACTCCTCCACCGACCCCAGCCGCCCCCCCTTCAGGTACTTGATGGCGATGGACGCGTCGCTCACGATGGTGCCCACCGCCATCCGGTGCCGCCGCGCGACGGCGGCGTCCTCCACCACGTGGAGGCCGTCCCGCTCCACCACGCGCGCGTACTCCGGGTACGCCCGCAGCGCCTCGCCGCCGCGCGTGACGAAGTCCAGCACCCACGCCCACTCCGCGTCCGACAGCCCCGCGTACGCGCGGGTCGCGCGCACCTCCGCCAGCAGCTCGGCGGCCCGGAAGCCCCCGCCCAGGGCGACGGTCACGACGTGCTGGGCCAGCACGTCCAGCGGGCGCTCCACGGGAAGGCGCGACTCGATGGCGCCCGCCTCCATCCCGTCGCGCGCGGCGGCGACCTCGGCCAGCTCCAGCACGTTGGTGGGCACGCAGGTCACGCGGGATACGGCGCCCGGCCGGTGGCCGCTGCGCCCGGCGCGCTGGAGCAGGCGCGCCACGCCCTTGGGCGAGCCGATCTGGAGCACGCGGTCCACCGGCGAGAAGTCCACGCCCAGGTCGAGGGAGGAGGTCGCCACCACGCAGCGCAGGCCGCCCGCGCGCAGGCCGTCCTCCACCCAGTCGCGGACCTTGCGGTCCAGCGAGCCGTGGTGCAGCGCCATCTGCCCCGCCCAGTCGGGGCGCGCCCCCAGGATGGCCTGGTACCAGATCTCCACCTGCGAGCGCGTGTTGCAGAAGACCAGCGCCGTCTCGCCCTCCTCGATGGCGGCGACCACCTGCGGGAGCATCTGCGTGCCCAGGTGGCCCGCCCAGGGGAAGCGCTGCACCTCGGGCGGGATGGCGGAGTCCACGATCACCTGCTTGGGCTCCACCCCGCGGACCACCAGCCCTCCCCCCGAGACGCCGAGGAGCGCCTCGCGGGCGTCGTCCAGGTTGCCGAGCGTGGCCGAGACGCCCCAGGTGCGCAGCGACGGCCGCCACGCGCGCAGCCGCGCCAGCGCCAGCTCGGTCAGCACGCCGCGCTTGGTGCCCATCAGCTCGTGCCACTCGTCCACGACCACGGCGCGGAGGTTCTGGAAGATCTCGCCCGCGTCGTCGCGGGAGAGGAGCAGGGCGAGCGATTCCGGCGTCGTCACCAGCACGGTGGGAAGGCGCTTCCGCTGCTGGGCGCGGACGCGCTCGGGGGTGTCGCCGGTGCGCGTCTCCAGCGTCCACGGCAGCCCCACGGCCTCCAGCGGCGATGCCAGCGACGCGGCGGTGTCGGCCACCAGCGCGCGGAGCGGCGTGATCCACAGCACCCGCAGCGCCTCCGCCGAGCTCCGCGACCGGGGCCGCGGGCCGATGCCTTCCGCCAGTCCCTCCAGGAGAGGGCCGAGCCACGCCGCGTAGGTCTTTCCCGTACCGGTGGCGGCGTGCACCAGCCCGCTCTGGCCGCGCAGGTAGGCGTCCCACACGCCGCGCTGGTACTCGAACGGCTCCCACCCGCGCGACCGGAACCACCCCTCGATGGCCGAGAGGGCGTCCGGGTGGACGAGGCGGGGGCGGGAGCGCGGAAGCGGCATGCCGCGCACCTGAGGCAAACGCCCTGCCGCGGGGGCGGCGGATCGATGTCTCCCACGCGTGGGAGCGGGGACCCGGATGGCTTCGACGACTGGACCCGGTGGGGGGAGCCGTCAGCCGGCGGTCACCCCGCGGGCTTCCCGCGCGGCGATGCCGTACATCAGCGGAACGGCGGGCATTCCTTCGGGCGGATGCATCCGCCTTCCCTCCAGGCGCATGTTCTGGAAGAACGCGCAGCCGTTCGCGTACGGCCACTCCCGCAGCGCCTCCAGGGCCAGCCCGGCATCGACCAGCGCCGTCACCACCTCCGCGACGCCCCAGGCGTACTCCACCGCGCGGTGCGGGTTCTGGAAGTCCGTCACCCCTTCCTGGAACTCCCCGCCGTGCAGCAGCCCCGCGCCCGAGGCGGCGACGTAGTCCCCCACGCCCTCGTGGCTCTCGATCGGCTCCCCGGCGGTGGAGTACGGGAACGCGTGCCGCCCCTGGTCGTCGAACATCGCGGCCACGGGGTGGAACTCCACCAGCACGAACCGCCCCCCCGCCGCCAGCACGCCCGCGATCCCCCGCGCCCACGTCCGCAGGTCCGACAGCCAGCAGACCGCGCCGTACGACGCGAACACGACGTCGAAGCGCCGCCCGCCCTCCGCCGACTCCGCCGCCAGCCATTCGTACACGTCCGCCCGGTCGAACTCCCCCGGGATCCCGGACTCCTCCGCCAGCCGACGCGCGAACGCCACCGCCTCGTCGCTGATGTCCACGCCCGTCACGCGCGCCCCCAGCGCCACCAGGGAAAGGGTGTCCTGCCCGGAGTTGCACTGCAGGTGGAGCAGGGTGCGGCCCTCCAGCGGGCCCAGCAGCTCGATCTCTTCCGGGAAGAGCGTGCTCCCGCCGCCGCGCAGGAACGTCGCCTGGTCGCCCTTGTGGGAGTTGTGGGCCACCGTGGCGGCGTTCCAGGAGAGGCGGTTGGTCTCGTGGCTCGGGTGCGTCATGGTCGGGGGCGGGCGAGGTTGTGGCGGAGCGAGAGCGGGTGAAGATGTACCTCGGCGGGAGACGGAGGCAAGGCGCCCCCCCGGCGCCACGCGATCTCCCGATCCGGCACCGGGAGGTCCGAGCGGGCGGCCCTGCGTTCCGGGGGGCCCGCTCCCACGGCGAGCAGGACCAGCGCGGGGGCCAGCGAGGCGGGGAGGCGGCGGTACATGGAAGGGCTCCGGAGCGGGTGTGGAGGGCGCGGGCCCTCCGATGGGAGGCTCCGGGGCGCCGAAGGGTCGGGACGCGGCGGTTCCCCCGCGGCGTTTCCGGGGACGGGGGACGGCGGGGACGCGGCCGCCCCCCCTTCCGCCGGAACGCGCGTCCCCGCCGAGCCCCCTCGCGACCATGCCCGCACGCCGCCGCACCGCCCTGTCCGGAGCCGGACTCCTCGTCCTGGGCTGCGCCCGGCTCGCCGCCCAGGAGCCGGACCCTCCTGCGGCCGGGATCGCGACGGCCGCGCACCGCGGTCCCGCCCGCACGCCCGCGCTCGCGCCCGAGGCTCCGCGGCGCGAGCGGGCGGGCACGGCGGCGCTGGTCCTGGGCGCGGGGCTGGGGCTCTCGGCGTGGAAGTACTACCGCACCCCGGGGCTGCAGGACAACGACCAGTCGTTCCGCGACGCGTGGCGAGACCGTTTCACCACGCTGGACCGCCACCGGCTGGACGACAACGACTTCTCCCTGAACCACGTGGTCCACGGCCTGGCGGGGCGCTACGCCTACGGCACCGCGCGCGAGCTGGGCGTGGGCGCCCGCGGCTCGCTGCTCGCCAACGCGGTGGTCTCGTCGCTCTGGGAGTACGTGGTGGAGGTGCGCGAGGTGGTGAGCCTGAACGACCAGGTGGTGACCATCGTGGGCGGCTCCGCGATGGGCGAGGCCCTGCACCAGCACGGCGAGCACCTGATGGCGCGCCGCGGCGCGGGCGGAGGGCTGCTCGGCGCGTGGATGCTCGGCTTCCCGCTCTCGGGGCCGCGGGTGCTATCCCGCGCGCGCCGCCCCGACGAAGGTGAAGCGGCCGCGGGAACGCTGGAGGGCACCCTGCGGCTCGCCCACGTCTCCGCCCGGGCGCAGGGAGGAGGCGCCCGCCCCGGCGTGCGCCTGCGCGTGGAGTCGGCCGCCGTCAACGTGATGGGGTTCTCCGAGCCGGGGCGCGAGCGCGGGTTCCTGCGGGGCGTCACGCTCTCGCGGCTCGCCGCAGAGGGCGCGGTGGGGACCGCCGACCCCGGGCAGGAGCTGGCCCTGACCGCTTCCGTCGCGCCGGCGGGGTGGTTCGCCAAGGACGTGCGGATCTCCGCCGCCGGCGCGCGCGGGTGGCGGGTGCTGGCGGCGCCGGTGTGGAGCTACCGCATGGCGACGCGGGCGGCGGGCGGCATCCGCGACCGCGACGCCACCGTGGGGCTGGCGGGGCTGGGAGTGGACGCCACCGCCTTCCTGGGCGGCCCCACCCTGCGGCTGGCGGGGGAGGCGAGCGTGGACTTCGCCGCCATCCGCCCGGTGGCGGTCGCGGAGTACCGGGCCCGGCACGGGCTGGAGGGGACCCGCTCCGTCCTGCGCAGCCACCACTACTACTACGGCGTGGGGACCACGCTGGAGGCCCGCGCCGTGGCGGCGGCGGGCCCCGTACGGCTCCGGGGGCGCCTGCGCCGGCAGCGGGTGGCGTCGCTGGACGGCATCGACCGGGAGCAGGAGACGCTGACGGCCGACGTGCCCCTGCGCGACGCACGGACGGCGGCGGAGGTGGAGGGAGGGATCGCGCTCTCCCGCCGGTGGGAGGTCACGGCCGGCTTGGCGCGGCGGACGTGGCGGGGGACGATGGGCGGGATGGAGGGGGAGCGCGCAGAGCGGGAGGCGAGCGCCGGGCTGAACCTGCGCTTCTGACGATCGCCTCAGCCCGGCGGCGCGGCCCGGCGCCGCTGGGCCGAGCGGAGGAAGCCGCCCAGCAGGGTGCCCGTGGAGCCCACGGCGGCCACCGCCCACGGGTACCACGCGGGCGGGCGCTCGGCGGGATCCGCCGCCCGGGGGGCGAGCGCGGCGGCGGCCAGGCCCATCGTCAGGACGATGGCGGCCAGGATCGCCCCGTGCCGCAGCGGGCGCTCCCCGGCGAGCCACCCCGCCACCCACCCGCCCGCCACCGCCGCGGCGAAGGAGACGGCGAGGTTCGCCACCAGGTACTCCGTGGTGACCGGCGCCGCCCGCGCGATGCCGCCCGGGAGCAGCACCGCGGCGACCGAGAGGGAGCCGACGATGACCAGCAGGGCCATGGTGAGGTAGCCGGCGACCAGGGCGCCGATGCTGCGGATCATGGAGTCGTGTCGGTGCGGTGGCGGGGACGGGAGGCCGGCCAGGCGGCCCCGGCGGAGGGCTACACATTGGGGCGGCGGAGGGCGGGAGGAAAGCCTGGCCCGCGACCCCTCCGTGGCGCGGCGAGGGCCGTGGCGGCGGAAAGATGGCGCGCTGGCGCGTTTCTCGCCGTGATCGGCCGTACGCGAGGTGTTTCCCCAGACGAGGAATCGCGGATGTCTCCCCGTCCCCACCGATCCCTGCCGCCCGATCCCGTCCGCCAGCAGCTGGTGGAGGTGCGGCGCGCGCTCTTCCGGCTGCACAAGACGCTGATCGACGCCGAGCGGGCCCGGTTCGAGCGCGACCGCGGCCCGCTGACCAGCGGGCAGTTCCTGCAGGCCCTGATCGGCGACCCCTTCTTCGCCTGGCTGCGCCCGTTCTCCGCGCTGATCGTGGAGATGGACGAGGCGCTGGCCGGGGGCGCCTCCGTCGACGCGCCGAGCGCCCGCGCCTACGTGGAGCGGGTCCACGCCCTGGTCGCGCCGGGCGACGTCGACGACGACGAGGCGGAGGGCCCGGGCACCGCCGGCGGGCGCGGCGGGAGCCGGTACGCGCGGGCGATGCACGCGAACGCGGAGGTGCTGCTGGCCCACGTGGAGCTGGAGGACCGCATCGCCGCCGCGTCGGGCGGGTAGCGGACCCTCCGCCGTGCCCGGGGGTAGACACCCCGATCGCGCCGCCGCCCCCCGGGACGGCGGCGCAGCTTCGCCGCCCGGGCCCGCGCACGGGGGCGTTCTACCCCACCCAGGAGCTTGCATGAGATCCCCTCGTCTGCTGGGGCTGGCGCTGGCGCTCGGCGCCGCCGCGCCGGTCCCGACGCTGGTCGCCCAGGCACCCCTCCGGCCGGCTCCCCTCACCGCCCCCGCCGCCGCGGCCGACACCTCGGCCCGCAACTGGTGGCTGCTGGACCTGGAGACCGACCGCGTCGCGGGGATCGGGGCGGAGCGCGCCTACCGCGAGCTGCTGGCGAACCGGCGGCCGGGGCGCACCGTGGTGGTGGCGATCATCGACTCGGGGGTGGACACGGCCCACGCGGACCTGCGGGGCAACCTGTGGACGAACCCGCGCGAGGTCGCCGGCAACGGCCGCGACGACGACGGGAACGGATACGTGGACGACCTGCACGGGTGGAGCTTCCTGGGCGGCAAGGACGGACGCAACGTGCACCAGGAGACGTACGAGGTCACGCGCCTGGTGGCCCGCTGCCGCGCCGGCGGCCCGCGCGCCCCCGACGCCGCGCTCTGCACGCGCGTCACGGCCGACCTGGAGACGCGCCGCAAGGAGCAGGCGGAGACCATCCAGCAGATCCGGATGATCCAGGGCGTGATGAAGAACGCCATCGCCACGCTGCGCACCGCCATGCCGGGCGACTCGGTGACGGTGGAGCGCGTGCGCGCGCTGAACCCCGCCACCACGCCGGTGCGCGAGGCGAAGAGCATCTTCCTGCGGGCCGTCGCCGCCGGGATCACCCCCGAGGTGATCGAGTCCGAGCTCACGGCCATGGAGCGCGGGCTGGCGACGTCGCTGAACCCCGACTTCAACCCGCGGCCGATCGTCGGCGACGACCCCGACAACCTGAGCGAGCGCGGCTACGGGAACGCGGACCTGACGGGCCCCGGCGCCGACCACGGCACGCACGTGGCCGGCATCGCGGCGGCCATGCGCGGCAACGCGGTGGGGATGGACGGCGTGGCGCCGCAGGGCGCGGTGAAGATCATGGTCCTGCGCGCCGTGCCCGACGGCGACGAGCGCGACAAGGACGTGGCCAACGCCATCCGCTACGCGGTGGACAACGGCGCGCACGTCATCAACATGAGCTTCGGCAAGGGCTTCTCGCCCGAGAAGTCGTACGTGGACGAGGCGGTGCGCTACGCCGACTCCAAGGGCGTGCTGCTGGTGCACGCCGCCGGCAACGAGGGCGACGACCTGAGCGCCAGCGAGAACTACCCGACCCGCCAGTACGCGGGCGGCGGCGAGCCGCGCCTGTGGATCGAGGTGGGCGCCTCGTCCTGGGAGGGCGGGGAGAAGCTGGCCGCCTCCTTCTCCAACTACGGCCGCGGGATGGTGGACGTGTTCGCGCCCGGCACGGCCATCTACTCCTCCACCCCCGGGAGCGAGTACGACCGCAACCAGGGCACCAGCATGGCCGCGCCGGTGGTGAGCGGCCTGGCCGCCATGCTCATGGCGTACTACCCGACCCTGACCGCCCAGCAGGTGAAGCAGATCATCCTGGACACGGCCACGCGCTACGACCAGCAGGTGATCAAGCCCGGGACCAAGGACGAGAAGGTCCGCTTCTCCGAGCTCTCCACCACCGGCGGCGTGGTGAACGCCTACGCGGCCGTCCAGGCGGCCGAGCGGCTGACGCGCGGCACGCGCTGACGCCCACCGCGGCCACGTGACCCGAGGGGCCCCGCCGGCATCGCCCGGCGGGGCCCCTCGCGCGTGCGGCACGCCCCCTGCCAGCCCTCTCCCTCCCTCGGAACTTCTCCCGGAGGCCGCCATGACGCTCCCCCGCCCCGCCCTCGCCGCCCTCGCCCTCCTCCTCTCCGCGTGCGCGGAGGGCGACGCTCCGCGCGCCGGTTCCCCCGCGGACTCGGCCTCGCCGCCGCCGGCTGCCCTCGCCCCGACGCCGGTCGTGCCCGCGGCCACCCTGGTAGACTCCACGGTCCCGGAGTCGTGGACGGAGGAGGCGCGCTGGGGGTTCCGGCGGGACGCCTCCGCCGACCTGGACGGAGACGGCCGTCCGGAGCGGATCGCCCTGCGCGCCCGCGCGGAGGTGCGCGCCGGACGCCCGCTCTGGGACGACGGACAGGCGTGGGAGGTCTCGATCCAGGCTCCCGACGGCCGCCGCACGCGCGTCTTCGCCCGCTTCGTCCAGCTCGGAACGGTGGAGGCCCACCTCTCCCGCCGCGCGGAGGGGGAGGCGCCCGTCCTCGTCCTTCTGGAGCGGACGCCGCACGCCCTGGTCGTCCGCGAGGTGCGCTACCGCGCCCCCGGCGACGCCTCCGCCGTCGAGCGTCTCGACCTGCCGCTCGACCCCTCCTCCTTCAGCGGGACCGCACCGTAGTCGTGCGCTCACGCCGAGGGACTTCCCGCGCGGCGGGTCACGGGTCTGGAAAAGAACGCGGAGTTGAACGGAGAGTTCGCGGAGTACGCGGAGTGGTGCGGCTCGTCCTCCGCGTCTCCGCGGGGAAGATGCGGGTGGGGTGCGAGACGGGAGCAGGATGAACGCGCGGGGCCCCGCCGATTGCGGGCGGGGCCCCTCGTCCTTCCGCGGTCGACGCGGCTAGAGGCCGACCATGCGCATGCCGGCGTCGGGGTAGCGGGTGCCGGCGGCGGCTCCGCGGGGGGCGACCTCGTCGATGCGGGCCAGGTCGTCCGGGGTGAGCTCCACGGCGGCCGCGGCGGCGTTCTCCTCCAGGTACGCGCGGCGCTTGGTGCCGGGGATGGGGACCACGTCGCTCCCCTGAGCCATCACCCAGGCCAGGGCGAGCTGCGACGGGGTGCAGCCCTTCTCCTTCGCGATCGCCTCCACGCGGCCCACCAGCTCCAGGTTCTTCGCGAAGTTCTCGCCCTGGAAGCGCGGCGAGCCGCGGCGGAAGTCCTCCTCGGGCAGGTCGTCGATGCTGCGGTAGCGGCCGGTCAGGAAGCCGCGGCCCAGCGGCGAGTACGCCACGAAGCCGATCCCCAGCTCGCGGCAGGTCTCCAGCAGCCCGTCCTCGGGGTCGCGGCTCCAGAGCGAGTACTCCGTCTGCAGGGCGCTCACCGGGTGCTCCTTCACCGCGCGTCGCAGCGTGTCCGGGCCCGCCTCGGAGAGGCCGATGAAGCGCACCTTTCCGGCGCGCACCAGCTCGGCCATGGCGCCCACCGTCTCCTCGATCGGCACGCCGGGGTCCACGCGGTGCTGGTAGTACAGGTCGACGTGCTCCACGCCCAGCCGGCGCAGCGACGCGTCGCACGCCTGGCGCACGTACTCCGGCCGGCCGTTCACGCTGCGCTCGGTGGCGGTGCGCACGATGCCGAACTTGGTCGCCAGCACCACGCGGTCGCGGCGGTCGCGGATCGCGCGCCCCACCAGCTCCTCGTTGGTGTGCGGGCCGTACATGTCGGCCGTGTCCAGGAAGTCGACGCCCAGCTCCAGCGCCCGGTGGATGGTGGCGATGGACTCGCCCACCCCTTCCTCGATCTCCTGGTGGGTGCCGTAGAACTCCGACATCCCCATGCACCCCAGCCCCATCGCGGACACCTGCAGCCCCTGGTTCCCCAGCGCTCGCCTCTCCATCTCCATCCCGTCCTCCCCAGGTTCGGTCCCCATCGCGCCGCTCGCCCGGCGGCGCCCCCGCACACGATCCGCCCCGCGCCGCCGTGGCGCAAGGGTCGTCACCGCTCCGTGACCCGTCCCGCCGCCCTCGCCAGGAACGCCCTCAGGAACAGGTCGAAGGCCGCGCGCTCCTCCGCCGTCTCCCCTTCGCGCAGCGCCGCGCTGCGTCCCCCGTACGACTTCACCACCAGCGTGCGCCGCCCGTGCCGCGGCGACGTGCGGACCCGGTAGAACTCCATCTCGCTCCACGCCATGGAGCCGTCGTCGTCCGCCTGCACCTTCGACCCACGGTGGAAGCGGACGCCCGTGGGGCCCACCTGGTACTCCTCGTCGCGCGGAAGGGTGCGGACCCGCGCCAGCGTCCACGCGGCCAGCGGAAGGGCCACCAGCGCGATCAGCTTCCACGCCGTGCGGTGGGAGATCCCCTCCTCCGCCGCCACCCCGTGCAGCCCGCCGAAGACGATGGGAAAGACGACCAGCGCGGGCAGCGCCGCCCCCAGCCAGTCGCGGCCGCTCCTGCGGATGGTCGCGTGCGGCGGGGGTGCCCCGCCGTCCGCCTCGACCGGCGCCGGGGGGGCGGAGAGATGCGGCGG
Source organism: Longimicrobiaceae bacterium (assembly GCA_030146875.1). Taxonomy (GTDB): domain Bacteria; phylum Gemmatimonadota; class Gemmatimonadetes; order Longimicrobiales; family Longimicrobiaceae; genus JASLAX01. Next base: position 40,347 of record JASLAX010000236.1, read on the forward strand.
CTCGTCCTCGGCGGGGCGGGCGGGCACGGGGTCCTCCACATCCCCGACACCCGCGGCGTCCTCCGCGTCCAAGACCCGCGCGGCGTCGTCCGCACCCGCCGGTGGAGCGGTGGGCGAGCCCACGGGGATGTTGACCTCGCAGAGCAGGTCCCACGGCAGCTCGTCCGCGGTGTCCTTCCGGTCCCAGTACTCGCGCCAGTAGCTCCACCAGCGCGCGCGCCGCGCCGGCACCTCGTCCCACGCCACCGCGCCGGAGAAGTCGAGCAGGTCGATGCGCGCCGCCGCCACCAGCAGCCCCACCGGTCCCGCGCGGAACGCCAGCACGGCCGGCGCGGCGCGGACCGTCTCCTCCCGCGCGTCGCCGGCGTGGACGGCCGCCCCCCGCGCCTCCGCCAGGATCGCCAGGGCGCGGTCGTGGTCCCCCAGGGCGAAGCGCTCCCCGTCCAGCTCGAACGGTCCCACGTCGTGCGAGCGCAGGCGCTCGGGCCAGCCGTCCGGCTGCTCCGCGCCGCCGCCGAAGTCCAGGAACGCCACGCAGCAGGGCTCCACGCACGACAGGGCGAAGCGGTTGGGCGGCGCCTGCCCCGCGGCCCGCGGCGCGTTCCACAGCATCACGTTCCCCAGCTCCACCTGGAAGCGGTCGGGGAGCGCGCCGGCCCACCACGTCCACAGCCCCATCTCCGCGACCGCCCCCGCGAACACGAGGTGGGCGTCGCCTCGATCGGGGGACGGAGACGGGTCGTCCCTATTCGAATCGTCCTCCGCCAGGGTCCCCTCGTCCAGGAGGGGCGGGGCGACGTCGGACGGAGCGGCGGGGCGCAGGCTGGTCGGATCCGCGGCCCAGGCGGCGAGGGTCTCGGGGGTGAGGGTGACCGGCCAGCACGTCTCGGCGAGGGCGTCGTGCGGCAGCTCGTCCGGCGTGCCCTTCCGGTCCCAGTACGCCTGCCAGTAGTCCCACCAGCGCTTCCGCCGCTCCGCCACCTCCGGGCACGGCACCGGGCCGTGGGAGTCGAGCAGCTCCACGCCGCGCGCCGCCACGACCAGACCCACGGGCCCGGCCCGCAATGCCAGCAGGGCGTGCGCGGCGGACCAGTCGGTCGCCGCCGGGTCGCCGACCAGCGGCTCCACCGCCTCGGCCTCCGCCACCAGCCGGGCCGCCAGGGGGCCGTGCGTCAGCGTCACCTCGTCCGCGTCCAGGCGGAACGGCCCCACCTCCCCCGTCCGGAAGCGTTCCGGCCAGTCCGCCGGAACCTCGGCGTCGTCGAACGTCAGGAACGCGACGCACGTGGGCTCCCCGAACCGCAGGAAGAAGCGGGAGGACGGCGCCCTGTCCAGGCCGCGGGGCTCGTTCCAGAGCATGACGCCGCCGAGCTCCACTCGGAAGCCGTCGGGAAGGCTCTCGCACGCTGCCCAGGCCCCTGCCTCCGCGGCGGCATCGGCGAACGTGTCGCGGGCGTTCAGCTCGTCGTCGGAAGGGAAGCCGGCGTCGGTCACGGGAGGGAGAGGAACTCGGGGGGGACGGCGGCGGCGAGCCAGACGCCGTTCTCGGAGCGGATCAGGACGTGCCCGGCGGCGTGCATGGCCCGGGCGGCCACGTGCAGGACGGCCGGGGAGCCGTGGCGCCGCCCCACGACGCGCGCCGTATCGGGATCGGCGGAGAGGTGGACGTGGGTGCGCGACATGGCGCGGATCCCGTCGCGCAGGATGGCGTCCACGAAGCGCGCGGCGGTGCCGTGGAAGAGCGTCTCCGGCGGCACCCGCGGCTCCAGGCCCAGGTCCACCGGCACCGAGTGGCCCTGCAGCGCCCGGATCCGCGCGCCGTCCGCGGAGAGGGCGAAGCGCCGCTTGTCGTTCTCGGCCACCACCCGCTCCAGCGTCGCCCGGTCCAGCGCGGTCCCCGCGGCCGAGGCGGCGTGGAGCAGGGCGTCCACGTCCACCCATCCTTCCGGGTCCAGCGTGAGCCCCAGCCGGCCGGGATCGTGGCGCAGGACCCGGCTCAGGAGCTTGCTGGCGCGGACGAGCCGGGCGTCCACCGCCTCAGGGCGCCGCGGTGGCGGCGGGCGGCACGGTGTCGCCCTGGTCGCGGCGGCCCATCCAGGAGCGCACGATCAGGAAGCCGAGCACCGCGCCCACCACCACGGCGACCAGGGCGAAGCGAAGCACCTTGCCCGCGGGAACCACGGTGCGCGGGGGTGGCGTGCGGTGGGGCATCGTGCTCCGGGAGAAGAGGGACGGCGGACGCGGACGCGGGACCTTCCCCGCCCGCGGCCCTGCGAAGGAGGCGTCACGCGCCCTCGCGGCGGGCCAGCACGATGATGTCCATGGCCAGGCCGGGGAGCAGCGTGCCGGTGACGGCGAGCCACGGGGCGCGCAGGTCGTCCACGAGACGCTGCGGAACGAAGGGCACCCAGTTGCCGGTGTGCTTCACCACGCGAAAGCCGTGCTGGCCGAGATGCCGCTTCAGGATGCGCGGGGTGTACGCCCGCACGTGCCCCGGGCCCTGCAGCGACCAGTCCACCCACGCCGGGTAGAAGCCCAGCAGCACCCGCACGCGGTTCTCGAACGACACCAGGTTGGGCGTGGTGATCAGCAGGTGGCCGCCCGGGCGCACCATCCGGCCCATCTCCCGCAGGAAGCCGTCGGTGTCCACCAGGTGCTCGATCACCTCGCCGGCGAACACCAGGTCGAACGAGGCGTCCGGGAAGGGGACCGGCTCCACGTTCAGGTCGCAGAGGCGGGCGTCCAGCCCGCGCTCGCGGGCGGCGTCCACGTACGCGCGGTCGATGTCGATCCCCGCGACGTCCCACCCGCGCCCACGCCAGTGCAGCGCCCAGTCGCCGGTGGTGCACCCCACGTCCAGCATGCGCCCCGCCGGCAGCGCGCCGATCAGCGCCGCCGCCTTCTTCAGGCGGCTCTCGCGGAACTCGTAGGTGAAGTGCTTGTGGACGTTGTACTCCGAGACCGACCGCATCGTCCCCCGTGCCGTGCTGGTGCGTCCGCCGCAACGGGGCAGCATACCTCGCGGCGCCGCGAACGGCAACCGGCGCGCCCCCCGCCGGGAGCGGCGGGGGGCGCGGTCCGGAGGGGATCGCGGCCGGCTACCGCCGGCGCGCGGCCTGGATGCCGGACGGGGCCGTGTACATCCACACGTCCGTGTTGTAGGTGCGGCCGTCCTGCCACACGATCCGCCCGTTCGAGACGGCGGGGATCGCCTGGTTGCCGCGGGCGGTGGTGACCCGGAACTCCTGCCCCGTGGCCAGGTCGTGGGCGTACACCTCCACGTTGCCGTCGCCGTGGCGCAGGTCCTCCCAAACGATCAGGTTGCCCTGGACGCGCGGGCTGCGCTGGCGCGCCGGGTTGCTGGTGATGCGGCGCGTGACGTTGGCGTGGATGTCGTGCATGTAGATCTCGGCGTTGCCGTCGCGGTTGTCCTCCCACACCACGATCCGGCCGTCGACGTCGGGGTTCCCCTGCCACGACCCGCTGTCCGTCAGGACCTTCGTCGCCCCGGTGGGGACGTGGTACAGGACGATGTCCGGGTCGTCGCCGCCGCCGGTGGACTCCTGCCAGACGACCCAGTCGCCGGAGACGGCGGGGCGCTGCGAGTCGGAGCGGTCGGTGCGGATCCCCGTCTCCGTGTTCGACTGCAGGTCGTAGAGGAAGATGTCGGCGCTGTTGCCGCGGTTGGAGACGTAGACGACGCGCTGCCCGGAGACGTCCGGCTGCGACTCGGAGCCGGGGACCAGGGACGGGGTCACCTGGCGGTCCGCTCCGGTGGCCGCGTCGTGCACGCGGATCTCCAGGGTGGAGCCCCAGTTCTCGTACGCGATCAGCGAGCCGTCGATGCGGGCGGACTGCTGCACCTGGGCTCCGGTGGTGATGGGGCGCTCCAGGCCGGTGGCCAGGTCCCGCGCGTAGAGGTCCTTGTTGCCGTTCCGCAGGTCCACCCAGACCACCAGGTCGCCGTCGATCACCGGCGCGGCCTGCAGGTACGGGTTGTCGGTCAAGCGCGTCTCGGTGCCGCCGGAGAGCTGGGCGTTGGGCGCCTCGGCGTCGGTCGGGCTGGACGTGGGGACCGCGTCGCAGGCGGCCAGGGCGAGGCCGGCCGCGGCGGCGGCCAGGCGGACGGGGCGGCGGAGCGTGCTGCGCATGATCTATGATCCCGGTCTGGGGTGGTCTCTTCGTCAGGCGTTCCGAGGCGGGTCCGTCGTCGTTCCCGGGCCCCGTCCTCGACGCGCCACGAAGCTACCTCCCGCCGCCGGTTCCTACATGAGTCGCATGACCGGGGTAGTTCGACCCCCCCACCGCGCGAGCGGCCCCAGGCATCGTCGCCCGGGGCCGCTCCGCTCTCTCGCTGCTCTTCTTGGAGCGTCAACGCACCCGAGAGAGAACCGTAATCCGCGCGAAGACGTGCTTGTACATGCAGAGGCAGTCCTCTAGCTCGCGCGGTAGAAGCTTGCGGAACGCTCGTGGAAGATCCTCTACACTCAAACTTTCGGCACGGTGCGCAAGTCCGAGGGCCTTCGCCCCGTCAGCGGTGCCAGCGTGGAGGTATACCCGCTGCGGTTCTAGACCAAGGTAAGCGCCGATCCGAGTAGAGATGTCGTAGACGGCTACTGGACCGATGCCGTGAACCTTATCCCCGACACTTGCAACGATGCGAAAAACCGCGTCGAACGAATCACATTGCTGAAGCTTCGCTCGCTTTGCTTGGAGGTGCTTCTCGGCGCTTTCGAGTGCCGGGCCGGGAATACGCCGCTGATGGTTGTGGCGCTTCCCCTCGGGAGTCTGGGAGAGTGCGGCTGCCTTGATCGCGCGCCCGAGCGTCGGAAGGTCCCGGTAGTACTTCAGCTCGTTCGCCGCATCCACTCGCTTCTTGCGTCGATATGCACGAACTACATCGCTAAAAGAGCCGAGGCGTTCATCATCAGAGGGGTCGGGAACGCAAATTGGTCGTTTGCGCCCACGAAGCGAGCGGGAAGCGCTACTCATCGCACGCCCCACTCCCAGATCCCGAACTGCGTCTTCCTGTCGACCATGTGGCCGTTCGCCTTCAGGGCCAGCAGGAGCTGGCTGCGGTGGTGGCGCGCTACTCCTCGTCGGCGGGGCGCAGGTGGCGGACCTCGATCTCCACCAGCCCATCGAGCGCCTCGGCGACGAGCGAGCGGTGGCAGTGCGCGGGATCGGCCTCCAGGCAGAGCAGGCAGACGCGGCGGCCGGAGCGCACCAGGTCGGCGAGCTGCTCCAGCTCGTCCTGCGCCTGCGGCGTCTCCAGGTGCTCGCGGAAGACGCGGTGCATCTCGTCGTGCTTCCCCGCCCGCGCGGCGGCGCGCCCGTCGGCGGGGGTGCCCAGGCCGCGCAGGTGCAGGTAGTCGATCCCCGCGCCGGCCAGGTTCTCGGAGAGCCGGGTCTTGGCGAAGCCCGGCCGCCGCGACCCGGCGACCGCCCGCACGTCCACCAGCAGCTCCACGCCGCCGCCGCGCAGCGTCTCCAGGAAGCGCGGCACGGTGGTGTCCTCGTACCCGATGGTGGAGACGACCCAGCCGCCCCGCCTGCGCCGCCGCGCCGCCTGGATGACGCGGGTGACGGAGGGGCGGCGCGGAGGCCGTCGGTCGTCCCCCGGCGCGTCCTGCGGGTCGGTGCCGCTGGTCTTCATGCACACCTCCGGGGGCGGGGATCGGATGACGTGGCGCGCGTGCGTTACTTTCGACCGGATCCCGACATCCTCCGCGCGGCGGGGCGTCGCCCGGTCGGTCGCGATCAGAGGCCGGTGCCCTGCTTTCCCGAGCGACGGGGGAGGGTTTTCGCGGCGCTCTCCGGCTTTCGCGGGCGGCCGCCCTTCAGGCCGTTCTTCCGCGCTGCATCCGCCTTCGCCTCGCTCTTCCTCTGCCCAAGGTAGCGCGGGGCCCATTCGCGCAGGTTCAGCGCCTGCTCCATGAGACCGGTGAGCGAGACGTGCGCGTCCAGCTCGTCCCACAGAAGCCCGTCACCGCTCGAAGAGACCCGGACGGCGGCGAGCTGCGCGTCGGTGGCGCCTCTGAGCCCTGGCACCCGGTCCAGCGGGATGCCGAAGAGGCACCCGCTCCGCAGCTCCACGAGCAGCATCCGGCGCTCGCGGTCGTGGGAGACCCTTGTCGCGCGGGGCTCGATCCGATCCGCCTCCTCGCCTTCCCGACCCGCCGCCTCGAACTGGCGCTCGAACTCCTCGTCGGTAGCGGGCGTCCACTTACGAGCCATGCAGCTTCCTCCATTCCTCCAGGAACAACTCCTGGTCACCTTCGACGATGCGCAGGGCGCGCCGCACATCGGCGGACTTCGCGTGGTGGTAGGACCATACGCGCGGCGGGGTCCGCTCGTCTCCCAGCTTCACGATGACCTCGCCGCCGTTGGCACACTCCACGTGCACGTGGGCTGGACGGTGCTCTCTGGGTGGTGCGTAGACGTATACCCGGAACCCGCTCTGGTCGTAGACGAGGCTCTTGTTCCCTGAGAGTAAAACCCACCGCTGGGTTAATCAAGGATGCCGCGGGGGATGCCTCGCCGGCTGGTCAGCGGCGCGGACGGAGTCACACGTCTTCCACCTGGCGCGGCATCGGCGTGGCGGCGAGGCGAGGCTGGGCGGCGGGCGGGGCGCCGGACTCGAGCTGGCGGCGGAACTCGGCCTCGTCCATCAGGTCGCGCACGGCGCGCTCGATGGAGTGCACCTGCTCCTCCAGCAGCGCCTGGCGGCGCTCGATGAGCTGCACCGCGTCCGCGGCGCCCTGCCCCTCGCGGTAGCGGCCCAGCGCCTCCAGCACGGGCTTCAGCGCGAACCGGGCGGTGAGGCCGGTGATGGGGATCAGCACGATCAGGCTGCCGAGCACGACGCCGGCGAGCGGGACCAGTACCTCGAACTCGTTCATTGGCTTCGCGTGGGAGCGGGGTGGGAAGAATCGACTGCCTGCACGGTCTACGCTGCGGCCGCGGGAGGTGTTTCACCGCTCCGAGCCGCTTCCACAAGGTAAGACGACCGTCCCGACGGACAAGGGCCTAAACGGCGCGCGGGCGTCCGGCGGGGGGTTCCCGCCGGACGCCCGCGAGGGGCCCGCGACCGCCGGCCCGCGCGGCTTACCTGGCGGCGCCGCGCAGGTCCACCAGCCCCGCCGTCGCCCCGGCCTTGCGGGTGGACTCCAGGCAGCGCACGCAGTCCACGTGGTGCTTGTAGCCCTCGGACGACACGGCCAGGATCATCTTGTTCTGCGCTCGGAGCCTCCAGCGGTACTCCCCCCGCTTGTCCTGGTAGATCTCGAACTGCATGGTCTTCCCTCCGGTACGTGTTTCCGCGCTCAGGGCCCCGGCGCACCACCCTTGCCGTCCCACGCATGGAAACGCAGGGGCGGCCCTCCCTGCGAAGGACCGCCCCGTTCGCCCGCCTTTCGCCTCCGCCCGCCTTCCCCGGCGCCTCCCCTGCTCCCCTCCGGAACACCGGACCGACGGCGCGGACGAGGACGACGCGCACCGTCACTCGGCCCGCAGGGCCACCGCGGGATCCACGCGCGATGCGCGGAGGGCGGGCACCAGCGTGGCCAGCAGGGCGACTGAGGCCACGCCGAGCGCCACGCCCGCGTAGGCCGGCCCGTCCACCAGCGGCACGCCGTAGAAGGCGAGCTGGAGGAAGCGCGCCACTCCGGTGACGGCGACCACCGCGCCGAACGCCACGCCCATCATCGTGAGCCGCAGCCCGCGGCGCAGCACCAGCGCCACCAGGGCGCGCGGACGGGCGCCCAGCGCCGCCCGCACCCCCAGCTCGCGCGTCCGGCGGGCGACGGCGAACGCCACCACCCCCGCCACGCCCAGCGCCGCCAGCAGCGCCGCCGCGGCCGCGGCGACGGAGAGGACCATCCCGAACCAGAGCAGCGGCGCCCGGAAGCGCGCCAGCTCCACCGCCAGCGTGGAGACGGCGATCCGCGCCTGCCGCGGGTCCGCCCGCGCCACCACGCGGCGCACGGCGGGCGCCAGCTCCAGC
>JASLAX010000075.1 GCA_030146875.1 Longimicrobiaceae bacterium
GGAGGCCGGGGCGGTGGCGGTGGACGCCGCCGCCCCGCGCCCGGGGCCGTTGGTGGTGCCCCGGGCGCCGCGCTCGTTCGGCGCCCGCGCCCGCCTGACGCAGACGCTGGCGGTCGCGCGGATCGCGCTCCGGCAGACGGCGCTGAGCCGCGAGTTCCTGCTGGTGGCCGCCGGCCTCTTCGGGTTCACGCTGTTCATGGGGATGGAGTCGCGCGAGGACCCCATGTTCCTCATGCCGGTCTGGCCCGTGACCCGGCAGGTCGCCGGGAACCTCGCCGGGTCGCTGGTGGGCCTGCTGGTGGCGCTGCTGACCGTGCTCTACGCGGGCGAGCTGGTGTGGCGCGAGCGCGACGCCCGCGTCCAGGAGCTGGGGGACACGCAGCCGGTGCCGGAGTGGGTGCCGTTCGCGGGGAGCTTCCTGGCGCTCGCGCTCTCCATCGTCCTTCTGCAGGGCGTGCTGATGGCGGCCGGCATCGCCACACAGGCGCTGCAGGGCTACCACGACCACCAGCTCGGCGTGTACCTGAAGGTCCTGTTCGGGATGCGGCTCGCCGGCTACCTGCTCTTCGCGGTGCTCGCGATGCTGGTGCACGTGCTGGTGAACTCCAAGTACGCCGGGCACCTGGCCGGGGTGGCGGCGTTCATGGCCGTCTTCCAGGCCCACCGCCTGGGCATCGAGCACAACCTGCTCGTCTACGGCTCCGACCCGGGGTGGGTCTACTCGGACCTGGGCGGCGTGGGGCCCTTCGTCCGCTCCTTCCTGTGGCTCAAGGCGTACTGGGCGGCGTGGGCGCTGCTCCTGGCCCTGGTCGCGCTGCTCTTCTGGGTGCGCGGCACGGAGCGCGGGGTGCGCGGCCGCCTGCGCGCCGCGCGGCAGCGGCTCACGCCACGCGCGGTCGCGGCCGTCGCCGGGGCGGCGCTGCTGGTGCTGGGCACCGGCGGGTTCGTCTTCCACGAGACCAACGTGCTGGCCCGCTACCGCTCCGCGTGGAACGCGGACGCGGCGGAGGCCGAGTACGAGCGGCGCTACAAGCGGTACGAGAACGCCCCCCAGCCCTGGCTGACGGCCACGACGCTGCACGTGGAGGTCTATCCCGAGCGGCGCTCCATCCGCGTCCGCGGAACCTACCGGCTGGTGAACCGCACGGACGGCCCGATCGGCTCCGTCCACGTCTCCTCGTTCACCTACCCGGAGGTCGCCCTCCGTGGGGTCCGCTTCGACCGCCCCTCCACGACCGTGCTGCGGGACGCGGAGAACGGCTTCCGCATCTACGCCCTCTCCCGTCCGCTGCTGCCGGGGGACTCGCTGGAGATGCGGTTCGAGGCGAGCCTGACCCCCCGCGGGATCCGCAACCGCGCGCGCAGCGCCATCAGCACGGCGGTGGTGGGGAACGGGACCTACCTGGAGATGATGCGGCTGCTCCCGGCCATCGGCTACCAGCGCGACCTGCTGGAGCTGACGGGCGCCACCGCGCGGCGCGAGCACGGGCTTCTCCCCCGCGGCGGCTTCCGCCCCATCGGCGACTCCGCCGCGCGGATGGTTCCGCGCAGCTCCCCCACGGCGGACTGGATCCGCTTCGAGGCCACGGTGGGCACCGCCGCCGGCCAGACGGCGGTGATGCCGGGCGCGCTGCGGCGGAGCTGGACGGAGGGCGGCCGGCGGTACTTCCACTACCGCGCCGACGCGCCGGTGATGGCGTCGCTCAGCCTGGCGTCCGCCGCGTACGCGGAGCACCGGTCGCGCTGGAAGGGCGTGGAGATCCGCATCCTGCACCACCCTGGCCACGCCTTCAACGTGGAGCGCATGGCCCGCGCGGTCCGGGCGTCGCTGGACTACTTCACGGAGCAGTTCGGGCCCTATCCCCATCGCCAGTACACGCTGGTGGAGATCCCCGGGTACCACGGCAACTTCGGGCGGGCCTTCCCGGGGGGGATGGTGTACACCGAGACCAACCCCGTCGCCGTGGGGCGCATCGGGGCGGAGGAGGAGGCGGACGGCGTCGACACGCCGTTCCTGGTCGTCTCGCACGAGCTCGCCCACCAGTGGTGGGGGCACCAGGTGGTGGGCGCGGACGTGCAGGGCTCGCAGGTGCTCTCCGAGACGCTGGCGCAGTACGGCGCGGCGATGGCGATGGAGCGGACCTACGGCCCCCGCGCCGCGCGGCGGATGCTGCGGACGCTGCACCTGGCCTACCTGGAGGGCCGCGGCTCGCATGCGACCCCGGAGGTGCCGCTGCTCCTCTCCGGCGACCACCAGCACGTCCACTACCGCAAGGGCCCCGTGGCGATGTACGCGCTGCGCGACTACGTGGGCGAGGACCGCGTGAACGCCGCGCTGCGCCGCCTGGTGGCGCGGCACGGCATGCGGGGGCCGCCCTATCCCACCACGCTGGACCTGTACGGCGAGCTGCGGGCGGTCACGCCCGACTCGCTGCGCGGCCTGCTGCACGACCTGATGGCGACCATCACGCTCTGGGACCTGCGGGCCACCGGCGCGCGCGCCGAGCCCGCCGGCGGCGGCGCGTACCGTGTGACGCTGGACGTGCACGCCGCCAAGGTGCGCTCCGACGGCGCGGGCAACCACGCGGAGGTGCCCATGGACGACTGGGTGGACGTCGGCGTCTTCGCCCCCGTCGCGGAGGGGCAGCCGCCGCGGGAGCCGCTCTACCTGCGCAAGCACCGCATCCGCTCGGGGCGGCAGTCCATCACCGTCACCGTTCCATCGCGGCCGGCCCGCGCCGGCATCGACCCCTACCACCGGCTGATCGCGCGGACGGCGGAGGGGGTGATCAAGGGCGGGATGGCGGACGTGCGGATCGACGGGGCCGCGCCTTCCACATCAGGACCGTAGACGCGGCCGACCCTCGCCGACGGGAGAGAAACGCGACGCGGCGTCCCTGCGGGTGCGGAGACGCCGTGTCGTTGTCGATCTACGTCTCGGGATGGAGGCGCGGGGTCGCTACCGCTCGTCGCGCCCGATCCACTTCTCCACCACGGGCGGAACGAACACGGCCATGCGGTCCAGCAGGCGCGCGGGCTCGGTCTCGGAGATGACGAGCGAGCGGTGGGCGGGGCGGACGAACTCCTCGCGTACGGCGTGGTCGAACAGGGCCAGCAGCGGGTCGTAGAAGCCCTGCACGTTCAGCAGGCCGCACGGCTTGGGGTGGATGCCGAGCTGCGACCAGGTGAGCACCTCGCAGAACTCCTCGTAGGTCCCGAAGCCGCCGGGCAGGGCGATGAAGCCGTCCGCCAGGTCGGCCATGAGCGCCTTCCGCTCGTGCATGCTCCCCACCACGTGCAGCTCCGTGAGCCCGCGGTGCCCCACCTCGCGCGCCATCAGCGCCTCGGGGATCACGCCGGTCGCCTGGCCCCCCGCCGCCATCACCGCGTCGGCCACCACGCCCATCAGCCCCACCTTCCCCCCGCCGAACACCAGCCCGATCCCGCGCTCCGCCAGCAGGCGGCCCATGGCGCGGGCCGCGTCGGCGTACGCGGGCCGCGTGCCCGCCGAGGAGCCGCAGAAGACGCAGAGACGTTTCATGGACCAGGAAGACGTGGAAGGGAGTGAAGGGGTACCGAAGATGCTCCTCCACTATTCTAGATGATCGCTCGGGTCCTGGCGACAGTCGGGGCGACGCCCGTGTCTCGGATGTACGCGTGCTGGTCAGTGGATCTTCGAGCGCCGTGGGTGGTGGGCTGGGTTAGAGCCGGGTCAATCATCCCCCAGGAGCATCGACCTATAGATGATCCCCAGGGGCACACCGTAAAGCCGAGATTGAGCCCGGAGAAGATCGTCCCATCTCCTGCTCCGCCTCCGACGCGGATCTTCACCTGAGGCTCGTCCCCAAGTCAAAACCTCGGGACCGAAGCGTCTGGCGTGGTGTTAGGATCTACTCCTTTCCCCACAGCATGGGGGAGTGATAACACCCGAGATATGCCTCTCGGCTGTTCCGGACGGCGAGCGACACCGTTGCTTTTCCGTGGTGAGTGCATTCGTAGGATGGAAAGACCTCACCGATCCCCCAGGAACATCGACTTGTAGATCGCCCCAAGCGGTGCGCCTAGAATCAAGGCTAGTGCAACTACGTCCACACTATCCATAGTCAGCCCGAGCCCAAAGCCGTCGGAGGTGAAGCGAAGCGCGGTGAAGACCGGTATCATCACTACAAATCCGGTCAGTGCGCCCCCCCCGCGCTTTCCGATCACCGGCATCACGGTCCCGAACAGAGCGCCCCCAAACACTCCTCCGAGCAGATAGGTCAAGAGGATCATTCCGAGTGACATCCCAACTCGATCGGCCAGGGTACCCCCACGAACGACCCATAGGACGGATACGTATAGTGACAGCACCCCGGCGGCGATCAGTCCAATCCGAATCCCGATCCACACATCGCCTAACCAGTCTGAACCCGATCGTCGAGAGGGTTTTCTCACATCTCTACGGGGCGTCATAGTCCACATGCTTTCCGAGCAGACAAGAACGCTCGACCGGTAGCCACTATCGGCACCAAATCCCAACCGCTTGGCTCCTGTCCGAGCGCAACTGTGTGCATAGTCCCCTCCACTGATCCAGCAAAATGGTGTGAGGCCGCGGCTCCCAACATGTGCGAGCCGACACCGAAGTTGTGGCTCCACTCAGCACCCGCCAGTCCTGCAAACATCCGCATTGTCTGAGGATTCCGGTATGCCCATACCGGAAGCGTACGTGCGGCCAGGGCGCCCAATCCCATGGACACCCTCGCAGCCGCACCGACACCCGTTACAAAAAGTATGTCGCCGGCGGCGTTAATGCCCAAGGATGCTAGCGCTACATCACAGGTAGGATGCGTATCGGCCCAGTCCTCTAACCGATCCCCCAACGAGGGGGACGACTCATGTCGAATGCGTTGCCCAGCATCTGCGCCACGGATGGTAGGGCCACCTCGACGGGACGGATTGTCCGCAACACCGGACCGGCAGCCATCGGCAAGCACCCGGTGGACGTATCGGCTTTCCGCCCCGTTGTCCCATCTCGGGGCAAGCAAGATGCTGTATGGGTAACAAGGGTAGAGGCCGGTCGGATCAGCATTGTTGACAGGATCGTTGGCACCGTAGGAATAAAGATTGATCCCAGCCGCCAGCCCGATCGGATCCTCGCTGACGAACCGCGCCAGCGCCGGATCGTACCACCGCGCCCGCACGTAGTACAGCCCGCTCGCTGAATCCTGCTCGCGCGCCATGAAGCGCAGCGGGTTCGGCGTGCCCTCCTGCGGGTACCCC
>JASLAX010000155.1 GCA_030146875.1 Longimicrobiaceae bacterium
TGCCACGCGCACCTCACCCAGCGCGCGCGGCACGGCCCCGCGCTCGGGAGCCGCCGGCGGCGCGGAGAGGCGCGTTGCGTAGCGAAGCTCGCGAAGGTCCGACTCGGCGGAGAAGAGGAGGGCGCGCGCGTCGGCCAGCAGGGCGCCGGCGCGCACCAGCGCGCGCTCGGAGCGCTCCGCGTCGCGGTGCACGTCGGCGGCGGCCAGCAGGTGGCGGGCTACGACCAGCGAGAAGGCGAGGGCGGCCAGCACGCCGCCGCCCACGACGCGGCGGGCGAGGCTCGCCGGGACCAGGGGAGGGCGCGGGGTCAGGAGGCTTCGTCCATCAGGCCGTGCCGCTTGCGGCGCTGCCACAGGACCTTGCGGGAGATGCCGAGCTGCCGGGCGGCCTCGGTGATGTTCCCGCCCAGCTCCTTCACCGTGGCGTCGATGTAGAGGCGCTCCACCTCCGCCAGCGTCAGCCCGCGCGGCAGACCCACCGAGTCGGCGTGCGCCGGCTGCTGCGGGTTCTCCAGCTCCTCCACGCGGATCACGGAGTCGCGCGAGAAGATCATCGACCGCTCGATCACGTTGCGCAGCTCGCGCGCGTTCCCGGGCCAGTCGTACCTCTGCAGGCGCTCGATGGACGCGGGGTCCAGCGTGACGGCCGGCTTTCCGAAGTACTCCGCCGCCCGCTTGGCGAAGTGGCGGGCCAGCGCGGGGATGTCGGAGCGGATGGCCCGCAGTGGCGGCAGGATCTGCGAGGCCACGTTCAGGCGGTAGTACAGGTCCTCGCGAAAGCGCCCGCCGCGCACCTCGTCGGCCAGCTCCACGTTGGTGGCCGCGATCACCCGCAGCGCCACCGTCATCTCCTGCGTGGAGCCGATGCGGCGGAAGGTGCGGCTCTCCAGGAAGGTCAGGAGCTTGGCCTGCAGCTCCAGCGGCATCGAGCCGATCTCGTCGAGGAAGAGCGTGCCCCCGTCCGCCACCTCCACCAGGCCCTTCTTGGTGTTCTTGGCGTCCGTGAAGGCGCCCTTCTCGTACCCGAAGAGCTCCGCCTCCAGCAGGCTCGCGGGGAGTGCCGCGCAGTTGATCTCCACGAAGCGGTAGTTGCTCGCCGCGCTGGCCGCGTGGATCGCCCGCGCCACCATGTTCTTCCCCGTCCCCGACTCGCCCAGGAGCAGGGCCGAGACGCCGGGGACCGAGGCCACGTTCTCCACGAAGTCGCGCACGGCCTGCGTGAGCGGGTGCGTGCCGATGATGCCGTGCGGGTCGAACTTGGCCTTGGCCGCGCTGGTCAGCAGCTCCTTGGCGGGCACCTCCTCCAGCGAGCGCGTCAGGCGCGTGACCAGCGCGCGCGGCTCGATGGGCTTGGTGACGAAGTCCGTGGCACCCGCCCGCAGCGCCCGCTCGGCGTCGCCCTCGGTGCCCCGCGCCGTGACGATGATCAGCGGCAGGGTGCGGTGCGTCTCGCGCACGCGGCGGGTGAGCTCGATCCCGTCCATCCCCGGCATCACCAGATCGCACACCACGGCGTCGGGCGCCTCGGCCGCCAGCGCCTCCAGGGCGTCCTCCGGCCGGGAGAACCCCTTGGTGCGGAAGCGGCGCGTGCGCTCCAGCTGCGCGGTGACGAGGGCGACCTGGTCGGGGTCGTCGTCGATGATGAAGACGGTGGGGTTCATCTCGCCGGGGTGCGGCGGGCGGAACGGCGGCGCGGAAGAGGCGCTACTCGCGGCGCTCCCAGCGGTCGGCGTCGCGCACGCGGTACTTGGTGAGGGTGCGCTCCATGGCGTCCTGCAGGTCGATCTCCATCTGGTTCGCCAGCACCACCACCACGAACAGGACGTCGGCCAGCTCCAGGGCCACGTCGCCCTCGGGCTCGTCGGCCTTCTTGGTCTTGGGGCCGTAGCGGTGGTTCAGCTCGCGCGCCAGCTCCCCCACCTCCTCGGTGAGGCGGGCCAGGTTCACCAGCGGGGGAAAGTACCCCTCCTTGAACTGGCCGATGTAGGCATCGACCTCGGACTGCACCTCTCTGAGCTTCATGCCGTCAACCTAGGGCGGGCCCCGGGGGCCGACAAGGACCGCGTTGCCGCCCGCGGCGCCGGGGCCTAGATTCGGCCCCGCGCTCCCGCACCCGCACACCCCGACCCGTCCCGGAGGAGAGTTGAGCCAGCCGCGCGTGGGGATCATCATGGGGTCCCGCTCCGACCGCGAGACCATGCTCGAGGCCGCCCGCGTCCTGGACGAGCTGGGGATCGCGTACGAGATCGAGGTCGTCTCCGCGCACCGGACGCCCGACCGCATGTTCGCCTACGCCCAGGCGGCCGAGGGACGCGGGATCGAGGTGATCGTCGCCGGCGCCGGCGGGGCCGCGCACCTCCCCGGGATGACGGCCGCCAAGACCGTCCTTCCCGTCATCGGCGTCCCCGTCCTCTCCTCCACCCTGAACGGGCTGGACTCCCTCCTCTCCATCGTGCAGATGCCCAAGGGCGTCCCCGTCGCCACCGTCGCCATCGGCAAGGCGGGCGCGGCCAACGCCGGCCTGCTCGCGGCGCGCATCCTGGGCACGCGCGACGGGGAGATCCGCGCGCGACTCAGGGCGTACGCGGCGGCGATGGCCGAGGAGGCGCTCCGCCCCGACCCCGCGACGGAGGCGACGTGAGCGCGCGGCCCGTCCTCCCCGGCGCCACCATCGGGATCGTCGGGGGCGGGCAGCTCGGGCGGATGTTCGCCGTCGAGGCGCGGCGGATGGGGTACCGGGTCCTGGTCCTCGACCCCGCCGCCGACGCCCCCGCCGCCCAGGTGGCCGACGAGCACCTCCGCGCGCCGCTGGGGGACGTGAACGCCGCGCGCGAGCTGGCCCGCCGCTCGGCCGTGGTGACGCTGGAGTGGGAGAACGCCGACGTGGCCGCCGTGCGCGCCATGGAGGCGCTGGCCCCCGTGCGCCCCGGCGCGCACGTGCTGGAGGTCGCCCAGCACCGCGTGCGCGAGAAGGACGCGGCCCGCCGCCTGGGGATCGCCACGGCCGCCTACCGCGCGGTCCACACCCGCGCGGAGCTGGACGACGCCGTCCGCGACGTGGGCCTTCCCGCCGTGCTGAAGACGGCCCGCGGCGGCTACGACGGGAAGGGCCAGGCCGTCCTGCGCCCCGGCGACGACGCGGCCGCGGCGTTCGAGCGCCTGGGCGGCGAGGGCACGGAGCTGGTCCTGGAGGCGTTCGTCCCCTTCCGCATGGAGATCTCCGTCGTCGTCGCGCGCGGCGTGGACGGCGCCGTGGCCGCCTTCGCGGCGGGGGAGAACGTCCACCGCAACGGCATCCTGGACGTCACGGTCGTTCCCGCGCGCGTCCCCGCGGCGGTGGAGGAAGAGGCCCGCCGCGTGGCATGCGCCCTGGCGGAGGGGCTGGACGTGGTGGGCGTGCTGGGGGTGGAGATGTTCGTGACGGAGGACGATTCCGTCCTCGTCAACGAGATCGCGCCGCGCCCCCACAACTCCGGGCACCACACCCTGGGCGCCTGCGCCGTCTCGCAGTTCGAGCAGCAGCTCCGCGCCGTCTGCGGGCTGCCCCTGGGCGCGCCCGACCTGCTGCGCCCCGCCGCCATGGCCAACCTGATGGGGGAAGACGTGGGCACGGGGCTGGGAGACGAGCGGGTGGCGGCCGCGCTGGCCGTTCCCGGCGTGGCGCTGCACCTGTACGGGAAGCGCGAGGCGCGGCCGGGGCGAAAGATGGGGCACCTGACCGCCACGGCCCCCGACAGCCGGGAAGCATTGCGGCGCGTGCTGCGCGCGCGGGAGGCGTTGACCGGCCCCGGGTGAGCGGACCCACCCCTTGCTTTTCCGCCCGGTCCGCGCCAACGTTCATCCAGAAGCCACCCACGTTCCGCCACCCCACTCCGTTTCCGTCCGGGACACCACCCGTCCCCGAGCGGGAGCACCCCGAGGCCACGAGCGCCCCCGCGGCGCCGCCTCCCCCGCTGAAACCCCCCACGGCCCCGTCCCGTAACCTTTTCAGGGACAACGGGGTACTCAGAGCAGGGCCGGACATGGCCCGGCGATTGCTAAATCGGTACGAAGGTCCGCTGCCAAGGGAGGCGCTCGTGATCCTGCACTGCAACTTCGAAGAGCTCCGCGCGCTGAGCAGCGCCGGCGAGATGATCGTTGCGGACGCGAGCACCCCGGAGGGCGGCGTCGCCACCGAGGTGGACATCTCGCGCATCGAGAGCCTGCTCCCGCGGCTGACGGGAGACGTGAGCATCGAGACGCTCGAGGACCAGCGCAACGTGCGCGACGCGGTCGCCGCCATCCGCGCCGAGCTGCTCCGCCGCCTGGACGAGCGCATCGTGGAGTACCACCCGGCCCACGAGGAGGCCCTGTCGCTCTACTTCGACTACGGCTACTCGTACGCCGTGCTGGAGCGCCTGGACCGCATGGGCACGGAGATGGAGGCCCTGCTCGCCCTGATGACGGGCGGGCGCGGCATGGCCGAGGCCACCCGCACCTTCACCTTCCCCGACTGACGCCCCGCCGGCCGGAGCGCACGGAGGGCCCCGCACCGAGCACGGTGCGGGGCCCTCCCGCTTTCCACCCTCGGCCCGCGGTTCCACCGCCGCCGGCGGCCGACGCGCCGAGGGGGGGCGAGCCTCCCTCCGTCTTCCACTATGCCCCCGCGTTCTCCGCGTCCGCACGCGAGAAACATCGGGGCGATGGATTGACGGCGCCGCACCGGGCCTGCAAGCTACGGCGGGGCGACGCGACACCCGATCCCGGCACGGGAGGAGAACCGGATGGCTACACCGAGCGTGGAGATCGGCGTGCTGGCGGCGTACGTGGAGGGGGAGACGGAGCGGTGGCGGGAGTGGTTCCAGTCCGCGCCGGAGGGGGTGCTCGACGTCCCCCTCGGTCCGGGAGCGGAGGGGACGATCCGCACGCTGGTGAAGCACGTCTTCGCGGTCGAGCTTCGCTACGCGCAGCGCCTCCTGGACCGGCCGGTGAGCGGCTACGAGGAGCTGCCGGACGGGACGGTCGAGGAGCTGTGGACGATCCACCGGAACGCCGCCTCGCTCCGCGACGAGTTCCTCCGGGACGCCGACCCGCGGGCGCTGGACCGGGTGCTGGTCTCCGACACCCGCAAGCTCGGCCGGATCGAGTCGCGCGCGCACACGGTCGTGGTCCACACCCTCATCCACGGCATCCGCCACTGGGCGCAGGTCGCGACGGTGCTGCGGCAGCACGGGCACGCCGGGCTCTGGGAGCACGACTGGCTCCTGAGCCCCGCGGTCCGGTAGCCCACACGGACGGCGAAGGACGGAGGGCGAAGGATGGAGGGCGAAGGACGGAGGGCCCCGCATCGTCGCTCGCTGCGGGGCCCTCTCCCGGCTCCCTACCGCGTCACGCCCCCTCGCCCGGGCGGCCCAGGCGCTCCGCCGCCGCCTCCACCTGGGCGCGGTCCAGCGGGCTCTCCGCCCGCGCCCGCGCCGCCCCCAGCACCTCGTCGTGGAGCGCCCGCAGGACGGGCCTGCGGTCCGGGGGCACCAGCGAGGCGAGGCGGACCGTCGTCTCCAGGAGCTTGCCGGCGATGGCCGGGTTCCCGGCCCCGAAGTGGCCGATCGGGCCGAACGCGAGCCGCGCCGCCCGCTCGAAGTCCGGGTGCCGCAGCAGGACACGCGCGCGGCCGGCGGCGGACCGGATCGGTCCGGGGAGCGGGCGGGTCCCGATCGCCAGGAGGATCTCCGACAGCCGGTCGATGCACCGGGCCGCGGTGGTGGGATCGTTGATCCCCGGCGAGAGCGCCTTCACCGCGATGTCCGCGATCTCGACGATCCCGAACTCCACGTCCTGGTCGGGGGTGCGCTCGGATCCCACGGCGAACGCCTCCCGTACCGCGCGCGCCACCCCTTCGTGGAGCGCGGCGGCCGGGGAGACCGAGCCCAGGACCTCGCCCGGGAGCAGGAAGTGTCCGATGCGAGGCTCCACGGCGATCACCAGGTCGTGGCGCTCGCCCAGCCGGAGCAGGGCCCGCGTGTCCACCGCCCGGAGGTACCCGGCCTCGCGCCCCGCGACGGGCGCCGACGGAGCCGGCGGCTCGCGGTCCTCCCGCGCGCCCGCGCCCTCGCCCGCCCGGGGGAGGATCCGCTCCACGTCCGCCAGCGTCCGGCGGGTGACGCGCTCCAGGATGGTGGAGACCCGGATCGACGCCGCGGAGTGGTCGATGAAGTAGATCAGGAAGCCGATGCTCACCAGCACGAGCACCACCGCCCCCGCCACCGCCAGCCGCGGGACGAACGGCTCCTCCCCGGGACCCTGCGCGCGCACGGTGCCCAGGACCAGCAGCGCGTAGGTGAACGTGCCGATGAAGACCCCCAGCACGGCCTGGTTCGCCCGGTCGGCGGTGAAGTCGCGCAGCACGCGGGGGGTGAACTGGCTGCTGGCGAGCTGCAGCGCCACGATGGTCACCGAGAAGACCACCCCGGTGACCGTGATGAGCCCGCCCGCGATCGCGCTGAGCACGCCGCGCGCGCCCTCCACGCCCCCCTGGAAGATCCAGTAGCGCTCCGTCAGCGCCGCAGCGGCGCCGCGGCGGTCCACCTCCGTCAGGACCCCGGCCAGCACCGCGGCCGCGGTGGTGAGCAGCGCCGGCAGGAACCAGAGGCCGTCCCGCACCCGCGCCCAGACCATCCACGCCCGAGCCCGCATCGCCGCTCCCGCGTCGGGGTCACGTCCACCTCCCTCAGCCCGGACCTCGCCCGCCTCCCGCGCGGCGGCCGCGCTCCCGCAGCTCCGCCGCCAGGGCGGCGACCTCCGCCCGAAGCTCCCCCACCTCGCCCGAGGCCGCCGTCTCGGCGCCCACGCGCGCCACGTCCCCGCCCACGAACAGGGACGCGAGCGTGGCCGTGATGTAGCCGAAGACGGTGAAGGCGAACAGCGCGATCAGGAACGCGAGCAGCCGCCCCTCGGCCGAGACGGGCCAGTAGTCGGAGCCCACCGTGGTCATCAGCATCGCCGTCCACCACAGCGCCTCGCCGTACGACTCCAGGCCCCCCGGGTGGCTCTCGAAGGCGGCCATCCCCGCCGCGCCCGCGAAGGTGACGACCAGGGTGGCCGCGGCCACGTACGCGAAGCCCCGGCGCTGCAGGGTGCGCCCCAGCGCGCGCATCCCGCGGTTCACCGATCCCACGACCTTCACCAGGCGCACCGCGCGCACCGCCCGCGCCGCGCGCAGCGCCCGGGCGAACCGCACCACCCGCACCATCCGCAGCGCCGGCAGGGCCAGGGAGACCAGCGTCAGCCAGTTCCGCCCCAGGTACCGCGACCGGTCGGGGGCGATGGCGAGCCGGAAGGCGAAGTCCGCCACGAACGCCGCCCAGATCACCTGCTGCACGCGCGCCAGCAGGGGCGACACCCCGCGGGTCAGCTCCAGCACCGTCAGGACCAGCCACGCCCCCGCGAGCACCAGCATGGGCGTCTCGAGCCAGTGCTCGACCCGCACCAGCAGGCGCCGCCGCTCGCTCGCGAGGCGTTCCTCCGGCGGCATGCGGCCCATGCGCCCGCCCGGCTACAGGATGTACTTCCGCAGGTCCTCGTCCTCCACGATGTCCTTCAGGCGCTCGCGCACCGCGGCCTGGTCGATCACGATCTTCTTCTCGCCCACGTCCGGCAGGTCGAAGAGGATCTCCTCCAGCAGCGTGGTCAGCACGGTGTGGAGGCGGCGCGCGCCGATGTTCTCCATGCGCTCGTTGAGCAGCGCGGCCGTGCCGGCGATGGCGTCCACCCCGTCGTCGGTGAACTCCAGCTCCGCGCCGTCGGCCGCCACCAGCGCGCGGTACTGCGTGAGCAGCGCGTTCTTGGGCTCGCGGAGGATGCGGACGAAGTCGGCCTCGTGGAGCGTCTTCAGCTCCACGCGGATGGGAAAGCGCCCCTGCAGCTCGGGGATCAGGTCCGAGGGCTTGGAGACGTGGAAGGCGCCCGCCGCGATGAAGAGCACATGGTCGGTGCGGATGATCCCGTACTTGGTCTGCACCGTGGAGCCCTCCACGATGGGCAGCAGGTCGCGCTGCACCCCCTCGCGCGAGACGTCCGGGCCCATGCCGCCGCCCCGCTCCCCGGCGATCTTGTCGATCTCGTCCAGGAAGATGATGCCCATGTCCTCGGCGCGGTTCATCGCCTCGTTCACCACCTCGTCCATGTTGACGAGCTTGTCCAGCTCGTCCTGGAGCAGGATGCGGCGGGCCTCGGCGACGGTGACCTGGCGGCGCTTGCTGCGCTTGGGTAGGAAGTCCTGGAGCATGTCCATCAGGTTCCCGTCCATCCCGTCGCCGCCGCCCATGGGAACCATCATGTTCTCCAGCGGCAGGCTCTGCTGGACCTCCACCTCCACCTCGCGCTCCTCCAGCTTCTCGTCGCGCAGGAGCTGCCGCATCTTCTCGCGCGTGCGCTCCCGGCGCTCGCGGTTCGCCTTCTCGTCCGGGTCCTCGGGCGAGGTGTCGGAGCCCTCGCCGTCGGTGGTGACGCCGCGGCGGTCCTCCACCTTCCCCCCCGGCCCCACCACGAAGGCGCGCGACGCCACGCTCCCCGGCCCGCCGGACGAGGGCTCGCCGCCCACGGGCGGGATCAGCAGGTCGAGCAGGCGCTCCTCCACCCGCTGCTCCGCCACCTCCTGCACGTCGTCCTCGCGCTCGGTGCGCACCATGTTCACCGCCACGTCCACCAGGTCGCGGACCATGGACTCCACGTCGCGCCCCACGTAGCCCACCTCGGTGTACTTCGAGGCCTCCACCTTCACGAACGGCGCCCCGGCCAGGCGCGCCAGGCGGCGGGCGATCTCCGTCTTGCCGACCCCGGTGGGGCCGATCATGATGATGTTGTTGGGGACGATCTCGTCGCGCAGGTCCTCGTCCACGCGCTGGCGCCGCCAGCGGTTGCGCAGCGCGATGGCCACGGCCTTCTTGGCCGCCTCCTGCCCCACGATGTACTTGTCTAGCTCGACGACGATCTGGCGCGGGGTCAGCTCGTCCAGCCACGGCTGCACCTCCTCCCCCTCCGCCTCGGTCTTCGCCTGCGTCTCGGTCTCGCTCATCTCCACACCTCGGTCGGGGCCGCCGCACCGGCGCGGCCCGGGATTCTCTCGCCGGCAAGGTGGGTAGAATAGCAGGAAGGCGCCGGAAGGCAAAGCTCCGCACGACGATCCGTTCCCCGCCCGCCCGCCGGGGAACGGCGTTCGATCGGATGCACGGCGGGGTAATCCCCTCTCAGAAAATTTACTCGGCCATCCCGGTTTTCGGACGGTCTCGCACGCGGGAGAGGATGGCGGGCTCTCACGAACGCCCCGGAAAACGCACCCGTGCCGCCCGAGCCCGCCGGGTGAGGCCCCCCGCCGCGGCGAGACGCGATCCGCCCCTCCACCGTGATATTCCGGGGGGCGTCCATCGTCGTCCGCTGCGCGCGATCCACCCGCATCCGTCTCACGGGCCACGAGCCGCGCTGCGCACCCTGGACCGGGGAGGTGATGCGCCGCCGGGCCGCTACTCCCCCAGCTCCAGCACGGTGATGTTGCGGTTGGTGTAGATGCAGATGTCGCCGGCGATCTCCAGGCCCTTCCGCACGATCTCGGCGGCGGGGAGGGAGGAGTGCTGCTGCAGGGCGCGGGCGGCGGCCATGGCGTACGCGCCGCCGGAGCCTATGGCCACGATCCCGTCGTCGGGCTCGATCACGTCGCCGTTGCCGGAGAGCATGTAGATGTGCTCGCGGTCGGCCACGGCCAGCAGCGCCTCCAGGCGGCGCAGGTAGCGGTCCGAGCGCCAGTCCTTCGCCAGCTCCACCGCCGCGCGCGAGAGGTTGCCGGGGTAGCGCTCCAGCTTCTCCTCGAACTTCTCGAAGAGCGTGAAGGCGTCCGCCACCGATCCCGCGAACCCGGCCAGCACCCGGCCGTCGCGCAGCTTGCGCACCTTCACGGCGCTGGACTTGGCCACCGTGTCGCCCATGGTGACCTGCCCGTCGCCGCCCAGGGCGACGCGGTCCTGGTGGCGCACGGCCAGGATGGTGGTGGCGTGGAAGGACGGAATGCTCATTCGCTCTCTGCTCTGGTGGCTCAGGCCCGCGGGTGCGCCTGGCGGTACACCCGCTTCAGGCGCTCCTTGGAGGTGTGCGTGTAGATCTGCGTGGTGCTGAGCGACGCGTGGCCCAGCAGCTCCTTCACCGCGAGCAGGTCGGCCCCCGCGTCCAGGAGGTGCGTGGCGAAGGTGTGCCGCAGCGAGTGGGTGCTGAGCCCCGCCCCCTCCGCGACCCCCGCAAGGAACCCGGAGACGACGTTCTGCACCTGCCGCACGGAGAGGCGCCGCCCGGTCTGGCCCACGAACACCGCGCGGCGGTCGGCCCGCGGCGCCGTCTCCAGCAGGCGCAGGCGGGCCTCCTGGTACCCCCGCAGCGCGCGGATCGCCGCGCCGCCCAGGGGCACGATCCGCTCCTTCCTTCCCTTCCCCATCACCCGCACCCGCTCGCCGATCAGGTCCAGCTCCGGCATGGAGAGCCCCGTCAGCTCCGACAGGCGGATCCCGGTGGAGTAGAACGTCTCCACGATCGCCAGGTTGCGCAGCGCGTGGAACCCCCCGCCCTCCGCCCGCAGCTCGGCGTCGCGGAAGAGCGCGTCCACCTGGTCGCGCGTCAGGAAGCCGGGGAGCGTGCGCTGTCGCTTGGGCGTGCGCACCGTGCGGGCGGGGTTCGCCTCCACCCGCTCCTCCACGTGCAGGAAGCGGTAGAACGACCGCACGGCGGAGAGCTTCCGCGCGATCGACGTCCTCGCGAGCCCCCGGCGCGCGCAGTCGCCCATGAACGAGCGGATGGCCAGCCGGTCCAGCCCCGCCCACGTCCACTCCGGGTCGCCGTAGTACCTGTCCAGGAAGCCGCGGAGCTCGCGCAGGTCCTCCGTATAGGCGGAGACGGTGTGCGGGGAGAGCTGGCGCTCGTGGGCCACGTGGCGCAGGTAGTCCTCCACCGCCGCGTCGCGCTCCGTGGGCTCCGCGCCCTCCGCCGCGTCCGTCACCGCGCGGCCGCCATGCGCGAGGCGATCCCCGTCTCCTCCATCCACGCGCCGAAGTCCACCCGCGCGCGCTCCGCCAGCCGGGCCCGCTTGACGTCCTTGTCCTTGATGCGCTCGTTCAGCGGGTCCAGCAGGCCGAAGTTGGAGTTCATCGGCGCGAAGTGCTTGGGCTGCGAGTCGCGCAGGTAGCGCATCAGCCCGCCCAGCATCGTCGTCGGCGGCGGCACCACGGGCTCCTCGCCGCGGACGATGCGGTCCAGGTTGACGGCGGCCAGGATCCCCGTCGCCGTCGATTCCGTGTACCCCTCCACGCCGGTGATCTGCCCCGCGAACATCGTCTCCGGACGGTCGCGAAGCGAGCCGTGGGCGGAGAGGCGCGCGGGGAAGTTCAGGTAGGTGTTGCGGTGGATGGAGCCCCAGCGCAGGAACTCCGCCTCCTCCAGCCCCGGGATCGTGCGGAAGATGCGGCGCTGCTCGCCGATCTTGAGCCGCGTCTGGAAGCCCACCAGGTTCCAGAGGTTGCCGGCGCGGTCCTCCTGCCGGAGCTGCACCACCGCCCACGCCTGGCGCCCGTCCCACTGCGGGACGGGAAGGCCGATGGGCTTCATGGGACCGAAGCGCAGCGTGTCCACCCCGCGCGAGGCCGAGACCTCCACCGGCAGGCACCCCTCGAAGTAGGGGACGTTCTCCCAGTCGTGCCCCTCGTGCCCCTCCCCCGTGCGCAGCGCCTCCACGAACGCCTCGTACTGCTCGCGCGTCATGGGCGCGTTCAGGTAGTCGTCGCCCTCGCCCTTTCCCCAGCGGCTGGCGGCGAAGAGCACGTCGCGGTTCAGCGAGTCGGCGGAGACGACCGGGGCGATGGCGTCGAAGAAGGCCAGCCCCTCGTCGCCCAGCGCGCCCCGGATGGCGGCGGAGAGCGCGTCCGAGGTCAGCGGCCCGGTCGCCACGATGGCGGGGCCCTCCGGAAGCCCACGCACCTCCTCGCGCACGACGGTGATGCCCGGGTGCGACTCGATGGCGTCCGTCATCCGCTGCGCGAACTCGCCGCGGTCCACCGTCAGCGCCGTGCCGCCGGGGATACGCGACTCGCGCGCGCAGCGGAGCAGGAGAGAGCCCCCGATGCCGAGCGCGTCCATCTCCAGCTTCAGCAGCCCGTGGGCGTTGGACGGGTCCTCGGACTTGAAGGTGTTGGAGCAGACGATCTCGCCCAGCAGCTCCGTCCTGTGCGCCGGGGTGGACACCCCGGGCCGCATCTCGTGCAGCGTGACGTCGTGCCCCCGCTCCGCGAGCTGGAACGCCGCCTCCGACCCCGCCAGCCCGCCGCCGACCACCGTCACCTTCGCCATCGGGTCTCCCTCCAGTTCCTTCGGACGCTCTCCGCAGGCGGACGTCTCATCCGGCCGGCGACGACTGCAAGATGGGAGTTCACGGAGTTCGCGGAGTACGACGCGTCGTTGACCGCGAACTCCGCGAACCCTCTTTTCGAACTCCGCGTCCCCTTTTCGTCGCCCGCGACGCCCGGAGTCCTCCGCCGAAGCGAGGCGGTCCACGGCTCCCGGGCGGGTTGGAAGCCGCCCTATTCCTTCGGGCGCGCGCCGCCGGGCCGGCGGACCGCCTTCCGCGGCGCCGCGGCCCCCTCCGCCGCGGGCGACGAGGACGCCGCCGCCGTCTTCCGGGGCGCCGCGGTCTTCTTCGCCGCCTTCCGCGGGGACGCTGCCTTCTTCGCTCCTCCCGCGGACTTCGCGGGCGCCTTCGCGGCCGTCCTTCCACCGGCGCGGCCCTTCGCCTTGCCGCGGGCGGCCTTCTTCCCGCCGCCGGCCGCGGCGCGCTCGGCGAGCAGGGGAAGAGCCTCCTCCAGCGTCACCTTCTCCGGGTCGGCGCTCTTTGGCAGCGAGGCGTTCACGTCGCCGTGCTTCACGTACGGGCCGTAGCGACCCGGCCAGACCGTGACCGGCGCCCCGTCCGCCGGGTGGGCGCCCAGCGTCCGCAGCGGCTCCGCCTTCTGCCGTCCCCCGCCCTTGGGCTGCGAGAGCAGCTCCAGCGCGCGGTCCAGCCCCACGGCGTACACGTCGTCGTCCTTGGTGAGCGAGCGGAACTCGCCGGCGTGCACGACGAAGGGGCCGAAGCGCCCGACCGCGGCCTGCACGTCCTCCCCGCTCTCCGGGTGCTTTCCCAGCGTCCGGGGAAGCGAGAGCCAGCGCAGCGCCTGCTCCAGGGAGACGTCCGCGGGCGCCACGCCCTTGGGGAGCGACGCGCGGCGCGGCTTGGGCTCGTCGTCGCTGGTCTCGCCGAGCTGCACGTACGGCCCGAAGCGCCCCTGCAGGAGCAGGACGGGCTTCCCGCTGGCCTCGTCCACCCCCAGGACGTCGGGGCCCTCGCTCTTGGCGCGGAGCAGGCCGCGCACCTGCTCGTCGGAGAGGTCCGCCGGGGCGATGCCGTCCGGGAGCGACGCCGTGACGGTGGCGCCGTTCTCCTCCGCCTCCACGAACGGCCCGAACTTCCCGATCCGCACCCGCGCCGGGCAGCCTTCCAGGCGCACGGTGGACGCCTCGCGCGGGTCGATCGACGTCTGCCCCGCCTTCACCCGCTCCTCCAGCCCCTCGGCGCCGGAGTAGAAGGCGCGCAGGTAAGGGAGCCACTCCGCCTCGCCCTCGGCGATCTCGTCGAGCTGCTCCTCCATCCGCGCCGTGAAGCGCGTGTCGACCAGCGACGGGAAGTGGCGCTCCAGCAGGCCGGTGACGGCGAAGGCGGTGAAGGTGGGCACGAGCTGGTTGCTCTGCCGCTCCACATAGCCGCGGTCGATGATGGTGCCGATGATGCTGGCGTAGGTGGACGGGCGGCCGATCCCCTCCGCCTCCAGCATCTTCACCAGCGTGGCCTCGGTGTACCGCGCCGGCGGCTGCGTGGTGTGCGTCAGCGCTTCGAGGCCGCGGAGGTCGAGCGCGTCGCCCTTCCGCAGCGCCGGCAGCGGCTCCTCGCGGTCCTCCAGCGCGGCGTCGGGATCGTCGGACCCCTCCACGTAGGCGCGGAAGAAGCCGGCGAAGTCGATGCGCTTCCCCGAGGCGCGGAAGACCGCGTCGTCCGCCTGGATCAGCGCGGTGAGGTGCGCCTGCCGCGCGTCCGCCATCTGCGACGCCACGGCGCGCTTCCAGATCAGGTCGTACAGCGCCAGCTCGGGCCCGCGCAGCCCGGTGGCGTCCGGCGTCCGCATCTCCGTTCCCGCCGGGCGGATGGCCTCGTGGGCCTCCTGCGCGCCCTTGCTCCTGGTGGTGAACTGCCGGGGCTGGGGGGAGAGGTACTCCTCGCCGTACAGCGCCTTGATGCGGCCGCGAGCGGCGGTGATCGCCTGGTCGGAGAGATGGACGGAGTCCGTCCGCATGTAGGTGATGTACCCCTCCTCGTACAGCCGCTGCGCGATGCGCATGGTGTCGCGCGAGGAGAGGCGCAGCTTGCGGTTCGCCTCCTGCTGCAGCGTGGAGGTGGTGAACGGCGGGTACGGGCGGCGGACCGCCGGCTTCTCCTCCGTGTCCGTCACCCGCCAGGGCACTTCGCGCAGGCGCTCGCGCAGGGCGCGGGCCTCGGCCTCGCCCAGCAGGATCACGTCCCGCTCGGCGCGCAGCCGGCCGGTGGTCTCGTCGAAGTCCTTGCCGGTCGCCAGGCGCTTTCCGGCCAGCGACACCATGGTGGCCGTGAACGACGCGGCCTCCTTGGCGAGCGTGGCCTTGAGGTCCCAGTAGGTGGCGGAGCGGAAGGCCCGGCGCTCCCGCTCGCGCACCACCAGCAGCCGGACCGCCACCGACTGCACCCGCCCGGCCGAGAGGCCGCCCGCGATCTTCTTCCAGAGCAGCGGCGACAGGGTGTAGCCCACCAGCCGGTCCAGGATGCGCCGCGTCTCCTGCGCCCGCACCAGGTCCTCGTCGATCTGCCGCGGCGAGCGGATCGCCTCGCGGATCGCCTCGGGGGTGATCTCGTGGAAGACGATGCGGGAGATGGGGACGCGCGGGGCGAGCACCTGCACCAGGTGCCAGCCGATGCTCTCCCCTTCGCGGTCCTCGTCGGTGGCGACCACCAGCTCGTCCACCCCGCGGAGCAGGGCCTTGAGATCGCTCACCACCTTGCGCTTGGAGGCGGGGACCACGTACAGCGGCTCGAAGTCGTGCTCCACGTCCACCCCCAGCCGCGCCCAGTCCTTGCCCTTGACGGAGGCGGGGATCTCGGCGGCGGACTCGGGGAGGTCGCGCACGTGCCCCATGGAGGCCGCGACGACGTACCCGTCGGGGAGGAAGCCCCGGATCGTCTTCGCCTTGGTGGGGGACTCCACCACCACCAGGCGCTTCTTCTGCGTGGATGCCATTCGCTCGGTCGGTGCGTGTTGCGTCACCCGCGGGGGGCGGCGCCGCGCGTGCGGATCTCGTTCTCGATCAGGGAGGCGACGGAAGCCGCGTCCAGCGCGTCGGTGGACACGGCGAAGCCGGCGAGCCGGTAGAGCGGCTCCCGCTCGGCCAGCAGGCGCCGGACCGCGGCAAGCGGGTCCGGCACGTCCAGCAGGGGGCGCCCTTCGCGCCCGGGGCCGGCGCGGGCGAGGGCGGTCTCGGGGGAAACCTGCAGCCACACGGCGAGCGTCCCCGGTCCGAGCCGCTCCAGCAGGGCGGGGTTGGTGATCCACCCGCCGCCGGGGGCCAGCACGACGCCCGCCCGCTCCGCCACCTCCGCCGTCGCCTCGGCCTCCAGCGCGCGGAAGCGGGCCTCTCCGTACACCCGGAAGATCTCCGGGATC
Source organism: Longimicrobiaceae bacterium (assembly GCA_030146875.1). Taxonomy (GTDB): domain Bacteria; phylum Gemmatimonadota; class Gemmatimonadetes; order Longimicrobiales; family Longimicrobiaceae; genus JASLAX01. The sequence goes on from JASLAX010000155.1 coordinate 15,789, forward strand.
GCGAGCCCCTCCCGGGCCTCGATCAGCCGGTCCAGGTCCAGGTGCTCCCACCCCAGCCGCCGGGCCAGCTCCACGGCCACCGTGCTCTTGCCGGAGCACATCGAGCCCACCAGCACCACCCGCTCCACCGGCGCGCCGGCGGCGTCAGACGGCGGCACCGCGCTCCCGGATCCGGTCGACGTAGCCGCGGTGGTTGCGGAGCAGCTCCGGGACCGAATCGCTCCCGAACTTCTCCAGCACCGCGCCCGCCAGCACCACGGCCACCATCGCCTCGGCCACGACGCCGGCCGCGGGCACCGCGCAGACGTCGGACCGCTCGCGCACGGCCTCGCCCGCCTCGCCGGTGCGCAGGTCCACCGTGCGCAGGGGGCGCATCAGCGTGGAGATGGGCTTCATGGCGGCGCGCACCACGAGCGGCGCCCCGGTGGTCATCCCCCCTTCCAGCCCGCCCGCGTTGTTGGAGCCGCGGCCGTAGCCGCCCCCCGCGGCGTGCCCCGGGTCGCCGACGATCTCGTCGTGGACCCGCGAGCCCGGGCGCATGGCCGCCTCGAAGCCCAGCCCCACCTCCACCCCCTTGATGGCCTGCACGGACATCAGCGCCGCGGCGAGCCGGCCGTCCAGCTTGCGGTCCCAGGAGACGTGCGAGCCCAGGCCGGCCGGGAGCCCCTGGACCACCACCTCCACCACGCCGCCCAGGGTGTCGCCCTCGCGCTTCGCCGCGTCGATGGCGTCGATCATCCGCCCCTCGGCCTCCGGGTCCAGGCAGCGCACGGGGGACGGGTCGGAGGCGGCGTTGAGGTCCACGGGGAGCTCCGCCGGGAGCTCCGCATGGATCCCGCCGAGAGCGACCACGTGGCTCCCCACGGTGATCCCCAGCTCTTCCAGGAGCCGCTTCGCGACCGCCCCGGCCGCCACGCGCACGGTGGTCTCGCGGGCGGAGGCGCGCTCCAGGATGTCGCGCGCGTCGGTCCGCTCGTACTTGAGGACTCCCACCAGGTCGGCGTGGCCCGGGCGCGGCAGGTGGACGCGCCGCAGCGCCTCGTCGTCGGCGGGCTCCGCCAGCGGGGCGGCGGACATGGCGACGGTCCAGTTGGCCCAGTCGCGGTTGCGCACCAGGAGCGCCACCGGGGAGCCCAGCGTCTCGCCGTGGCGCACCCCGGACAGGATCTCGGCGCGGTCGGACTCGATGCGCATGCGCCCGCCGCGGCCGTAGCCGCCCTGCCGGCGCTGCAGCTCGCGGTCGACGTGCTCCGCATCCAGGCGCAGCCCGGCCGGGATTCCCTCGACCAGGGCGACCAGCGCCGGGCCGTGCGATTCCCCCGCGGTGGTGAATCGAAACATGCTCATGCCGACAATAAAACACCGGGGGCCCGGCACGCGCCAGGCCCCCGGTGGGTGGGGCGCCGGGCCGCCGCGCCCCGAGGGGCGGCGGCCCGGAATCTTTTTCCGGCCCGGCCTACCGCAGGTCGGCCGCGGTCAGGTCGATGGCGACGATCCCGGACGCCGTGATGGCGTACAGGCGCACCAGCACCCCCGTCCCGCTCCCCGTGGACACCGCGGCCATGGACCCGATGACCGGGTTGCGGATGTAGATGCGGCGCACCACCTGGAAGTGGAAGGTGTCGACCACGTCCACGAAGGGCCGTCCCGCCTCGTCCTGGCCGGACACGAAGGCCAGCGAGGTGTTGGGGTGGTCCGGGTGCAGCGCGACGCCGCCCGTGGGCGTGCCGCTCACCACCCGGTTCCCCAGCTGGCGCAGGTCGCGGCGGAAGAAGTAGGTCGCCCCTCCGCGCGCCAGCCCGACCGAGCCGTCGCGGTTGAGAGCCAGGCCGATCACCCGGTCGGAGGCGTTGTTCACCAGGTCGCGGGTGTTGC
>JASLAX010000217.1 GCA_030146875.1 Longimicrobiaceae bacterium
CACGCCCGAGACGGCGCCCGACGCGGCCGCGGTGCGGACGGGGGAGGCGGACGCGGACGCCGAGGGCCCCACCACCGCGCTGCCGAAGGAGCGCTGCGTGGCCGCGGTGGCCGCCGTGGCCCGCGCGATCGCCACGCTCTCGATCGCCGCGCCGACGCCGCCCACCCCCGCGATGGCGAAGCCCGCGGACGAGGCGGAGGAGGCCGAGGCGGTGGCGCTGGCGCCGGCGGAGATGCCCACCGAGGCCGAGGCGCCCAGGCTCACGTCCAGCCCCAGGGAGGCCTCCAGCGAGACGGACAGGTCAGCCTCGAAGCCGGCGCTGAAGCCGATCCCGGCGCCGAGCGAGAGCGAGGCGTCGAAGTCGATCTCCAGCCCCGCCGAGAGCGAGAGCGTGCCGTCCAGCCCGGCGGCCAGCCCGCGCCAGGCGCCCGGGTCCAGCCCCATGCGCGCGGCGAAGTCGGCGGCGCTCTCCCCCTCCAGGGCGGGGGCGGACCTGTCGGTGGAGGGACTCCCGTCCGTCCCCGGCGCCCCGGCGGCGGCGCCCCCCGGCGGCGGCGGGGCGGGCTTGGGCGCGGGCTTCAGCTCGTACTTGGAGTTCTGCTCCTTGATGGAGACCTGCATCTTGGCCCGGAGCGGGGTGCCGTCCCTGGCGAAGTGGTCGAAGTCGATCGACAGCGACGAGATCACCCCGTCGATGATGATCTCCTTCCAGTGGAACCGCACCTTGGGGGGCGGCTCCGTGGCGCCCGGCGCCCCCTGCGGCAGGACGAACTGCTCCACCTGCCCCGTCTTCTCGCGCACCGAGCGGGGGCCCTTGGACCCGTCGTGCTCGTCGGCGCTGTCGAAGACCAGCTCGAAGGTCAGCTCCGTGGCGCTGTTCCCCATGCTCTGCTGCGCCTGCCGGCCGCGCGACTGCGCCCCCTCCGTGGAGTTGCTCAGGGTGAGCTTGAGCGACGCAGGGTTGAACTGCACGGGGATCTCGTCGCCGTCCGTGGCGCCGCTGTCGTCGCTCTTCAGGCGCTGGAGCGTGGCCTTGACCAGTCCGCTCATAGGGCAAGCCTGAGCCCCTCGTGGGCGATGTGCAGCTCCTCCACGGCGATCTCTCCCGTCTTGGCGTTGAGCTGCGGCCCCACGACCTTCGCCGGGAGCCCGCGGTCGAACTGCCAGGTGGCCAGCACGGTGAAGCCGTCGGCCGCCATCACCTGCACGATCCCGTCGTAGCGCGGCACCGGGAACGTCCCGCTCAGGATCCCCTGCAGCCACGTCCAGAGCTGGGCGTCCACCCGGCCCGTCCCGCCGTACAGCATCCCGCGCTTCAGCACCAGGTTGGTGTACTTGCCCCGGCCCACGCGGCGGATCACGCCGTCGTTGCGGCCGCCCTCCTGGTATTCCTGCACGTCCATCTCGATCTCCAGCCCGGTGCACTCCTGGAATCCGCCGCCCCCCGGCATCGCCGCGCCGGGCTCGGCGGCGGGGGCGGTCCCCACCCCGCTGGAGCCCGACACCGCGTCGGCCGAGCGGTGCAGGCTCACCACGAAGTTGAAGGTGCCGGCCAGCTTGCGGTCGGGATCAAGCGGCATCGTGCCTCACTCTCCGATCCGCAGGGTGCCGTCGCCCTCGCGGGCGATCTTCAGGACCAGGAACTCCAGCGGCTCGGCCGGGGCCACCCCCACGTGGCAGAGCAGGCGGCCGTCGTCGCGCGCCGACGGGGGGTTCAGCTCGTCGTCGCAGCGGACGAAGTACGCCTCGTCGTCGGTCCTGCCGCGGAAGGCGTTGGCGCGGTACAGGGTGCGCAGGTGGCCCTGGAGCAGGCGGGTCACGCGGTCGCGAAGGGCGGCGTCGTTGGGCTCGAAGACCGCCCACTGCATCTGCCGCTCGACGGTGCGCGCCAGCATGGTCATCAGCCGCCGCACGCTGAGCTGCCGCCACTCGGGATCGCGGGAGAGCGTGCGCGCGGCGGAGAGGCGCACCCCGTCCCGCTCGCGCAGGAAGACGTTCACCCCCGCCGGGTGCAGCTCGTCGTGGCGGGCGGGCGACACGTCGTCCAGCACCGAGACCACGCCGCGCGCCAGGACGTTCGCCGGCCCGTGCGGCACCCCGAACGCCCACTCCTGGTGCGCCACGATCCCGGCGGCCACGGCGGAGGGGGGGATGGAGACCAGCGACTCGCGGGCGTCGTCCGGCCGCGAGAGGCGCAGCCAGGGGTGGTACGCGGCCGCCCAGGCGGTGCGGAAGCGGGCGCGCCAGTCCACGATGCGCCGCTGGTTCAGCCCGGGCGGAACGTCCAGCAGGACGATCCACGAGCGCAGGGTCTCCGCCAGCTCCACCACCCGCGCCTGCAGCGCGACGATCCGCTCCAGGTCCTCCGGGAGCGTGGGGTCCAGCCGCAGCCCGTCCAGCTCGTACGAGGCCTCCACCGCGTCGGGCGCCAGCCCGTCCGGGCAGAGGACGTCGGGCGCCGGCGGGACGGGCTCCACCGGCAGGGAGACGCAGCGCTCGAACCCCGCCCCCGCCAGCGAGAGCGTCTCGAAGGTGCGCTCCACCTCCACCAGCGGCCCGGGGGAGTAGAGGTCGGGGACCACCAGGATGGAGACGTCCTCCGTCTCGACCAGCGCATGGATCCCGTTCCCCGGCAGCTCGTCGCCGGTCGTCCACCCGTCGTCGAAGAAGTCCTCGGGAGCGATGTCGGCCCAGCGGTCGCGCCCGCACGAGAACTGCTGCACCCAGGCGGAGGGCGCGACGGGGCGCAGGTGGGGGTCGTGCGGGAAGAGGTCGTCCTCCAGCCACTCGGCGCCGGGGTGGACCAGCGACGAGCCGCCGGCCAGGACGGCCGCCATCCAGCGCGGGTGCGCCGCGGAGAGGCCGAGCTGCGCGTGCGTCTCGGTCCGCCCGTCGCCGTCGTCCACCTCCAGCTCGCCCTCCACCGTCTCGGCCCGCTCGGGCGCGGCGGAGAGGGGGGAGTCGAAGACGGCGTGGCGGCGCTTCTCCCCCGTCTCGGGGCGCCAGGTGTCGTAGACCTCGCCCACGAAGCGCAGCGACCGCGCGCCGCCGGTGAAGGTCACGCGGAGCAGGGTGCCGGCGGCGACGGGCGCGTCGACCGGAAAGGTCAGCTCCGACGGGGTGGCCGTCTCGAACGGGAGAGGCCGGGTACGGTACCGGAGCGCCGCCCGCAGCGAGTTCCCCCAACTCCCCTCGCTGCGCGCGCGGAGCGTGACCGGGTGCCCGTGGCGCGAGGTCGCCCCCGGGACCACGCCGGACGCCACCCCGTGGCCGTTGCGCGCGTCGCCCGCCCCGTAGTCGTGGACGATCCGGACCACGTAGGCCCGCCGTCCCCCCTGCTCGAAGAACGAGGCGACGGCGTACGGCAGCCGCCCCGGCCCCTCGAAGCCGCCGAAGAGGCGGCGGTACGCGTCCCAGCTCTCCACGGGCACCGCCACCGAGCGCAGCGAGTCGGGGAGCGACTCCACCGCCACCGGGTACGGCGGCTCCGCCCACGACGCGCGGTGCACCGGCACCCGCGCCGGCCCCCGCGGAGCGACCCCCACGAACGCCGCCACGTCCATCCGCACGCCCGTCAGGGCGCGGATGGGCTCGTCGGAGACGCGGTACACCCCCGGCGCACCGGGGAGGATGGGATCGCGCATCGGAAAGCGGGCGGCGGGGTTCGGGTTCGAAGGTCCGTCGCGGCAGGGTCGTGCTCGGTCCCGGCGGTCGTACGGTCCAGCGGTCCAGCCTTCCCAGGCCGTCCGTCGGACGCCGGGAGGTCGTGCGGCCCAGCGTTCCTCGGCGGACGCGCAAGGTGGTGCTTCCGTCGTCCCAAGGTCGTGCGTCCGAGATCCGGCGGTCTTCCGTCCCGCCGTTCCCCCCGAGTCAGGTGGCGGGGGAGACCCGCGGCGGTATCGCGGGGCTGCCCCGCCGGCCGGGGAGACCCCGGACGGAGGGCGCGGGGGCGGTATCCCGCGCCCGGAGGAGGAGGCTCGCCGGCCCCGCGGAGGAGACGCGCCACGGCGGTATCGTGGCGTGGCTCCGGAGCGGCCCCCTCACCCGGAGAGGCGAGACTTCTACTGGTAGTCGATCCCCTCGTGCACCAGGTGCAGCTCCTCCATGGACACCTCGCCCCCGCCCTTGGCCGCCAGCGTGGGCCCGCTCCACTTCTTGGGCTGCGCGTTCTGCAGCACGAAGGTGGCGACGGAGTTCCGGGCCTCGTCCAGCAGGGTGATGGTGACGTTGCGCGGGTCGGCCGTGCCCTCGCGCACGCCCTTGAGCCAGGCGAAGAGGTCGTCGGACCCCACCAGCCCGCGCTTCAGGGTGATGTCGTCGTTCTTGAAGGTGTTGGGCACCTTGCGCACGGTGTTCACGCGCTCGTTCCCGTTGCGGTACTCGGAGTACGAGACCTCGAACCCCAGGCCGCTCACGTCCGAGAAGCCGCCGATGATGGACCCCTCGGAGCCGTCCCCCTGGGCCTGCCCCAGCGAGACGATGTAGTTGAAGGCTCCGTAGGGGTTGTCGCGGTAGGTCGGCATCGCTCAAGTCTCCCGGTCTTAGTTGGTGGGACCGCTCACGGCGTCGCCGGTCCACTGGCCGATGCGGAAGATCACGTACTCCGCCGGCCGCGTGGGGGCCACGCCCACCAGGGCGATCATCCGACCGTTGTCCAGGTCGTTCTGCGTCATGGTGGTGCGGTCGCAGCGGACGAAGAACGCCTTGTCGGGCTTCTCGCCGATGAGCGCGCCGTTCTTCCACAGCACCAGCAGGAAGTCCTCGATCGTGCGCCGGATGTTGGCCCACAGGCGGTCGTTGTTCGGCTCGAACACCGCCCACTGGGTGGCCTTGTCGATGGAGTGCTCGATGTAGATGAAGAGCCGCCGCACGTTCACGTACTTCCACTCGGGGTCGCTGCTCATGGTGCGCGCGCCCCAGATGCGGTTGCCGCGGCCCTCGAAGAAGCGCAGCGCGTTGATCCCCTCGGGGTTCAGCACGTCCTGGCGCGCCTTGTTGATGTTGATCTCGAAGCGGGTCAGCCCGCGCACCACCTCGTTGGCGGGCGCCTTGTGCACGCCGCGCTCGATGTCGGTGCGGGCGTACACGCCCGCCACGAAGCCCGACGGCGGCAGGATCAGCTTGCGCGGGGGAGCGCCCTGGGCGGCGCGCTCGGTGGGGTCCAGGATCTCGATCCAGGGGTGGTAGAACGCGGCGTACTTGCTGTCGAACCGGCCGCGGAAGTCGCGGATCTGGTTCATCGAGCTCTCCGACGGCCCGTCCACCACCGCGATGCGGTAGCGCATCAGCTCGGCGTGGGTGATCAGCCGGTCGGCGGCCTGCAGGCACAGGTCGTTGTCGTCGTACGTGCCGCCGTCGGGCAGGGCCACGATCGCGATGTCGTCGATCTCGGCCAGCGCGGCCAGGCCGGTGGCCTTCTTGCTCACGATGTCCGGGTCGGCCTCCTCGCCGGCCAGGTCGTCGGGAAGGGCGATGGTGCCGTCGTTCCCGTCGCTCAGGCGCCGGGTGGACTCGTTGCGCAGCGCCTGCATGAGCAGCGCGGGGGCGTCCTCGCCCAGGCCGGTGGGGTCCCACTGCAGCCAGACCACCGCGTTCTCGTCGGCCGGGTCGTCGCGCTGCAGGATGCGGCCTACGTGGCGCTTCTGGTCGGGGTGCGCCCCCAGCTCGGGGTACACGTCCTGCCGCTCGGCGTCCACCACCACCCGCACCGTCATCTCCACGAGCTGGATGGTGGGGTTGGTGCCCACGCCCGGCGCGGTGGTGCCGCCGCCCACGGTGTGGAAGGTCTGCCTGCCGTCGGTGTCCACGTGCACCACGGCGAGCAGGCCGTCCTGCAGCACGTCGTTCCCGGTCGGCGGGTCGGTGCCGAAGGGCACGATCTCCACCACGGCGCCGTGCTTGGCGCGCTTGGCCTGCACCACCACGGCGCCGAAGGCGTCGGTCTCGAACGCCAGGTTCTTGCTGCGCTGCACCGTGGTCTCCACCCACACGTTCCCGGCCGCCCCCGGCCAGCGGGCGCGCCAGGTGGCCTGCGTGCCGCCGACGGGCACGGCCATCCAGGCGGTGCCGTTGTCCAGCGCCGCGTCGTTGGGCACGAACACGCGGGAGACGTACAGGCGCTTGCCGCCGTTCATGAAGAAGGCGCGGGCCGCGTGCGCCAGGTACGTCAGGCGCTCGTCGCCGTCGGGAGAGACCTTCTCCAGCCCGCCGTACACCCGCTCGAACTCGGTGAACGACGTGATCAGCCGCGGCTCGGTGGTGGTGGGACCGCCGGCGTACTGCACCGGCCCGGTCCGCGTCATCCCGGCGAAGCCGGTGGTGCTGGTGGGGACCCCCTCGATGGACTTGGAGCGGAAGCTCACCTCCTCGACGTAGACCCCTGGTGCCAGGTATTCGGGCATCTTTGCGCTCCTTGCGCGGGTGGGTGCTAAGAGAAGTCGAACGTCTGGCTTCGGAACCTCCCCAGGACGAGCTCCACCTCCTTGTCGCTGTTCGCCGTGCTGACGTACCCGTCCGGGAGGCGGTCCCCGGATGAGGTGCCGTCCTCGTCGGCGGGGAGTGGCAGCGTCTCGAGCGGGAGGTCCCAGAGAGGGTCCACGGCCGAGGCCGGATCGGCCGCGGGGTCCGGCCTGTCCGTGGGGCCGAAGACGACCACGCGGACGGAGACGGGAAGGGTGAGCTCCCCGGCGTTCACCATGGCGGGGTCGGGCAGGAGCAGGAACTCCCCGCGCGCGTCGCCGTGCGCGCGCCCCACCTCCACCCCGTCCGCCACGCGCAGGGCGCGGACGCGCGCCCAGCGCATGGGCGCCCCGTCGCGGGCTACGATCCCGCGGATCCCCGACACGGCGTCGGACACGTCGTACGCGGCGCCGGGGTAGAGCCACGGGGCCACCGCGCGGCCCGGCAGCGGCGGGTCCGTCAGCAGCACGCGCAGCCGCCGCGGCACGAAGCGCTGCCGCGGGTCCAGCACGCGCACCGCCATCTCGGTCCTGGTGCTGTCCTTCCAGAGGAAGACGTGGCGCGACGACGAGTGCCGCGCGGCGCGGGGGAGCAGGTCGTGCTCCTCGAACGGCCCCCACTTCGGGTCCCGCAGGGTGGAGGGCACCGGGAGCGGCACGCCGTCCATCGCCACCTCCAGGGGGTGCGCCACCCGCTGGCGGCGGGCGGCGTCGTGCGGCTCCACCCCCAGCGCGAAGCGCAGCACCTGCTCCACGTACTTCCCCGGAACCCAGGCGTTCACGATCCCACCGCGGCGGTCACGCCGGTGATGCGCGAGGCGACCTCGGGCACGTGGACGGGGCCGGTGTCCAGGCGGACGACCCGCGCCACGTACGGAATGCTCAGCTTGTAGTCGTGCGGGAGCGAGTCGTACGTCCGCATCACCGCCTCGGTGGAGATCTCCTCCATCACCACCTGCACCGTCTCGTTGGGCGCCCACCCGGCGCCGGCCACCAGCAGCGGCCCGGCCAGCGTGGGGGTGGACTCCAGCACCTGCATGGCGCGGCCGAGGATGCGCATCTCGTACTCGGCGTTGTCGGCCCAGGCGGTGATCAGGAAGTGCACGTCCAGCGGCAGGTGTCCCCGCCCGTCCAGCGCCCCCACGGCGCTCCAGCCGGCCCGCGTGGTCTTGTTGAAGTCCACGCGGTACACGTAGATCGAGAGCGTGGGCGGGGCGATGGCGGTGCTGGTGCTGGAGACGTCGAAGTCCTCGGTGCGCACCAGCGCGACCTTGGCCTTCTTGGCCGAGTTGGGGATGGGGTCGCCGGTGCCCTTGAAGGAGGCAGCCAGCAGGCGCTCCACGCTCAGCCCCAGCGCCGCGATGCAGTCGTAGCCCGCCACGTGGCCCGCCCCCCTCAGCTCGAAGTCATGAAGCGCGCCTCTCCCCGGATGGCCTCCAGCAGGGAGCGCGGGGAGACCTCGGCCAGGAAGTCGCGCCGCGGCACCAGCCGGTACACGGAGGCCAGCAGCCCGTCGGGCGACACCAGGACCAGCCGCATGGCCGGCGCGTCCCACACCAGCCGCGCGCACTCCTCGGGGATTCCGTCGCCGTCCACCGCCATCACCACGCAGTCGGCGCCGGTGCGCCCGGCCGCCTCGGAGAGCGCCGCGAAGGCGGGCACCTCGCCCACCACGTCGATGTCCGGCTCGGCCGTCACCGCGTCGGTCACGATGTCGCGGAGCATCCGGGGCATGGGCGCCAGGAGGAGTCGGGTTCGGGGCACGCAGGGGCTCTCGGGAGGGAGGTCCGGCACCGGCTCCAACGAATACGGCGGCGGGAGCCGCGGTCCTATGGGCCCACGGGACCGAAGTGGGTGGGGTGGAGGATCTAGATCCATCGCGTGGAGGGATCCGGTCCGGGTGGCGTGGACCGGGGGAGGGGTCCGGCGCGGAAGGCGTTGCGGGGAGCCGGCGTGGGCGGCACCTTCGGGCGGAGGGCCGGTCGTGCGGCGAAGGCTTCTTGATCATCCAACTCGCGCCGCCCTCGGGAGGGCGGCCGACAACCGTGAGCAAGATGACGTCAGCGGAGCTGTTGAAGACCATGGACTCAAAAGCCGAGGAGTTCGAGTTTCCGGTCCTGGACAACGCGAGCTGGGACTACGCCGGCGGCCGAATCCGGGCGTTCCGACGCGGGGCCGAGGTGGCGGTCGTGTTCGAGCTCCTGGTCTTCCAGCCGGGATCGCACCAGTTCCTCACCGACGTCTACGCCTACGGGGATCTGCTGCGGCACCCGGGCGGCTACGTCACCTCGTGGACGCTGCTCTCGGAAGTACCCAGCCACCCGCTGTTCGACGAGGACGGGGAGTGGAGGCGTGACGTTCCGGTCAGGCGAGTCTCCGTGAACGGCATCACGGTCGTGGCGAACAGGCAGGGCGTCACTGAGGTATCGGCGGAGGGCGAGATCGGAGTGCAGCTCTCGTGGGGAGACGATGCGGCCGAGGGTGATTTCGTCCTGGCGCTGGCGCGAGAGCTGGGGATGCGCATGCTCGTGCCGGAAGGGAAGCTGCTGGAGGCGGTGCCGGAGCTAGCGGGCGCGGAGGAGGTGGCGCGCCTGAGCCGGTGGGATCACCCCGACGTCGCCGCGGGAGCCCTACCGTCGTCCTCCAGGGCGGTCGCTGGACTGGCCGCGCTACTCACGCGTGAGGCGGACGACCTTCCTCGTGATCCCCTGCGGGACAACTCCGACCGCCGGTTCTGGGTCGCGCGGGAAGAGTCGTGAGAGGCGATCCGGTGGCTGGAACGCTCCGACGGACGCGGCGCGGCCTGGGTAGCGGCAGGCCGGGCACTTCTCCTCGCGCTTCCGATCGCTGCATCCCTCGCGAGGACGGATGGCCTCGGTCGGAGGAGCAGAGAGCCGCATGAGATACGGGCGCGCGATCGTGGTGGCGACGCTCGTCGCCACGGGGGTGGGCGGTTGCATGAGCTACATCGCAGGTGAGCACAACTCTCAGTGCGAGTTCTGCAACTCGGCAGGTGAGCTGAGCGCGTGGATGCTCTTCACGCACATCTTCGTGTGGTATTTCGCTTTGGTGTTCATCATCGTCCTCGTGCCTTGCGTAGCGATATTTCATGTGCACCGCGGAGATGGAAGGCCGACGTGAACCAGAAGCCGACCGTCCGAGCGCTCCCGGCGCGGAAGCGCGTGTACGGGGATCTGCCGAGGCTGGCGCTGATGCTCCTCTGCCTCGGCGCCTGCGGACGGCAGGATGACGACGCCCTCCCGCTCGCGGGGGAGTGGCGGGTCCGGCTGGCATCGGCGGCTGCGCCCGATCCTCGTCTCCCGGGGCAGCGGTTTCCCGCGGAAGGCGTCTTCGTGTTCGGGACGAAGATCACCGACTACGGTCTTGAGGACGACCACTCCCTTCCACCTCTTCATCGCATGACCCTGGGGCGAACCTATCTCGCCCTGGATTCCGGCGCGCCCGTCGGACGGGACAGGGCGGGAACCCCGTTCCTGAAGGAATGGGAGTCCGCGGACGTGCTGGAGATGGTCCTGGTCTGGTCGACGAACGAGCGGGAGCTTTCCTTCGAGTTCGCCCCCATGGTCGATCACCACGGGCTCCACTTCCGCGCGCCTCTGGATGAAGCCGCCATGCGAGACGGATCGGTCCGGGGAACGTGGACGAGGGTCTTCTACGTCACCGGGAGGGGCCGCGGGGCAGATACGGTGGCCCACGGAACGTTTCACATGCGGCGCGTGCGTCCGACCAGCGTGACGGATTCGGCGATCACCCGCTCACGGAGAGCCGCCCGTGAATGGGGCCGGGATCGGTAGCAGGCGCCGCCCGGCAGAAAAGAAGATCCCCCACCGGAAGCTCCGGCGGGGGATCTCCGCATCCGCGTAGACGACGGATCAGGCGCCGTCGTCCAACGGTCCGCGGAGCAGGGCCAGCCCCAGCGCCTTCCGCGACCGCAGCCCCAGCTTCCCCAGCACGTTCTCCGTGTGCCGCCGCGCCGTGCTGGCGCTGACGAAGAGGTTCCGCGCCACCTGGTCGTTGGTGAGCCCCTCCGCCAGCAGCAGCGCGACCTCGGCCTCGCGGGGCGTGAGGGGGAAGCGCTCGCGCAGGGCGTCGGCGGTAGGGAGCAGGCTCTCGGCCTCGCCCTCCACCGCCAGCAGCACGGCGGGATGTCCCGCCGCGCGGTCCGCGCCGACGGGGGTGGCGCGCAGGCGGTAGCGGCCGCACGCGGTGCGCACCTCCGTCACCGGAGTCGTGGACACCGACGACGTTGCCGCGAACGGCGATAGGGACGCCAGCAGCCCCGCGGCGGAGCGGCGGAGCGCGGCCTCCACGGTCGCGCTCTCCGGCTCGGCGGCCAGGAGGCGCGCGAGGGCGGCGTTGCGGTGCACCTCGCGCGCGTCGCCGTCGAAGAGCGCGAGCGGCTCGTCGATGCGGTCCAGGGCGTGGCGGTGGGCGTGGAAGCGGGAGAGGGCCTGCAGCCCCGCGCGGTAGGAGGGGAGCAGGATGCCGAGCAGCGCCAGCGCGCCCGCGTCGCCGAAGGGCGAGCGGCCGGGGCGGTCGTACGCCAGGGCGACCCCGGCGGAGAGCGGCTCGCCGCCCCCGTCCACCACCGCGCGGATGCGCAGCAGGTCGTGCATCCCCGCGGCGCGCTCCACCTCGTGGTAGTACCGGCACTCGCCCAGGCGGCTCTCCAGGATGCGGTCCACCACCGAGTGGCTGTAGACCTCCAGGCGGGCCGCCTCGGGGCGCGCCAGGAACTCCGTCACCAGCGGGTCGGGCGAGCTGACCCCCAGCAGGCGCGGCCGGTCCAGGAAGTAGCTGTGCGCCTCCAGCATCTCCGCGTCCACCCCCTCGGAGAGCACGGGCTGGTCCGCGGCGGGGAGCCAGTGGATCACGCGGTCGGCGCGGAACAGCGCGCGCATGCCGTCGCTCACCCCGCGCGCACAGTCGGCCGGAGAGGGCGCGCCGAGCGGGTCCAGCAGCGTGCGGGAGAGCGACTCCAGGCCGGAGAGGTCGGAGGGGGACAGGTGCAGCGTCATGCGTGCGGCGGCGGAGCGGAGGGCGGCTGGCCGGGGTGGGCGAAAATCGGTAGAACTACCAGTACAGGCCCGCGGGCCCCGACGGTATCGTTGTGTGCGGCCCACGGAGCGAGAGCGCTTCGGCGAGGGCACACCACAACGAACCCGAGAAGGCAGCGTGGATATGAAGATCAGGACCGGATCCCTTATCGTGGCGGTGCTGGCGGCGGGCGCCTGCTCGCAGCCGTCCTCCACCCCCGTCAGCGCGGACGCCGGCGACGCGGCGCCGGCGGCGGACGTCACCCTGGGCTACAGCCACATGGAACGGCAGAACGAGGCGCTGGCCCTGCGCTTCTACGAGGAGATCTTCAACCGGGGCAACATGGCCGCCCTGGACGAGCTGGTCGCCGAGAACGTGGTGGACCACAACCTGCCCCCGGGAATGCCGCCGGGCCGCGCGGGCGCCGCCATCCTGTTCGGCTCGTTCCGCCAGGCGTTCCCGGACCTGAAGGTGACGGTCCAGGACGTGATCGTCCCGGGGGAGAAGGTGACGGCGCACGGCACCATGGAGGGCACGCACCAGGGGACGTTCATGGGCTTTCCCGCCACCGGCCGGCGCTTCACCATCACCTGGATCGACGTGATGCACGTGCGGGACGGCCAGGTGGTGGACGTGTGGCACCAGGAGGACTTCCTGTCCATGCTCGTCCAGCTCGGGGCGGTCACCCTTCCCGCCCCCAGCGGCGCCTGACCCTGCGACGAGGACCCCGCCGGCCGTCGGCGGGGTCCTCGTCTTCCTTCGCGGTGCGGCGGACGGAGCTACCCCCGGTCCGAGGCCCCCCGCCCCGCGAGCGTCCGGTCGCGGAGGCGCGCCACGGCGGCGCCGCGGCCGGTGACGCGCAGCTTCTCCAGGATGTTGTGCACGTGGTTCTTGACCGTGGAGAGCTCGATGTGCAGCCGCCGTGAGATCTCCTTGTTGGTCATCCCCTGCCCGATCAGGCCCACGATCTCGGACTCGCGGCGCGTGAGCGAGGCCTCGTCCGACGTCTCGCGGGTGGAGAGCGTGGCGAGGCGCTGGAAGAGCGTGGCGGCCATCCGCGGGGACACCCGCAGCTCGCCGCACGCGGCGGCCTCCACCGCGGCCACCAGGTCGTCCATCGAGCCGTCGCGGGGAACGTAGCCCGTCACCCCGGCCGCGGCGCACGCCACCACATCGGCCTCCACCTCACGCACCGCCAGCGCGACCACCCGGGCGCGCGGCGCCGACGCCTCCGCGGCCTGCACCACCCGCCCGCTCCCCTCCATCCCCAGGTCCAGCAGCACCACCCCCGGCCGGAGCGCCGCCATGCGCTCCACGGCCTGCTCGGCGGTGGCCGCGGTCCCCACCACCTGCAGCGACGGGCGTAGCGCCAGGCTCTGCGACAGCCCCTCGCGGTACAGCGTCACGTCCGCGGCCACCAGCACGCGGATGGGACCGGGGGCGGCGGGTGGGGAGGAGAGATCCGGGGATCCATCCATGCGCGATCCGCAGGAGAAGGGGGCGTGGGATGCCGCCGCGGTGGTTCCGCCGGAAGGCGGGAGCGGGGCGTAGAGACGCGAAGGCCCCGGGACGAGAGTCCCCGGGGAGGGTCCGGCGGCGCGGCCGGCCCGATCGTGCCTTCGCGGCGGGCACCTCGCCCAGTATAGGAGCGGCGTCCGTCACACGCCAGGGCAGCACGTCCCATACCAGGGGGGACGCAAAGCGAGCGTAGCGAGTTGCCTCGCCCTATCTCCTTTGGGCATCGCGAAATCGGTTCCTGACCCGGAACGAAGTGGCCGCGTCGGGGGCACCTGGGGTGGGGCGCGCGGGTCCCGGTGTGGGGCGGAGCCGCCCCGGCAGGTCGCAGGCGGCGCCCGGAATGTCCCGCGGGGTCCGGTTGGTCGGTCACTCCGTCGGCGCGAGCAGGCGCCGGACGAGGGGTGGAAGGAGCACGGGGTCGAAGGGCTTCTCGAGAAGCTCGATCCCGGCCGCCACCACCCCGTGCCGCACCATGGCGTCTCGCGGGCGCCCCGACATGCAGAGGACGCGCACTCCCGGACGCTCCTCCGCCAGGTGGCGCGCGAGCTGGCCCCCGCTCATCCCGGGCAGCACCACGTCCGTCAGCAGCAGGTGGATGGGGCCGGGGAAGAGGCGCGACGCCGCCAGCGCCTCCATCCCGTCCGTCGCCTCCAGCACGCGGTAGCCCTCCCGGTCCAGCAGGCGCCGCACCACCCGCCGCACCGAGTCGTCGTCGTCCACCAGCAGGATCGTCTGGGCCGTCGTCTCGACCGGCACCGCCGTCGTCGTCGCCCGCGCCATCCGCACCTCGCTTCCCGCCTGTTCCCGGCGCGCTCCCCCGGCGACGGGTCCCCCGCAGCCTTCGACACCAGCCCCCCGCATCTCCCGCGCCACCCGCAACGTTCCGGCACGAAAGAATCGGATCGGGGTGGTCGCCACTCCCTCGCCCGCCGCCGCCGGACAAGGGGCGGGCTCGGGCCGACGGTGGAGCGCTCCCCGGGCGGGCGCCCGCGGCTACCGCGCCGCCGTGGCGCGGCGGACGGCGGCGCGCTCGGGCGGCGCCAGCCAGGCGTGCACGGCGTCCAGCAGGTGCTCCACCATCTCGGGCACCGGGACCGGCGCCTTCAGCTTGATGGTCTGGAAGATGAGCCCGTCCCGGGCCGCCAGGATCAGCCCGGCCGCACCCTCGGGGTCGGCGTCCGCCCGGAACTCGCCCGAGGCCATCCCCCGCCGCACCAGCGCCGCCAGCGCCGCGTGGTAGCGCGTGTAGCGGGCCTCCATCGACGCGCGCACCGCCGGGATCTCCGCCGCGGAGAGCCACAGGTCCAGGATCGCCGTGAGCCCCGAAGCCGCCCGCGGCTCGCTGGTCACGGGCGTCAGGTACGCCAGCCCCTGCGCGAGCTGCTCCTCCGCCGTCTCCCCCGCGCGCGGGGCGAGCCGCTCGAGCTGCGCCTCCATGTAGCGGTCGGCCAGCGTGAGCAGGATCGCCTCCTTGCTGTCGAAGTACGCGTACAGCCCCCCCTTGGTGAGCCCGACCGCCTCGGCGATCGTGCGCATGTTGGTGCCGCCGTAGCCGTGCGTGGCCAGGCAGTCCAGCGCCGCGCGCAGGATGGCTTCGCGGCGGTCCGCGCGGAGCTTGTCCGAGATCTTGGGCATGGGGGCTCGCGGGGAGGGATCCGCGGGTGAGGGTGGGCCGGGAGGCGGGGAGGGGTGCGCGAGTCGGTTTTCGGGGGAATCGGCACATTGTGGCGCGGCGGCGCGCGCGACGCAACCCCGGCGTTCTCCGGCCGCCCTCCCGCGGGGCGGGGTAGCACCGCCCTTGCATGGGGGGCAGCCGACCGAGGGACCTGAGCCGCCGACGCGGAGGAGCGCCATGCGCTGGACGGGTGGACGACGAAGCGGGAACGTGGAGGACCGGCGCGGGCGCGGCGGCATGATCGCGGGCGGCGGGATCGGCGCGCTGCTGATCGGGATCGTGGCCATGCTCCTGGGCGTGGACCCCGGCGAGGTGGTGCCTCCGGGCGCCACCGGCGGGCCCGCCGGGCAGGCGCCGGCCGGGGCACCGCCCGCGGACGACGCGGCGGCCGACACCGTGCGGCTGATGCTGGGCGACATGGAGGACACCTGGACGGCCCTCTTCCAGCGCGCCGGCCAGCGGTACGAGGCGCCGGTGCTCACGCTCTTCGACGGGGGGGTGTCGTCGGCGTGCGGCTTCGCGCAGTCGGCGGTGGGGCCCTTCTACTGCCCGCGCGACCGGAAGGTGTACATCGACCTGTCGTTCTTCCGCGACCTGGAGCAGCGCTTCGGCGCCTCGGGCGACTTCGCGCAGGCGTACGTGATCGCGCACGAGGTGGGGCACCACGTGCAGACCATCACCGGCATCTCCGAGAGGGTGAACGCCGCGTCGGCCCGGGCGTCGAAGGAGGAGGCGAACGCCCTCTCCGTGCGGCAGGAGCTGCAGGCGGACTGCTACGCCGGGGTCTGGGGCTACCACGCCGACAAGGAGCGCCAGCGGCTGGAGCCCGGCGAGGTGGAGGAGGCGCTGAGGGCCGCCGCCGCCATCGGCGACGACCGCCTGCAGAAGCAGACGCAGGGCTACGTGGTCCCCGAGTCGTTCACCCACGGCTCCTCGGAGCAGCGGGTGCGCTGGTTCCGCCGCGGCTTCGAATCCGGCGACCCCGGCGTCTGCGACACGTTCTCGGCCGGCACGGTCTGACCGACGCCGACCACCGGTAAGACCCAGGAAAACGAGGCGGCCGCTCCCACCGGGGGCGGCCGCCTCTTCGTTCTCCGCCGCGTGGACGCTCCCCTCAGGAGATCCCCGGGCGGTGCCTGCGCGCGGGTACGGAGAGCCGGTGGAGCGAACGCGGCAGGCGCGCGGTGCGAGGCTTCGCGGCGGAAGCGGGAGCGGCGCGGGAAGCGCTGGAGAGAGCCGCGCGCTCCGCGTCCATGTGCTGCCGCAGCACCGCGTTGATGCGCGACTGGTATCGCGGCCCCGCCGCGCGGAAGAACGCCAGCACGTCGCGGTCCAGGCGGATGGAGATCATCTCCTTCGCCCAATCCTCCGGCGCGACCGCCACCATGTTCCGGAGCTCTTCCTCCGTCGAGATCGAGTCGTCCTCGACCGCCTGGGCCTCGATCTCCTCAGGCGTCGTCGCGTTGACCTTCTCCCGGTCGATCCTGCCCGGGGGCATGTTCGACAGAGTATACCGCACGATACGCTCGTTGCTCATCGGGACGAGCCCTTCTCGCAGAGATGATGCGCCGCCGCGTTCCGCGCGGCGTATAGATCACGGTGTACTCGGCCCCTTCGATCGCTCCGGTCGCCTTCCAGCGGTTCTCACCGCCCCTGTCCGCCGGCACCTCGACGTAAGATCCGCTGAAGAGCCGGCTCGCGTAGTCGAAATCGATGCCGCGCTCGGCGAAGGTGCGCGCGCTCTTGTCCTCGTCCCACTCGAATTCCAGCTCCGGCTCCGTCACAATGATAACCGAGTGTATATACAGGGACAAGAGGGCGTCACACGGGAGCGCACATTCTACGCGCCAGGCTTTCCGTCGCAAGTGCAGGGCGTACTCATCGGAGAGCCTAGGGTGGGGCGGTGAGAGGATGGCGGAGGGAGGAAAGAAACGATGAGGCGGCCGCTCCAGCGGATGCGGCCGCCTCTTCGCTCTCCGCCAGCGCTAGGAGAGCGGCGATTCCTCGGGCTCGATGGGGAACCAGATCTCGATGCCGCCGTCGCCCGTCGCGGGGTCGAAGCGCTCGCCGTAGACCTCCAGGTCGGGCCGCTGGGCCGTGCGGCGGCCGCTGCGCGGGAGCCAGTCGCCCAGGATCGCGTCCCACGTGGCGCGGATCGTGGCGACGTTCCCCTCGTGGACGAAGACCGCGTAGTGGCCGACCGGCACGCGGAGCCTCCCGGTGCCGGCGGGGAGCGCGTCGAAGCTCTCCACCTCCACCGCGCACATGTACTCCAGCGTCTGCTCCTCGGGGGACGCGGTGCAGATCACCCCGTACGCGGTACGGCCTCGCTGCCCGGGCATCGGCAGAAGGGGTCCGAGCTCCCGCCACTGGGCGGGGATGCCGTGCGCCGAATCACCGAACGTGTGGTGACGGCGGATCCCGGCGAGCGACATCGCCCGGGAGTTCGCGAAGCGAGCAGGTTCGATCACGCCGATCGCCTTTCGTGGCAGGATGTGCATCTATCGAGACGAGGACTCGGCTGCGTCGGCACGGAAGCCTCACCGCAGCGCGCGGAAGAAGAGGCCGAACGCGGTGCGCACGCCCGGGGTGAGCTTGCCGCGCCGCCAGGCGTCCGCCGCCTTCCGCACGCCCTCCGCGACCGTGGGATAGGGGTAGATGGCTTCTCCCAGCTTGCCGAGGCCGATCCCGGCGGTCATCGCCTGGGAGAGCTGCGAGACGAGGTCGCCGGCGTGCGGGGCCACGATGGTCGCGCCCAGGATGCGGTCGCCGCCGCGCTGCACGTGCACGCGCACGAAGCCTTCGGTGTCGCCGTCCAGGCGCGCGCGGTCCACATCGTGGAGGGGGACGGTCACCGTCTCCACGTCGTCGCGTCCTGCGGCCTCCTCTCCCCCGATCCCCACCTGCGCCACCTCGGGCGAGGTGTACGTGGCCCAGGGAACCACCAGGTCGCTCGCCTTGCCGCGCCCGAAGAAGAGCGCGTTGCGCACCACCATCCGCGCCTGCGCATCCGCCGCGTGGGTGAACTTGAGCGGCGAGGACACGTCGCCCACCGCGTAGATGCGCGGGTTGGAGGTCCGCAGGCGGTCGTCGACCTGGACCCCGTCCTTCCCCGTGACCACCCCGGCCGCCTCCAGCCCGATCCCCTCCACGTTCGGCGCGCGTCCGGCCGCGACGAGGATCTCGTCCGCCGTGGCGCTCCCCGCCGCGCCGTCCCGGCTCCAGTGGACCACGCGCGCCCCACCCTCCGTCTCCACCCGCTCCACGGTGGCGCCCAGGACCACCTCCACCCCGTCGCGGCGCAGGGCGTCCAGCACGACCGCGGCCGCGTCGGGATCGTCGCGCTCCAGCAGGCGGGGAGCGCCCTGCACCAGCGTCACGCGCGAGCCGAAGCGCGCGAAGGCCTGCGCCAGCTCGCACCCGATGGGCCCGCCGCCGATCACCGCCAGGCGCGGGGGAAGGCGGGTGAGCGAGAAGACCGTCTCGTTCGTGAGGGGGTGCGCATCGGTCAGGCCGGGGACGGGCGGGAGCGCCGCGCGGCCGCCGGTAGCGACGACCGCGCGGCGGAAGCGGAGGATGCGCCCGCCCACCTCCAGCGCGTCGGGCTCCAGGAACCGGCCCGCGCCCAGGTAGACGTCCACGCCCAGCTCGTCGCGGAAGCGCGCGGCGCCGTCCACCGCCGACATGTCGGCGCGCAGGCGGCGCATCCTCTCCATCACCGCCGCGAAGTCGCCCTGCCCCGCCACCGCGGGGCCCCCGAAGCGCTCCGCGGCGTCGGCCGCTTCCTTCCAGGCGCGGGCGGCGCGGATCAGCGCCTTGGAGGGGACGCATCCCACGTTCAGGCAGTCGCCCCCCATCAGCGCGCGCTCCACCAGCGCCACGCGCGCCCCCAGGGCGGCGCCGATGGCCGCCGTCACCAGCCCGCCGGTGCCGGCGCCCAGCACCACCAGGTGGTAGCGCCCCCGCGGCTCGGGGTTGGTCCAGCCGGGCGGGTGCACCGTCTCCACCAGGCGCCGGTTGTGCCCGCCGGGGGGGAGCGCCGCCGGGAACGTCTCCTCCACCGCCTCCGCCGTGCTCGCCATTCGTCCGCTCCCACGCTCGCCGTTCGCCTTCCGCTGCCCGGGAGGAAGGTAACGCCCGCCGCCCCGCCGCGCCCCACCGTCGCGCGAAGTGCAGCCGCGGGGCGTGCAGACGCCTCCCGGCGGACGCGGCCCCATTCCCCGGTCGATCCGGGACGTCGTCCCCGAGACGGGCGTCCTGTGTGTGACGGCGGAGGGCGGGGCAGATCGGCGCCCCGCCCCCTCCCGTCGTAGCCGCGCTTCGTCGCCCGGCGGCGAACGACGGGGAGCCGTCGCCCGCGGCTCCCGTTTGCTTCGCTTCACGGCGGCCTCACCGCCCGGCGGTCCACGCCTCCCACGCCAGGCGCGTAGCGGCGGCGATCGACTTCTCCGCCCTTTCGGTGCTCGGCGCGTCGCGGACGAACGCGGCGATGGCGAGGGTCCCCGCGCCGTCCGGGAGCGTGACCAGCCCCACGTCGTTGGTGGCGATCATCGGCTCCCAGGTTCCGGTCTTGTGCGCCACGGGCGTCCCCGCCGGCACCCCGGCGACGATGCGTCCGGCGGGGTTCTTCGTGTCCGTCATCCGCTCCAGCAGCAGCGCCGTGCCCGCGGCGTCCAGCGCGCGTCCCCGGGCCAGGGCGGCGAGCAGGTCCACGGCGGCGTCGGGCGTGGCCGTGTCGCGGCGGCGCTCCTCGTGGAAGCGCCTCACCGCGGCCGCGCGCTGCGCGTCCGAGATCCGCGCGGTCTCGCGCTGGTAGGCGGCGCGCGACCACTCGGCCGGCGGCGGTGGGCTCTCCACGCCCGCGTAGTCCCAGCTCAGCAGCGTGTACGGCCGGTCCACGCGCACCCCGCCCGCGCCGAGCCCCGCGATCTCGCGCGAGACCGCCTGCGGGCCGCCGGCCACGCGGAGCAGCGCGTCGCTGGCGGCGTTGTCGCTCTCCGAGACGGCGCGGTGGATCAGGTCGCGCACCGTGAAGCGCCCGCCGCCCTGGGGGTGCTCGCGGACGATGCGGCTGGCGGAGCCGCTCAGGTGCGTGCGCTCGACGGTGACGGTGTCGTCGAGGCGCACGCGGCCCGCCTGCACGGCGCGGAGCGCGGCCAGGGAGACCGGGAGCTTCGTGACGCTCGCCATGAAGTACGGGCGGTCGCCGTGGAGGGAGACGCGCTCTCCGCTCTCCACGTGCAGCACCGCGAACCCCAGCTCCCCCCCGCTCTCCGCCTCCACGCGCCGGAGGGCCTCCAGCAGCGCGGCGCGGTCCGGCGTGGGGCGCGCGGGCGGGGTCGCGACCGCGCGCGGGGTGTCGGCGGGCGCGGCGTCTCCCGCGGGAGCGCCGGCGGTGGTGCAGGCGGCCAGCGCTGCGGCCAGGACGGCGAGGCGAGGAAGTCCGGTGGTGCGAAACGTTCGCATCGTGGTGCTCCGCGTGGAGGTCATCGTGCCGGTGAAGGAGCGCTGGCCAGGCGCGATGAAGAGGATATACGAATAGTTTCGTAGATGCAAGGGAGATCTGCCCACGTGCTGCCTCCCCGCCCGTGAGAGACCGTTGCTGCCCTGCGACCGCCCGTGCTCCGGGATCGGGCGGAAAGCGAGAGGCCGCCGAACGCGATGTCCGGCGGCCCGTTCTGGATCAGGATACGGTATCCGTCGCCCGCTCCGCACCCGCAGGCGTGAGGGAGATCACCACTCCGGACAGCAGCGGCTGCACCAGAGCGGCCTGCCGCTGGGATCCCCGCTGAAGGCCGCCGCCGCGCCGGCGTCGTCCTGGCCCTGAACCGTGCCGCGGGTCTCCGGAGCGGAGATCTCGAACGACTCCACCGACAGGGTCTCGACTTCCAGGCTGATCTTCTTCATGCATCCTCGCCCTCGAAGAATGGAACGGGTCCGCCCTGCGGGAGCGCGGGGGCGGCGGGTGAGCACGGGCACGATAGGCGCACCGCGTGAATGCGTCAATGGATCTGCCGTCGCCGAGTTTGCGCCTCCTCGTGGAGTACGCCGGACTGAGGGCCCCGGGGGGCGAGCGCGCGACGTAGGGCACCATCGACCGTCCGGAGGCTCGCCGGGCTGCCGGGAAGGGTACGGGATCCGGAGTCGCGTCTTCTGGTCCGATGTGCGGACCGGCCGAAGGGCAGTCCCCCTCGCCCCCGGCTTGGAGGGGACGGACGGGCAGCATCGGGACCTTGCATCCACGAAGTGCTTCGTATAGGTTGGGAGGTGACCTCTGGCGTGTCCGGCTCTCCTCCCCTCCTCCGCTCCCGACCCATGGCCCGACGCCCCGCCCCGCTCCCGACCGAGGCCGAGCTGCGCCTGCTGCAGGTGCTCTGGGAGCGCGGCCCCAGCACCGTCCGCGAGATCCAGGACGAGCTGCCCGCCGAGCCCCCGACCGGGTACACGACGATCCTGAAGCTGCTGCAGATCATGCACGTGAAGGGTCTGGCGATCCGCGACGAGAGCGAGCGCACGCACGTCTACGCCGCCGCGGTGCCGCCGGAGTCCACGCGGCGGCAGCTCGTGGAGGACCTGGCGGAGCGGGCGTTCGGCGGGTCGGCGATGGGGCTGGTGATGCAGGCGCTCTCCTCCCAGCCCGCCTCGCGCGACGAGCTGGAGCGCGTGCGGCGGCTGCTGGACCGGATGGAGGAGAGCGCGGCCGGGGGCGAGGGCTGATGGGGGCCGCCGCCTGGGTGCAGGCGCTGGGATGGGCCCTGGTCCACTTCCTCTGGCAGGGCGCCGCGCTGGCGCTGCTCCTGGCGGCGGCGCTCCGCGCGGGCCGCGCGTGGGCGCCCGCCGTGCGCTACCTGCTGGCCTGCGCCTGCCTGGTGGCCATGCTCGCGGCGCCCGCCGTGACCTTCCGCCGCGGGCTGGCCGACGCGGAGTCCGCCCGTTCGACGACGGGTGTGGTGGCTCGGACGTCGTCGGCCGACGCGTCGGTGGACCGTACGCCGTCCGCCGCCGGGACGGCGACGGGGGAGGAGGACGTCGCGGTGGCGCCCTCGCGCGCCGCCGTGCCCGTGCTGCGCCGGCTGGCATCGTGGGCCGAGGGAGCGGTGGGGTTCCTCCTCCCGTGGCTGGTGCCGCTGTGGATGGCCGGTGTGGGCGTCCTCTCCCTGCGCCTGGCGGGCGGGTGGACGTACGCGCAGCGGCTGGCGGAGCGCGGGGTGTCGGCGCCGTCGGAGGCGTGGGCGGAGCGGTTCGCGGAGCTGGGGCGGCGGATGCGCGTCTCCGCGCCCGTGCGGCTCCTGGTGTCCACGCTCGTCCACGTCCCCACCGTCGTCGGGTGGCTCCGGCCCGTGGTGCTGGTGCCGGCGAGCGCCTTCACCGGCCTCACGCCGCGGCAGCTCGAGCTGCTCCTGCTCCACGAGTTGGCCCACGTCCGCCGCCACGACTACCTGGCGAACCTGCTGCAGAGCGCCGCCGAGGTCCTCCTCTTCTACCACCCCGCCGTGTGGTGGGTCTCGCGGCGGATCCGCGAGGAGCGCGAGCACTGCTGCGACGACCTGGCCGCCGGCGGCGACGTGCGGGAGTACATCCGCGCGCTGGCGACCATGGAGGAGATCCGCGTCCGGCGCCCCGGCCTGGCCCTGGCGGCGGACGGCGCGCCCCTCCTGGCCCGCGCGCTCCGCCTGGCCGAGCCGCCGACCGCGGGAGCGGCGGCGCCCCGCCTGGCCGCCGCGCTCGTCGCCCTTGGTCTGGGAGCCGCCGCGCTGACGCTCCGCGACGCGCCGCCGCACCTCGCGTCGTCT
This sequence comes from Longimicrobiaceae bacterium, assembly GCA_030146875.1. Classification (GTDB taxonomy): domain Bacteria; phylum Gemmatimonadota; class Gemmatimonadetes; order Longimicrobiales; family Longimicrobiaceae; genus JASLAX01. The sequence goes on from JASLAX010000217.1 coordinate 22,503, forward strand.
CCCGAAGCCGCACCGGCGCCGGCATCCTCCGCCTCCCTCCTCTGCCCCGTGGGCGTGCCGGGAGCGGAGGACACGCTCTGCCCCGCGCTGACCGAGCGCGCCCGGGCGCTGCTCGCGGAGCACGGGACCGAGGGCGCCGTGGTGGTGCAGGACGTGGCGACCGGCGCCGTGCTCACCTACGCCGCCGCCAGCGACGACCCCGCCGCCGTCCAGGCGACGACGCCGCTCCTCCCCGCGTCCGTCTGGAAGCTGGTGCTGGCGACCGCGTGGTGGGACGCGGGCCTGCCGGACGAGACGCTGCCCTGCCCCGCCTCGCTCCGCGTGGGCGAGCGGACGTTCCGGAACGGGGGAGGAGCGGACCGCGTGGTCGTGGCCCCCGCCGAGGTGCTGGTCCACTCCTGCAACACGGCCGCGGTGGGGATGGCGCTGCGCCTGCGGGCAAAGGACGGACGCGGCGCGATGGCGGCGACGCTGCGGCGCCTGGGCTTCCCGCTCACGGCGGACGGCGCCGCGGCCCCGGCGGACAGCGGCTTCTGGGCGACCACCTCCGCGCGCTTCCGCCGCGAGATGAGCCCCGCCGCCCCGCGGGTCCCGCTGGCGGCGGACGCATCTCCCGAGGCGTGGGGGGAGCTGGCGCTGGGAACGCGGGGCGTGCGGGTGACGCCGCTCCACGTCTCGCGCTTCATGCAGGCGGTGGGGAACGACGGGACCATGCTCGCCCCCACGGTGGAGCCCGCCCTGGCCGCCGCCCCCCGCGCAGGCCGCGCGGCGATGCGTCCCGAGACCGCCCGCCGCATCCACGCCGCCCTGCGCGACGCCGCCACGCGCGGAACCGCCCGCGCTGCCGACCGACTGCTGGCCGGCGTGGACTGGAAGCTCGGGGGTAAGACGGGCACCGCGCCCGGCGCCGGCGAGAGGGCCGACGGCTGGTTCGCCGGCCTGGCGTTCGACCCCTCCGGCCGCCCCCGCTACACCGTCGTCGTCCACCTCCGCGGCGGCGGCCCCGGCGGAGGCGCCCCCACCGAGCTGGCCGCGGGGCTCGTCCGCGCCCTGGCCGGCGACCCGCCGAAGGTCGCGATGCGGTGATGCCACGAGCCGTGCTAAGGTAGGGACTCAGTTCGACGCGGATCCTCTCTACGTGTGGAGCGTGCTAGATGCCCGGAGGAAAGAACCCGTGGGACATTCCAGAGTGGCATGCCATCAAGCGTGAGGCTTCGCTAGTAAGGCATCTTATTGGCTCAGAGTGTGTTTAAGAATTGTCGATCCTGCGGACCATGAGCTGGATCATAGCGAGGTGGATCATGGCTTCGCTGGCTGTGGTCCGCTCCTCGTAGTCCTTGCTGAGCCGACGATATTGCCCGAACCAGGCGAAGGTGCG
>JASLAX010000219.1 GCA_030146875.1 Longimicrobiaceae bacterium
CGCACCTTCGCCTGGTTCGGGCAATATCGTCGGCTCAGCAAGGACTACGAGGAGCGGACCACAGCCAGCGAAGCCATGATCCACCTCGCTATGATCCAGCTCATGGTCCGCAGGATCGACAATTCTTAAACACACTCTAAGGCCCAGACTGCCCGTGGTGCTGCTTCACCCGAGAGATACTCTCTAATTCGCGCCTCGAGTGCCAAACCCACATCATGCCCTGAGAACGGGAGATCTAGCTGACGGGGAACGTCGAAGGGATCATTGAACAGCAGGGGCGAACTCCATCTCAGGGAGTTTGTTCTGAGTACAATCTCAGCAGTGTTGGCGGTCATGTACTTGTAGAGGAATGGCAACTCGTGCCGACGATGCGGGGATCTCATGTGAAGTCTTTATGCATGACGGATTACCTACAAAGCTACAAGTAGTCTGACCCGACAGCCGATCTACCGCTACGACTGATCGCGAAGTATAGCGCACTTTCGGTTTGGCTGCACGGCCACTGCAGAACCTGCGGTGCGGGGCTCCGTCAAACGGCACTACGGGGCCGAGGACCCGTCCATCAGGGTAGCAAGTTCGACCCTAGGCTGCCGAACGGCCTCCGGAAGCTACGCGTTCAGGCCCCGGATCCGCACGCCCCGCCCGCCGCCATGATCCCGTACTGCTCCAGGTCCTCGAACGCATCCAGCGCCGGACGTGCTGGCGAAGGCGTCCCTCGTAGCTTCTGCATCACCCGTCCCGACGCCGGGTTGCGCACGAGGTGCTGGGCGTGGATCCGGTGGAGGGAGAGGTCCCGGAACCGAAGCGCAGCATCGCCTCGGCCGCCTCCGTGGCGTACCCCCGGTTCCAGAAGGGCACGCCGATCCAGTAGCCCAGCTCGGCGCGCGCGTACACGGCCCGGATCGCCAGGCTCATCGCGCCGACGAGCTCGCCCGTGTCGGCGGCGACGATCGCGAACGGGGCCAGCGTGCCGGCGCCGTACGCGGGCCCGTGCGTCGCGATCCACGCCTCCGCGGCTCCGTCCGGGTACGGATGCGGGACGTTCAGCGTGGTGGACGCGACCTCGGCCGCGCCGGCGAGCGCCTGGACCGCGGGGGCGTCGCCCGCCGCGAAGGGGCGGAGGACGAGCGTGGAGGTGGAGAGCGTGGGCTGCACGGGAGCGGGGGAGGAGGCGTGTGGGTGAACGGATGGAACGCCCGACGTCGCACGATGGGCGCTTCGCGCGACGACGACAAGGCTAGGGTTCCGCGGAATGCCGAACGACGCATCGTGCGGCGCGGCACGTCCTGCGGAGGCGGAGGGCGGCATCCCCGCCTCCGCGGCGCCGTCCGAACGGCGACGACGAGAGAGGAACGGAGCGGGCGGCACGGCGCCACGCCCGTCGCTGTCCACGGCGGCCGGCACACCTCGTCGCAGGCCGTCGGCGCCCCGATCTCGCGCCCGAGAGCATGGAAGCGCCCGTTGGGTGCTCACCGCCGCTCGCCCCGGCGGAGGGTGCCCCGACACGGTTATCTTGTCTTGGGCCCGGCCGACCCACGAGCCGCGGCTCCACCACCCCCACCAGGAGCGATGCATGGCCATTCTCGCCGGCCAGAAGACGGTCACCACGGGCGGGCTCCCCGCAGAGGCGCTCGCCGCGTCGACCGCTGCCACCTCCGTCCTCGTGCAGTCCAAGCGGTCGAACACCCGCCCGGTCTTCCTGGGCAACTCGACGGACCAGCACGTCGAGCTCGCGCCCGGCGCGTCGGTGGCGATCGAGGTCGCGAACCTGAACGAGGTCTACGTGCGCGTCGAGGTGAGCGGCGAGGGCGTAAACTACCTGGGGAGGGCGTGAGATGCTCCAGATCACCAACCTCCACCAGGACGTGCGGGGCCTGGTCGAAGGGTGGCCGTTCGGCCTCCGCTCGGTGCTGGACTTCGGCGTGTCGGCCGCCGCGGCGGACAACGGGCCGGCGCTCGCGTCGCTCGCCGCGGGGCACTACCTGGTGCCCCCGGGCACGTACGCCGTCGCGAGCGACGCCGCGGTGCCGGCCGGGGTCGTGCTGGACTTCGTGGGCGGGGCCGCGCTCAAGCCCGTGGCGGGGATCACCGTCACGCTGAACGGACCGGTGCGCGCGGGGCTGTACCGGGTCTTCGACGTCTCGGCGGGGGGCGGGATCCGCTTCGGCGCGGGTACCGTCACCGAGGCGTACCCGGAGTGGTTCGGCGCGGCCGGCGACGGGGTGGCCGTGGACAGCGCGCCGTTCCAGAAGGCGCTGGACGCCGTCGCGCCCTTCGGCGTTCCGCTGGCCCTGCAGGACGGCCGCACCTACCTGGTCTCCGGCCTGAGCACCACGGCCGGAGCCGTGCTGAGCGTGATCGGCCGGCGCGCGACCCTCAAGTACGCCGGGGGGGGCGTCGGGGGCGGCACCACGGACGTCTACCTGGGCAACGGGGTTCTGCTCAACGCGCTCGCGCCCCGGCGCGTCGTGCTCGACCTGGGGCACGTGGACGGCAACGCCGCCGTGACGGCCCCCACCTGCCCCGCCCTCGTGCGGGTGGAGACGGCGACCGACGGGAGCACCGAGCTGGTCGAGGTGGCCGGCGACTGGACGGGCGGTGGGGTCGCGGACGTCTTCAAGCTGTTCTACGTCATCAACCACGAGCCGGAGGCCACCGGCGCCCGGCGCGTGGTGATCCGCGACGGCCGCTGGAAGGACCCGGCGCAGTCCGGCTTCTGGGGCGTCCGCGGCAAGCACGAGCTGGTGGTGGTGCGCGACGTGGTGGTGACCGACCCGAGCGGCCGCACGGTCGGCGCCGCGGGGCACCTCTGCGACTTCACCTCCGAGCGCATCCCCGGCTGGCCCGACGCGATCCACCGGCTGCACGTCTCGAACTTCGAGAGCCGGCATTCCATCGCGGACGTGATCTTCATCCAGGGCGTGCTCCACCGGCGCCTGGTGGGGGTCGTGATCGACCGGATGAACCAGACGACGCCGTTCACGGCGCCGGGCGGGTCGGGGATCAAGATCGACGACATGTTCTACCACGCCGAGCAGAGCACGTACATCCGCGACTTCGTGGCCCGCAACACCAGCCAGACGGCGGGCGCGAGGAACAACATCTGGCTCACCGAGGGCTCGCGCCATTCGATCGTGGACGGCTTCGACATCGACGGGAACCTGGCGATGGCGAGCAGCGGCGAGGGAGACGAGAGCTTCATCCACGTGGCGCGCAACGGGATCTGCCGCGACACGGGCCAGCTCGTCTGCGGCCGCTACAGCGTGATCGAGAACGTGAAGCTGCGCGGGCCCGAAGGCGGCTCCACCCCCATCCAGAAGCTGCAGCTGGAGCGCGACTGCCGCATCTCGGGCCTCAAGCTGGAGAACTACGCGTTCGTGCTCGTGCCCAGCAACGGGACGGTGGAGTACACCAACATCAGCATCGGCGACGTGGACGCCGAGCCCACCTGCGAGCTCTTCTTCCAGCGCTCCCACGCCACGCACGTCCAGCAGGTGGTGGTCCGTGGGTGGCGCGGCGGGGTGCTGAGGGCCGAGCCGAACTCCAACGTCTCGGCGACGCTGCGCGTGCAGTTCACCGACTGCACCTTCCAGCTCAAGAACTTCACCACCCGCCAGGTGCTCTTCCAGAGCGCCACGTACGAGGGGCGCAACAACCGGCGGTGGGACGGGAGCAAGTACGTCACCGAGCTTCCCGACCGCACCCAGCCGGAGGGGACCATCACCACCACGGGTACCAACGTGGCGCTGAACGCGGCGTTCGCGTCGGTGCTCCTGGTGTCGCCGGCCTCCGCCACCACCTACGGGAGCATCACCAACCTGCTCGACGGCCAGGAGTGCGAGCTGATCCTGACCACGCCGAACGCCACGATCACCAGCACCGCGCTGGCGAACGGGAGCGTCACCGGGCCGACGGTCCTGCGGGTCAAGCGGGTGGGGACCAAGTACTACCGGGTGGGATAGCCGTCGCCCGCAACCCGCGGGCGATGGTGGAGGGAGAGCCCGGGCGGCCGGACGGCGCCCAGCCGGGACACGCTCGGCCCCGTCGGCGCCGCTCCCGACCACGTCCCACCGCTCGCCGGGCGCGCGGCAGGTCCTCCGAGCGCGGGAGGCGGAGAGCGCCGGGCGGCAGCGATCTTGCCGCTCCGCCTCGGCATGGCGACGAAGATCACGATCCGGCAGAGGACGATCGGGGAGCGCGCGGTCCCCGGCGGGCGGCGCATCGACCTGGAGCTGCGGGACGGCGACGACGCCGTGCCCGCCGTTCTCCTCCTGCCCGACGCGGAGGGGCCGGTGGCGGGCGCCGTGATGCTGCACGGCTACAGCTCCCGCAAGGAGCACATGACGGAGGGGCTGGGCCTGCCGCTCCTGCGGCGGGGCGTCGCCACGCTCTCCCTGGACCTGCCGATGCACGGCACGCGCACGGACCCGCTCCAGGCGCAGAGCGCGCGCAACCCGCTGGCGATGGTCGGGCTGTGGCGGCAGGCGGTGCGGGAGACCAGGCTCTCGCTCCACTACCTGCGCGCGCGGGCGGAGGTGGACGCCGGGCGCGTGGGTCTGGTGGGCTATTCGCTGGGCTCCTTCCTCTCCGTCGCCGTCGCCGCGGACGATGCGCGCGTCCGCGCCGTCGTCCTGGCCGCCGGGGGCGACCTTCCGGCGGGGACGCCGCTCACGGCCGTCGCCAGGACGGTCGCGGACCCCGTGCGCGCCGTCCGCCGCCTGGCGGGGCGCCCGCTGCTGATGGTCAACGGCCGCGACGACCGCACGATCCGGCCCGAGCAGGCCGAGCGCCTCTTCGCCGCGGCGGGCGAGCCGAAGGAGATCCGCTGGTGGCCGTCGGGCCACGTCCTCCCCGCGCCGGCCACCGACTTCGCCGCCGACTGGCTGACGGAGCGCCTCGCCGCCCCCGCCGCTCCCGCGTAGTCAGCGCCGCAGGTCCAGGTCGCCGGCCGAGAGCACGAGCCCCGGGGACTCCGGCCCGCCCGGCACCATCACCGCGAACCACCACCGGCCCGCACCGCGCAGCGCGATCGGCGGCGTCGGATGGCGGCGGACGAAGCGGCGCGTCTCCCCGGGCGCCAGGCGGAACGCATCCGGCTCCAGCCGGCAGACGGCGCGGTCCGCCCACTCGGGCTCGCCGGAGCCGAGCGCGGCGTCGCGGCGGGCGCGGTCGCGGTAGCCGAAGAGCGCGATGGGGCAGTCGCGCGCCACCCGCGCCTCGGCCGGCGCCCCGCCCGTGTTCGTGACCGTCACCTCCGCCTCGACCGCGCGCTCCGGGCGGTCCACCAGGCGCGTCCGCGCCCGCCAGCGGAGCGATCCCACCGTGCGCTCCGCCGGGAGCGGCGCCTGCCGGCGGGTCAGCTCCACCTCGCCCGCGGCGACGGCGTGCGTGCGGCCGTTCAGCTCCACCACCGCGCTCACGCGGTAGCGCCCGTCGGGGAGCGAGTCGCCCATGACCTCGGGGACGGGCACGTCGGCGCGGAGCTCCTTCGGCGAGAGCGTGTCCCCCGGCGCCAGCTCCGCGATGGCCAGGTAGGCCAGGCAGGCGCGCATGTCGTCCGTCTTCCGCGCCGGTCGCGGGCGCGGCCCCCGCTGCGTTCCGGGCACCAGGGAGAGGCGCAGGCGGATGGAGCAGTCGCCGTACTCCAGGCGCACGGCCTTGCGGCCGGTGTTGACGGCCGAGGCCTGCACCACCAAGCGGGCGGGCGCCACCCCCGCGACACGGCTGCGGGCCTGGAAGCGGACGTCCTCCAGCCCCGGCGACAGCTCCACGTGGCCCGCGGGAACCTCGAGCGTGCGGTCGCGCAGGCGGATGCGGGCGGAGAGGTGATAGCGCCCCGCGGGGTTCTCCGCGCCCAGGATGCGCCGCGCGTCGGCGCCCGAGCCCAGCGTGCTCGACGCGCCGGGCGCCAGGCGGAGCGTCCGCGGGTCGGACATGCACTGCCCGCCGCTCATCTCGTCGAACGCCGACCTCGTGCGCCCCTCGTCCAGGTAGGCCACCAGGTGCACGGGGCATCCCCTCACCCACACCTCCACCGGCGCCCCGGAGACGTTGCGGGCCGTCACCGTGAGGAGCAGGGTGGGCCTGGTCCGCGCTCCCGCGGGGGAGTCCGGTTCCGTGCGCACCTCCGCCGTCCAGGCGACGCCGTCCACCACGCGCCCCTCCGGGCGGACGATGCGCCCCTCCGCGCCGGGGTCGTACCACTCGGTGCAGTCCTCCGGCCCCTCCAGCAGCCGCCCGGCGCGCGCCTCCACCTCCGCCGCGGAGAGGCCGGCCCACGAAGGGTCGGGCCGTCGCGGGGGGATGGGCGGGCCCGGGAGCGGCTCGCCGGCGCGGACGACGACGGAGGACGCCACCACCGGGTCCCGCTCCAGCACCGCGAGCTCGGCCGCCGTGCCGACGACGCGCATCCACGTCACCGCCGGCTCGCCGCGCCGCAGCGCGGCCACGGCGTCCGGGAGCCGCGCGAAGCGCGGAACGTTGACGCGGACCACCGCCTCACGCCGCTCGGCGGGCATCCCGGCCAGCGTGGTCCGGTAGCGCTGCCGCATCCGGCAGAGGCCGGCCAGGGCGGAGCGCGCCGCCCGCGCGCGGGGCTCGGCCATGTGGGTGAAGGCGCTCCGGGGCTCCACCTCCACCGGGTACGAGAGGCCCTCCACCCGCATCTCCACCCCCACCGCCGACACGCCGCCGCGGGCCAGGAACGCCTCCGCCTCGGCGTCGGAGAGGGGGCGGCGGAAGGCGACGGAAGCCGTGGCGACCGTGCCCACGAGCCCCGGGCGCGAGCCGGTGGCCTCGGGGGGCGGCGCGACGGGCGGGGACTCGGGGCGGCGCTCGGGCACGGGGCCGCCGCAGGCCAGCAGGGTGAAGAGGAGGACGGCGGGGCGGTGCTGCGGGCGCATCTTCGCTCGGGGACCGCGGGGTACGGCGGCGGGCGGCGGATGCCGCCCGGCAGGCACGGAACGCTCCGGGCCGCCGGGCTCTGACGCAGGCGCGGTGCCGGGTGGCACCCGGCGTGCGGTAAGGCCGCGCACACGGCCCACCCGGCCGGCCCCAACCGGACCCCGCCCACGCCCATGACCGACGAAGCCAGAGCCGCCGCCAGCACCGAGGAGCCCGAGGAGGCGCCCCTCTACGAGGGCGAGGAGCCCAAGGGCAAGGTCGTCCTGGTGGACGGCTCCAACGTGGCCCACTCCAGCGAGGGGGAGAAGGCGCGGCTGGACAACATCCGCCTGGTCTGCGACAAGCTGCTCGAGGAGGGGCTGGAGCCGCTGGTGGTGGCCGACGCCGCGCTGCGCCACCAGATCGACGACCGCGACGACTACGAGCGGCTGGTGGAGGAGGGGAAGATCCACCAGGCCCCCGCCGGCACCGACGCCGACTACTTCATCCTGTCGTTCGCCCGCGAGCTGGACGCCAGCATCGTCTCCAACGACCGCTTCCGCGACCGGCAGGAGGCCTTTCCCGACGCGCAGAACCGCGTGATCCGCTACATGGTGATGGCGGGAGAGGTGGTGCTGGAGCGGCGGACCCGGCGCCGGCGCTAGGCACGCGCACGGGGCGCTTGTCCGCCCCCCGCGGACCGCTTAGAATCCGGGCGTCGCATCCCTCTCCGCGCCGCTCCGGCGCGCCCCCGCAGCAGAGCCCACGCTTTTGAGAGACATCGCGCTCTACCACGGCGACGACCACGGCTGGATCGAGGTCGTGACCGGGGTGATGTTCAGCGGCAAGTCCGAGGAGCTGATCCGCCGCGTGCGCCGCGCCCTGATCGCGCGCCGACGCGTGCAGGTGTTCAAGTCCGCGGTGGACACGCGCTACGGCGGCGTGGAGCGCATCTCCTCGCACAACGGCTCCGAGGTCACCGCCGTTCCCGTCCACACCTCGCGCGAGCTGCTGGAGCTGGCCCACCCCGGGACGCAGGTGTTCGCGGTGGACGAGGTGCAGTTCCTGGACGACGGAATCGTGGACGTGCTCCAGCTCCTGGCCGACTGCGGCGCGCGGGTGCTGGTGGCTGGGATCGACATGGACTTCCGCGGCGAGCCCTTCGGCCCCATGCCGCGGCTGCTCACCGTCGCGGAGACGGTGGACAAGCTGCACGCCATCTGCATGCGCTGCGGCTCGCCGGCCACGCGGAACCAGCGCCTGGTGGACGGCGAGCCGGCGCCGTACGAGGCGCCCATCGTGCAGGTGGGCGGCGGCGAGAGCTACGAGGCGCGCTGCCGCCGCTGCCACCGGGTCCCGTCCGCCACGCGCGACCAGACGTCGCTGCTGGACGCGCTGGGGGCTTCGGCCGGCAACGCGGTGGTGCTCACCCACGAGTCGCTGCAGCGCGCCGGGTAGCGCTTCTTCGACGCCCACTGCGGCGGGGCACACGCGGAGGCGCGGGGGACGCGGAGGGTGCGTCTTCCGCGCCTTCCTCGTTCCGGCATCGCCCGGCGGGCGCCGTCGTCAGGCGGGGAGAGGACGTCGGCGGCGGACCTCTCGCCCGACAAGCGGCAGGAGGACCACGCGGAGACGCGGAGGACGCGGAGACGCGGAGAATTGCACGGGGTTCTCCGCGTCTCGTCGTTCTTTCGTCCGCGTCTCCGCGCGCAAAACGCGGTTAGGAAGCTCGCACGGGCGTCAGCCGGGCGGACGGGCGGCGGGTGGACGGAGGACGGCGGCGTCAGCGTGGGCGGTGCGAGGCGGCGATCTGCTCCAGGCGGGCCTGGATCCGAGCCTCGGGGATCCAGCGGCCGCGCAGCATCACGCCCTGGCGCTTCCACAGGTTGTCCAGGTCGTCGAGCGGGTTGGCGTCCAGCAGGAGCAGGTCCGCACGCGCGCCGGGCACGACGGTGCCGAAGCGGTCGCGCTCGCGGAAGTACTCGCCGACGTTCCAGGTGCCGGTGCGCAGGATCTCGTACGGCGTCATCCCCGCCTCCTGCATCTTCGCCAGCTCGCGGTGCAGCGAGAAGCCGGGAACGGAGAACTGCTGCGGGGCGTCCGTCCCCATCAGCACGCGCACCCCGCCGCGGTGGAGCTCGCGCAGGATCCGCAGGCGCGCCTCCGCCGTGCGCCGAGCGGCGGCACGGTCCAGCGCCGGGTCGGCCAGGCGGCGGCGGTGCGCCCCGCTCCACCCTTCGACCGTGGCGGGCGAGACGTAGCGCAGCTCGGGGTAGGCGGTCAGCTCCGCCAGCTCCGGAACGCCCATCAGCACCTCCCAGAGCGCCATCGTCGGCACCACCCAGGCGCCCGCGCGCCGGGTGCGCTCCACCGCGTCGCGCAGCTTCGCCTCGTCCAGCGGCGTGGCGCCCCCGCCGGCGTGCTCCACGTACCCGTCCAGGTGGTCGAAGGTCTCCTGCCCGGCCTCGATGGCGCGCAGCAGGCCCACCTCCGCCGGCACGTGCCCGCCGAACGCGATCCGCGCCTCGCGGGCGGCGGCGGCCATGGCATCGTACTCCGGCCGCGTCAGGCCCGGGTGCACCTTCAGCAGGTCCCACCCCTGCTCCTTCTGCTCGCGCACCTTCGCCGCCGCCTGCTCGGGCGAGCTCACCGACTGGCCGTTGAACGACGGGCCGGCCAGGTAGAGGGTGGGCGAGACCAGCTCGCCCCGCGAGCGCTCCCGCAGCTCGAGCTGTCCGGGCGCGCCCAGCATCCCGCGCACGGTCGTCACCCCGCCGGCCACGTAGAGGAAGAGGACGTCCTCGGTCTGCCGCGCGGGGGCATTCGGCGGGGGGACGTGGCCGTGCATCTCCGCCAGCCCCGGCATCAGGAACTTCCCGCGCCCGTCGATGCGCCGCGCGCCGTCCGGCACCCGCGTGGAGGCGCGGGGGCCCACCGTCACGATGCGGTCGCCGCGCACCAGCACCGTTCGGTCGCGCAGCACCTCCGGCCCCGTCATCGGCAGCAGGTCCACGCCGACGAACGCCGTCACGCCGCTGTCCGACGAGACGTCGTCCGCCTGGGCGGGCGGGACGGAGGAGGCGACGCGCGGCAGCGCCAGCGCGCCGGCGGCGCAGAGGGCGACCAGCAGGGGGCGGAGAAGGTAGGCTCGCATGGTCATCATCCGTCGAAGGGGCGGAAGGAGAGGACGCGCGGAGCGGCGCGCCGGCGTCCCTCCCGAAGGTGGGGACCGGCGCGCCGCTCCGCCAGCGAATGCGGTGTGAGCTGCACCCGCGCGGGACGAGCCGTTCGCGAGGGAGGCGGATCGATGGTCCCTCGCCGCCGCCCGACCGGCACCGGCAGCTTGGACGGAGGCCCCGGCGCGCGAATCATTCACGGGCGGTGGTCGGGGGCCGGCCGCAGCCGCGGGGACCCCTCACCCCCGGCCCCTCTCCCACAAGGGGAGAGGGGTGCCCATCCATCCTCGCCTTTGGCGGGTCCTCGGGCCGGCTGGTGCTTGCCTGACTGGCTCTCCTCCCACCCCCTGCCCCGCCCACGAGGGGGGCGGGGTGCTCGCGTCCCTCCCTTTTCGGCGCGGCTCCTACACATCCGTCGCGTCGGACGGAGCGGCGGTTCTCGACGCGAGCACGTCAGCCCGCGAAGGCGGGCTTCGTGTAGTCGTTGCAGCGGTTTCAACCGCCGGTGAGGGGCCGGACCTCCGCCCCCCGGTCCCCCTCCGACGTAAGCCGGACCTCGCCCGCTACGGGCGGAAGATCATGCAGGTCGAGGTGGCGTGGGCGTAGAGCTTCCCCGCCGCGTCGACCAGCTTCGCCTCGGCGAGCGCGGTGCGGCCGCCGACGTGGAGCACGCTGCCCTCGCAGCGCAGGCGTCCGGTGTCGCGGGTGATGGCGCGCAGGTAGCTCACCTTCAGCTCCAGCGTGGTGTAGCCGGAGCCGGCGGGGAGCAGGGTGTGTACGGCGCAGGCGGCCGCCGTGTCCAGCAGCGTGGCCGCCACCCCGCCGTGCACCACGCCGATGGGGTTGTAGTGGTGCTCCGCCGGCTCCAGGTGGAAGACGGCGCGGCCCTCGTCGAACTCCGCGTCGCCGTAGCCGACCGTCCCCATGATGGGCGGCGCCGGGATCTCGCCGCGCGTGAGCGCGCGCAGGAAGTCCAGCCCCGCCATCTCCCTGGCCCGCGCGGCGGACTCCATGGGGTCCCGCCAGGTGTGGGTGCGCTCGCGCACCGCGGTCCCGCTCTCCGTCGTCGCCATCCGCTCCCGGCCTTTCCGCTAGACGCGCTCGATGACGGCGGCGATCCCCTGCCCGCCGGCGATGCAGAGGGTGACGAGCGCGGTGGCCAGCCCGCGCCGCTCCAGCTCGTCCAGGGCCGTGCCCAGCAGGATGGCGCCCGTCGCGCCCAGCGGGTGCCCCAGCGCGATGGCGCCGCCATTCACGTTCACCCGCTCGGGGTCCATCTCCAGCCGCCGCATGGTCTGCAGCGCCACCGCGGCGAACGCCTCGTTGATCTCCCACAGGTCCACGTCGCCCACCTCCATCCCCGCCTTCCGCAGCGCCTTCCGCGACGTCTCCGCGGGCGCCGTGAGCATGATGACCGGGTCCTCGCCGTGCACCGCCACGGAGCGGATCCGCGCGCGCCGCTTCAGCCCGTGCGCCCGCACCCCCTGCGCCGACGCCAGCAGCACCGCCGCGGCGCCGTCCACGATCCCGCTCGACGACCCGGCGGTGTGCAGGTGCCGGATCGTCCCGGCCTGGGGCCAGCGGGCGAGGGCGACCTCGTCGAGCGTCTCGCCGTTCGGCCCCGCGGGCGTCCGGCCCGCCTCCTCGAAGGCGGGCGCGAGCGCGGCCAGCCCCTCGGCCGTGGTCTCCGGGCGCGGGTGCTCGTCGCGCTCCAGCGCCGTCTCCCCCGTCTCCGGGTGGACCACCGGGAAGAGGGAGCGCGAGAAGCGGCACTCGCGCTGCGCCTCGGCCGCCTTCCGCTGGGAGCGCAGCGCGAAGGCGTCCAGGTCCTCGCGCGTGAAGCCCTCCAGCGTGGCGATCAGGTCGGCGCTGATCCCCTGCGGAACCTGCAGGTGGCGGCGGCGCAGCGCCGGGTTCCCCCCGTCGCCGCCGGCCCCGTCGGAGCCCATCGGCTGCCGCGACATGCTCTCCACGCCGCCCGCGACCACCAGGTCCTGCGCACCCGACGCCACGCCCATCGCCGCGAAGCCCACCGCCTGCAGCCCGGATCCGCAGAAGCGGTTCAGCGTCACCCCCGCCACGTGCAGCGGCCACCCGGAAGCGAGCACCGCCTGCCGTGCAAGGTTCGCCCCCTGCTCCCCCGCCTGCGAGACGACGCCCACCACCACGTCGTCCACGGCGCCGCGGTCGATCCCCGTCCGCTCCGCCAGCCGCTCCATCGCCTGCGCCATCAGCTCCTGGGGATGGATTCCCGAGAGCCCGCCCTTGCCCGGCTTCCCCCGCCCCCGCGGGGTGCGGACCGCGTCGATCAGGTACGCCCCATCCATCTTCCCCTCCCGGGTGCAGAGACTGATCGGTCGCTTTGCGGACGCACGTTGAGACCGATCGGTCTCCAATATGCGACCGCCGGATCGACGGCGCAACGGCAGGGTGCGCGACCGAGGGTGCGTCGGCCTGCCCCGTCGCGCGTGCGCGGCGGCCTTCGTATCTTGCCGGCCCGCCACGAACCCCTTCCCGGAGCCCCGATGAAGCACGCCCTGGTCCGCACGCTGGCGCTGGCCGCCTGCCTCGGCGCCGGCTCGATCTCCGCGCACGCGCAGGAGAAGCGCCCCCTGGTCCCGCTGGACCTGTACCACCTGCGCACCGCGTCGGACGCGGCGCTCTCTCCCGACGGGCGCACGGTCGTGTACGTGGTGACGCAGGCGGACTCGGCCACCAACCGCTACCGGCGCGACCTGTGGATGGCGCGCACGGACGGCACCGGTTCGTCGCGGCGCCTGACCTGGACGGCGAGCGCCGCCACCTCGCAGCCGCGCTTCTCCCCCGACGGGCGGCGCCTGGCGTTCGTCACCGCGCGCGGCCAGAACGCGCGCTCGCAGGTCTGGATCCTCCCGCTTACGGAGGGCGGCGAGGCGTGGCCGCTCACGGAGATGCGCGCCGGCGCGGGGCAGCCCGTCTGGTCTCCGCGCGGCGACCGCATCGTCTTCACCTCGTCGCTGGCGCCCGCCGACCTGGACACCACCGGCACGGGCACGGGGCGGATGGACGCGGGCGCGCTGCGCAACATCCACCGCGACCGGGCGGCGGCGGTGGCGGCCATGCGCGCCAAGCTGCGCGAGGAGGCCAAGGACAACGACCCGCGCGTGGTGACGCGCCTGGACTACCTGGGCGAGACGTCGCTGCAGGACGAGCGCTGGTCGCAGGTGTTCGTGGTGGACGTTCGCCCCGGCGCCGTGCCGCTGCGGCTGACGGGCAACCCGTGGCCCAGCGGCGCCCCGTCGTGGTCGCCCGACGGGGCCCTCATCGTCTTCTCCTCGTCCCCGCCCGCCGCGGGAGTCCACCCGGACTACGAGCAGGAGAGCGACGTGTTCGTGGTCCCCTCCACCGGCGGCACCCCGCGGCGCATCGCCGAGCCGGGGCACGCGGAGAGCTCGCCGCGCTTCACCCCCGACGGCGGCTCCATCGTCTACGTGCGCCAGGCGGTGGACAGCGTCTTCTTCACCGCCACCAACTCGGAGCTGGTGGTGATGCGCGCCGACGGCACCGCCCGCCGCAGCGTCACCGCGCCCCTGGACCGCTCGCCGGGCTCCTTCAACCTGACCGCCGACGGGTGGCTCTACTTCACCGTCCCGTCCGAGGGCTCCGTCCTGCTCCACCGCACGCGCCTGGACCGCCTCGCGCCCGAGGCGGTCGTCTCCGGCCCGCGCGGCGTGCTGTCGTTCGACGTGGAGGGCGGGACGGTGGCGTGGACGCAGGTGTCGCCCCGCATCCCCAGCGACGTGTACGCGGCGGCGCTGGACGGGAAGGGCGAGCGGCGCCTGACGGCGCTCAACGACACCCTGCTCGCGCGCGTCTACGTGGGCGACTACGAGGAGATCCGCTACCGCTCGTTCGACGGGCGGCCCACGCACGGGTGGTTCATCCGCCCCATCGGCTGGCGCGCGGGAGCGCGGCCCCCGCTGGCGGTGGAGATCCACGGCGGGCCGCACGCCATGTGGGGGCCGGGCGAGGCCAGCATGTGGCTGGAGTACCAGTCGCTGGCCGGCGCCGGCTACACCGTCTTCCTCTCCAACCCGCGCGGCTCGGGCGGCTACGGGCAGGAGAGCCTGCGCTCCATCCGCCGCAACTGGGGCACCCCGCCGGCGCGCGACATCCTGGTCGGCGCGGACAGCATCATCGCGCGCGGCCTGGCGGACCCGGCGCGGCAGGCGGTGACGGGCGGGAGCTACGCGGGCTACATGACCGCCTGGCTGATCGCGAAGGAGTCGCCCGAGCGCTTCAGGGCGGCGGTGGCGCAGCGCGGGGTGTACGACCTCTCCATCTGGTGGGGGGCCAGCAACACCTGGCGCCTGTTCGAGGGCGAGTTCGGCGGCCGGCCGTGGGAGGACCCGGCGATCGTGCGCGAGCAGTCCCCCATCACCTGGGTGGCCAACGTGCGCACGCCGCTGCTGATGCTGCACGGAGAGAACGACTACCGCACCACCATCGCCGGCGCCGACGCGTTCTACCGGGCGCTCAAGGTGCTCGACAAGCAGGTGGAGTTCGTGCGCTACCCCCGGGAGGGCCACGAGCTCACCCGCTCCGGCGAGCCCGCGCACCGCGTGGACCACATGCTCCGGATCATCGAGTGGTTCGAGCGCCACGTGCCGCGGTGACGCCCGTCGTCCGCCGGCGACTTCTCGCGCCCCGTGCGACGTGTTCCAGGGAGGCGGAGCTCGCGGAGGAGGACGACGGCGCGAGCCGTTCTCCGCGTCTCCGCGCCCTCCGCGTCTCCGCGTGAAAGCCGTCGGGGGGATGACGGGACGCAAGGCGGCGGGGCCCTCGCGCGCCTGGCCCGCCGGACGGGCGGTTAAACCTTCCACACCCCGGCTGCGTCAGAGAGACGTGCCGCGGCGAGCGCGTCGTCCGCACGTGCTCCTTCCACCTCTCCCCTGGAACCTCCGATGAAGATGCGTACGCTGGTCGTGGCCGGGATCCTGGCCGTCGCGGGAACCTCGCCGGCCGTGCTGACTGCGGTGACGCAGCAGGACTTCCGCTGGGCCGGGGCGGTCTCGCAGGGCGACCACATCCAGATCCGCGGCATCCACGGCTCCATCCGCGCCGAGGCGTCGAACGGCAGCGAGGTGGAGGTGGTGGCGGTGAAGAGGGCCGGCCGGCGCGGCAGCGTGGAGGACGTGCGGATCGAGACGGTGCGCCACGACGACGGGGTGACCATCTGCGCCGTGTACCTGCGCATGCGGTCGGCTTCGCGGGACTGCTCCGCGGGCGACGACTGGGAGGGCAACAACGACGGCACCACCGACGTGCGAGTCGACTGGGTGGTGCGGGTCCCGCGCGGGGTCGACTTCGTGGGCCAGACGGTGAACGGCGACGTCGAGGCGTCCGGCATGCCCTCCGACGCGACCGCGTCCACCGTGAACGGGCAGGTGAAGGTGAGCGCCGCGGGCGTGGTCGAGGCCACCACGGTGAACGGGTCGATCCACGCCGCCACGGGCAGCGCGCGCCCCGACCGCGACCTGAGCTTCAACACCGTGAACGGCGACATCGTGCTGCACGTTCCCGCGGGCTTCCAGGCCCGGGTGGGCGCCAACCTCCTGAACGGCAGCATCCGCACCGACTTCGACGTGCCCGTCACGCGCGGCGAGTACGTGGGGGCCTCCGCGCGCGGCCAGATCGGCCAGGGCGGCCGTCGGCTCTCGCTGGAGACCGTCAACGGCGACATCGAGATCCGCCGCGCCGGCGGCCGCTGATCCAGAGGTTTCCGCCGAGGGGACCTCCCGTCCCGCCGGCGACGAGGCTGAGACGCGGAGCTCGAACGGAGAGGACGCGGAGAGCCAGGCTCCGCGTCCTCCGCGTCCTTCGTCGTCCCCGGGCAGTCACCGCGAACTCCGTGAACTCCGCGTCCCTCAATCGTCGGTGGGGCACGAGACGAGCGATGGAGGGACCGAGAGGGGCGGCGGCCCCCTCACCCGCCGGCGACCGAAGTCGCGGCTACGACTGCGCGAAGTCCGCCTGCGCGGACTGGCCTGCGCGCGGTCGTGCCGATCCTTTGTCCACGAGACGGACGGAGGCCGGAGCCGCGGCACACCCGTCCACCCTCTGTTGGATGGCGCCCTTCGGCCGTCGCGGGAGGAAACGAAGAGGCGCGGAGGACGCACCCTGCGCGTCCTCCGCGCCTCCGCGCGAGTCCCGCCGTCGCCGTCGCTAGAACGACCCGGCGGTATCCGCCGCAGCCCCGGCGGAGTCGGCGGGCCCGGGCGCGGTGCCCGTCGCCCCGGGCTTCTCGGAGCGCGCGCTGGAGAGGCAGTACGTCTGCACCTCCTCGCGAAGCTGCTGGCACATGGCGTCGTTGTCGCAGCCCTGCTTGCGCCACGCCAGCGTCCTCCGGATCTCGGAGAGCGGCGGCACCCCCTCGCAGAAGCCCGGCGTCTCGCGCGACTCGATCAGGCACGCCTGCACGAAGCCCTTCTGGCGCAGCATCCCCTCCACGTCCGCCACGCCGCGGGTCTGCGTGCGGGCCTGGTCCAGGCACCCCTTCTCGTCCAGGTTCGCCCCCGCCCGGGCCCCCTCCTCGCGTCCGACGCGGCTCGCGGACTCCAGGCGGTCGCTGTTCCTGGAGTACCAGATCATCATCCCCGCCGTGCAGGCGCCGCCCAGGCCCAGCACCACGGCCAGCGTGATGAGCGCGGCCTTCAGGCACCCGCCCTTCCTGGCGGGCGGGGGCGGGGGCGGCAGCGGCAGGCCGTCCAGGCCGCGGGCGGGCTCCAGCGGCGGCGGGGAGGGCGGGCCGGGAGGAGGCGTGGGGTCGCTCATCGCATGGGAATGGCTGGGGACGTACGCGGGACGGGATCGGCGTGCGCGGAAAGCTAGGCGCGGGGGCGCCGGCCACGCAACCGCCTACCGGTCGTCGTCTCGGGCCAGGCGGAGCTGCTCGGCGGCCAGGATCACGCGCAGCGCCTCCTCCCACTCCAGCCGGTCCGTCATGGCCATGGCCTGCGCCTCGATCCAGATGCCGCGCAGGATCACCGGGCCGATGGAGACCGGCAGCCCCTCGCGCGCCCGGCGCAGCTCCGCCGCGCGTCGCGCGAGCGGGAGGAGCTCGGGGGGCACGTCGTCCTCCGCGGCGATCGTGGCGGCGCCCGCCGTCTCGTCGGTGCGGCCGTCGCCCGGGTCGGGGGCGGGGCGCTCGGGGGCGGGGAGCATCCGCGGCTCCAGCGAGATGCGCAGCGCCAGCGAGCCCTCGCCATAGGGCGCCCACCACTCCAGCAGCCCGCCCTTCAGCTCCTCCAGCAGCCCCTCCACCGCCACGCGCACCGGGCCGCGGCGTCCCCGCGCACGCTCCACCACCAGGAGCAGGTCGGCGCCCGGCTGCTCGTGCGCGAACGACTGGATCCACCGCAGCGTACGGTCGCGCGCCGTCGCGGCGCTCTCCCCGTGCAGCTCCAGCCGCCGCGTGGGGGGATAGCGCTTGGCCTCGTACTGCCGCGAGAGCTCGCTCCACTGCGTCACTGCACGCCGCTTTCCGAAGGGGGACGGGGAGAGCCGGACGGGGAACGCGGATTGCAAGCCGCGCTCCCATCATCGGCCAACGACCACGGGGAGGAGAGCATGGCTCGATACGACCGCGGCTACGACTACGGCCTGCGCGGATGGAGCGACACCGTCCGCCCGCGCGACCTGGCGGAGCGGGGGGGCACCTTCGGCTACGCCGCCGGCGCCGGCTACGACGCGGCGATGCGGCGCGCCGCCTCGCTGCCCAACCGCGTCACCGCCAGCTACAACCGCGACTACGTGTACCCGCGCCCGGACGACCGGAGCGTGAACTACACCTCGTACGGCGGCGACGTGGAGGGGCGCATCGGCGACATGCGCCAGTACCAGCGCCCGTACGGCACCATCGGCGGGACGAGCACCTGGCGCGGCGGCGGACGGCCCGTGGGGTGGGAGCGCGGATACGCCGGCTACGACCGCACCTACGTGGCGCGTCCCCGGCCGGGCGGCGGGTACGACCGGGGGATGCGGGCGGGCGGCGGCTACGACCGCGGCATGCGGCCGTTCCGCGGCTACGACTCCGGGTTCGACCAGGGGCTGCGGGGCTTCGGGGGGTACGGCGGGGGGTGGTGACGGGGCGGGCAGGCGGCGGGAGCGGTCCCGCCGCCGGCCCCGGCCGGCTCACATCCCGATCAGGCTCCGGGGGTTGCTGGCCTTCTTCAGCACGTTGGCGCGGCAGGTGGGGCAGAGCGACTTGCTCCCCCGCCCCTTCCGGCGGTTCGCCGGCAGGATCGTCTGCCCGTCCGGGCAGTCGCTCAGGGCGTGGAAGTACTTGCTGGGCTCGCCGTTGTACAGCTGGTCCTCGATCGCCTGCAGGACGCTCATCAGGATGGGCAGCATGGGGGGCTCCGGTCGGGGAGGGAGGCTCGGCTCGTCCGGGCGGCCGCCGCGCGGCGCCCTGGTACGGAGGGAACGGTTCCCCGGCACGGCAGGACGAGAGGAGGCGCCGCCCGGTGCCGGGCGGCCCCTCCTCTCGTCCCTCCCCGCGGCAGGCCGGGCTACGCGGCGCGCCTCCCGCGGGCGTAGCGCCCGCCCCCGCCGCCGCCGCCGCGCGGGTCCACCCGCGTCCTGCGCCGCCGGGCCCGCGGCCGCCACCCGTCCAGCCGCAGCACCCCGTCCTCCTCCTCCACGTCCGGGATCCCCGGCACCCCGGTGTCCAGCGGGATCTCACCCCCGGCGGTGACGCGCTCGCGCTCGCTGGAGAGCTCGCGCAGCACCCGCTCCGCCGGCACCCCCCAGAGCATCGCGAGCGAGGCCGCCAGCGCCGCCATCGGCGCGCCGGCGCCGGGGCCCACCAGGCAGGTGGGGCCCTCCGCGTCGTCGTCCCGCCGCCGGCCGCGCGCCAGCCGCACCCCCACCGCCAGCACGATGCGCCGGGCGGCGTAGCGCCGCCGGTGCAGCCGGCGCCCGGCGCACAGGTGCCGCAGGGTGTCGCGCGGGCTCCCGCCCTCGGCCGCAGCCTCGGCGAGCAGCCAGACGGCGGCATAGAGCTCCGCGAACACCCGGGGGTCGATCTCGCGGACGGTGTGGGGGGGGAGCGTGGAGAGGTACTCGAGGAACGCGGTGATGCGGTGGGGACGGGCGAGAAGGAAGAGGACGATCTCCTGGCAGCCGCGGCGCTGGTTGCAGCGCGCGCAGGCCGGGACGATGATGCGGGAGTCTTTTCTTCGGCCCCCCCGGGCCCGGGGGATCACGTGCTCCCGGGTGAGGGGCCGGTCCGGGGCCGCGGGGGCCCGGCAGTAGACGCACCGTCCGGTCCGGATGCGGTGCTCCAGCTCCTCGCGGAGGGCACCGCTGCGCTCGTTGTTCCGCACGTACGCTCCCGGTGAAGGGGACTTCGGCGGTGACGGGCCGGCCGACCGGCGAAACGGCCCGGAGCCTGTGCTTCCACCCGTCATTTTCGCGAGTTCCGGGCCAGGTCGGAGCACGGCGGACGCACCGGTGTGCGGTGGTTCGCGCGGTCCTTCCCGCTGCCGGAGGGCACGCGGACGGGGTGAAGGGTGGTGGAGCGTGGAGCGCGGCGTTTCGGTCGCGTGCCGGAGGGGATCCGGCGGGGGCGGGGGCGACCGCGGGGCCGCGCGTGTGGCTGGAAGGACAATATGTGCCTCCCACCACCCGGGCGCCACCCTGCCGTTCCGCGCCCCTCCCGTACCGGGAACGCACCCCCGGCACGCCCCGAGGGCGGCGGCGCCCCGCTTGACGATTCGTCCGCCCCCGGTGTAGTATCCCGTGGGCCCCCCGCAGGGTTCCGCCCGCCCCTTCCAGCCCCTTCCCGCATGCCATCCGTTCCCGTCCCGCCCCTCCCTACGGAGCCGCCCCCCGAGGGCCGCGAGTGGATCGTGGAGGCGCACGGCTGCGACCCGGCCGCCCTGGCCGACGTGGCCACGCTGCGCGCCCTGTTCGCGCGCATCGTCCGGGACCTGGCGCTGCACCCCGTGGCGGAGCCGCTCTGGCACGTCTTCCCCGGGCCGGGCGGCATCACCGGGCTGTGCCTGCTGGCCGAGTCGCACCTGGCCTGCCACACCTTCCCCGAGCACGCCTCGCTCTGCCTGAACCTGTTCTGCTGCCGTCCGCGGCCGGAGTGGGACTGGGCCGAGGAGCTGCGGAAGGCCGTGGGCGCGGAGCGGGTGGAGGTGCGCTCGCTGCTCCGCTCGTACGCCGCCCCCGTGGCGGCGGGAGCGCCCGTGTGACGGCGCTCGCGGCGCAGTGCCCCAACTGCGGGGCGGCGGTGGAGTTCCGCTGGGCCGGGGCGGTGCAGACCACCTGCGCGCACTGCACCTCCATCCTGGTGCGCCACGGCGTGGACCTGGAGCGCGTGGGCCAGGTCTCCGAGCCGCCGCCCACCGACTCGCCCATCCAGCTCGGCACGCAGGGCAGCTACCGCGGCAGGCCGTTCACCGTCGTGGGCCGCCTGGTCTACGAGTACGAGCGCGGCGCCTGGAGCGAGTGGCACGTCGTCTTCGGGAACGGCGACAGCGGCTGGCTCTCGGACGCGCAGCGCGACTACGCCATGACGTCGCTGGTCGCGCCCGAGGGGGAGCTTCCCGGCCCCGGCGCGCTGCTCCCCGGCGCCACGCTCCGGCACGGGGGAACGGAGTACGTGGTCTCCGCCGTCACCCCGGCGCGGTACGTCGCCACCGAGGGCGAGCTGCCGTTCGAGTACTGGGACCACGACGTGGTGCCGTTCGCGGACCTGCGCAGCGCCGACGGCCGCTTCCTGACGGTGGACTACAGCGAGACGCCCCCGCTCCTCTTCGCGGGCGAGCACGTCGCGCTCAAGGACCTGAAGCCGCGCAACCTGCGTGAGGAGACGGCGCGCTCCGCCGGACCCGTGGGGGGGCTCAACTGCCCCAGTTGCGGCAACGCGATCGCCCTGCGCGACCCCGAGCACGCAGTCACCGTCGTCTGCGACGCCTGCCTCTCGGTGCTGGACGCCACCGACCCCGAGACCCGGGTGCTGCAGAAGGTCGGCAAGAAGACGGCGCGCCACAAGCCGAAGATCCCGCTGGGGACGGTCGGCAGGCTGCACGGGGCGGAGTGGCAGGCCATCGGCTTCCAGGTGCGCACCATCACGGTGGACGGCGTCGACTACTCGTGGGACGAGTACCTGCTCTCCAACCGCACGGAGGGGTACCGCTACCTGACCGAGTACGACGGCCACTGGAACGACGTGGTCACGCTCAAGAGCGTGCCGGCGCTCTCGGCCGGGAACCGCCCCACCGCCCGGCTGAACGGCGAGACCTTCCGCCACTTCCAGCACGCCACGCCGCGCACCACCTTCGTGCTGGGCGAGTTCCCGTGGGAGGTGCGCTTCGGCGACCGGGTGAAGGCCGACGACTACGTATCGCCCCCGCGCATGCTCTCGCGCGAGGTGACCGACGCCGAGACCACCTGGTCGCTGGGCGAGTATACCCCCGGGGACGCGATCTGGAAGGCGTTCGGGCTCCCCGGCGAGCCGCCGCTCCCCGTCGGCGTCTTCGCCAACCAGCCGTCTCCGCACGGCTCAGGGAACCGGCGCACCTGGAAGACCTTCGGGATCCTCTTCGCGCTGTTCGTGCTGGCGTTCTTCGTCCGCGTGGGCAGCGGCGACGAGCAGGTGCACCGCTCGCGGCACGCCTTCCTTCCCGGCGACACCACCACACACGCCGTGGTCACCCAGGCCTTCGACGTGGCGGGGCGCCCGTCGGACCTGGAGGTGACGCTGGACACCGACCTCTCCAACGGCTGGGCGTACTTCGACGTCACCCTGATCGACGAGGCGAGCGGGCGCGCGTGGGAGGTGGGGCGCAACGTCTCGTACTACTTCGGCACCGACGGCGGCGAGAGCTGGAGCGAGGGCAGCAAGGACGACCGGTTCCGCCTGGGCGGCATTCCCGCCGGGCGCTACTTCCTGCGCCTGGCGCCGCAGGGCGAGGAGGCCGTCTCCTACTCCGTCACCGTGAAGCGCGACGTGACCAACGGGCTGTACTGGCTGCTGGCGCTGCTGGCGCTGGTGGCCCCCGCGGTCCTGGGCTCCCTGCGCTCGGCCGGGTTCGAGGGCCAGCGCTGGGCCGAGAGCGACTACGCCAGCACCGAGAGCGATGACGACGACTGACGAGCGCGGGGGGCCCCGGTGAGCCTCCGCTACCTGATCTTCGGAGTGGCCGTCCTGGCCCTGCTGGGCACGGCCGAGTACCGGGGGTGGAGCACCACCTCCGCCAGCGAGACGCGCGCCTCCCCCCGCTCGGTGCGGGACAACCCCGGCTCCTACCGACCCGTGTACGTGGGCGGCGGCAGCTATCCCCGCGGAAAGTGAGAGACGACCACCGATGAACGACCTTTTCCCGCACCTGGTCGCCGCGCTGGTCTACGCGGTGCTCGGCATCGTGATCTTCATCGCGTCCTTCGTGCTGATCGACCGGCTCACGCCGGGATCGCTCTGGAAGGAGATCATCGAGGAGCACAACACCGCGCTCGCCATCCTGATGGCCGGCGTGTCCATCGCCATCGCCATCGTGATCGCCGCCTCCATCGTCTGATCCGGCCGGTGTCGCAGGGCACTCGTCGGCCGTACCCGTTGTGGGGATGCGGCGATCGAGGCTCCGGCCGGAGACGAGACCATACCGTTCCCTCTCCCCGCTAGAGAGGGTGGCGGGCTCATGCCGGTGCGGAGGAATCGCGCCTCCGCCCGACCGAGCCCGCCGGGTGAGGGCCTCCCTCAGAACCACCCTGTCACCTTGTCCCACCCGCTCCTGAACAGCTTCGCCACCTCGTCCCTGGCGAAGCCGGCGGCGGACAGCGCGCCCTCCACCACGTCCTTCCCGAAGCCCAGCCCCTTCTGCAGGTAGTCCGCGATCTTGTCCGCGCCCCAGCCGAACACCTCCTTGAGCGCGCTGGCGATCTCCGACGCGCCGTAGCCGGCGCCCTGGAGCGCCGTGGCCACCGCCTCCGCGCCCCAGCCGAACACGGTGCGCAGCGCCCGCGCCACGTCGATCACCCCGAAGCCTTCGTTCCGCAGCAGCTTGGCGACGCGCTCGCCCGCCGTGCGGCAGCCCTTCTTCAGCGCGTCGGCCACCGCGTCGGCCGCGTACCCGGCCGCGCGCAGGACCGTCGCGGCCTCCTCCTCGGGCGTCCCGAACACCTGCCGCAGGAGCTGCCCGGGCTCGGCGCGGAGCGACACCAGCCCCTCCCGCGCCACGCGGAAGAGCGTGCCCGGCTCGGAGATGGCCTGGCGGACCAGCTCCCACCCGCGCCGCTCCACCTCCCCGCCGACGAGCTCCACCAGGTCCGCGATCCCCCGCAGAGGGTCGTCCGTCGTGAGGTGCAGCGCAATCGCCGGCAGGTCGTTGCCCAGGAGGAGGGTGGCGTCCAGCGCGGCGCGGAACGTCGACGGGCTCGCCTGCACCGCCAGCGCCGCCGTCACCCGAGCGCGCAGAGCGAGCGTGCCGATGTCCACCCCCGCGGCCGCCAGGTGCACGCTCCGCCCGCCGACTCCGAACGCCACGTTCGCGTCGGCCGAGAACGCGTCGGGCGCGGGGATGGCGCAGCGCAGCGCGAAGGCGTCGAACCCGGGGAGGTGGAAGTCCAGGTCGAAGCGGAACGAGGCCCCGCGAACCACGGCGTAGACGGCCGCCTGCGCCTCGAAGACCTTCGCCAGCGCGGAGAGGCGCAGGTAGTCGCCCCCGGCCGCCAGCGTCTCCGGACGCGTGTCGACGACGAGCGAGGGACCCACCGTCCCCGTCGCGTCGGCGATGCGGATGCCGCCGGCCAGCTCGATGGGGCGGGCGACGCTCCCGCGCACCACGGCGCCGCTCGTCCATCCCAGCTCCACGTCCGCTCCGGCCTCGATCCCGAACGCGACCGCGTCCGCCCGCGCCGACATCCCCCGGTAGACGACCGTGGGGTCCACGGGGGAGGGGAAGCCGTTCGGGTCGGCCACCAGGTAGAGCGAGAGGTCGCGCAGCGCCACCTGCTCCAGCAGCGGGACGCGCGACGCGTCGATGCCGGTGAAGCCGCGCACCATCCGTCCCAGGGTGACGCCGCCCCCGGGGGCCGCCCGGACGGAGGCGACCAGCGCCGCGGGCACCTCGCCGTCCAGCACCTTGGCGCCCACGTCCAGCTCCAGCCCGTCGTCCGCGCCCCCAACGGCGACGATCCCCTCCAGGCCGATGGTGAAGCCGTCCTCCTGCACCCCCAGCGAGCCGCCCAGCCCGTCGATGGTGACGCCGCGGATGCCGAACGGCTCGTGCCATCCGCCCGGCGAGCGCAGGGAGAGCGCGGCCGTCAGCGCGCCGGTCGCGTCCACCGCGCCCGCCAGGGAGAGGTCCAGCACGTCGCCGCCCATGCGCAGCGTCGTCCCGCCGCGCAGGACGGCCGTGCCCTGCGCCGCGTCGATCACCACCGAGAGGCCGGAGAACGCGACGGCGGACTTCCCGGAGGGCTGCCCGAGCGTCGCCTCGAAGCGCGCCGTCCGCGGGGCCGACACGGGGACGTCCGCCCGCAGCGCCATCGTCGTCGCGCCCTCGAAGAGCGCGCCCACCGCGGCGAGCGGTCCCGCCAGCTCCAAGCCCCCGCGCAGCGTCACCGTCGCCCCCTGCGGGGGGCCGGGAACGGCCGAGGGGGGCGGCGCGGAGTCCAGGAGGAGCGAGGGGTCGTGGACGACCAGGTCGTCCACGAGGGTCCCCGCCAGCGACGGGAAGGTGGTGGAAGCGCGCCAGCCGGCGGGGAAGGCGGTGAGGGTCACCCGCAGCCGCGTGCCCGCGGGGGTGGACGAGATCTCCACCAGCGCCGTGGGATGCGCGATCCCCAGCGCCTCCCCGGGGATGGTGCCCCGGACGCGCGTGGTGCCGTCGCCGCGGCCGGGCAGGACCTCCACCGCGTCCAGCCGCAGCACGCCGTCGGGGAACAGGGCGCGCACCAGGGACGCCGCGGTGGGCGAGCCCAGGGCGTCCGCGGGCAGAGCGAGCGAGCCGCCGGCGAGGGATTCCCCCGCCAGGGCGCCGAGCACGGGCGAGTCCATGCCGCCCCTCCTTTTCGTCCGATCCGGGGAACCGGGCGGCGGCCCATGCCACCGCCACGAATCGGACAACGCGTGCTCGGCACCGCACGGCTGGCGGAATCCGCGCAGGGGCGGCAGATTTCGCGCGTCGGGGACGTCGAATGGAATCCGAAGGCGACGGTGACCTCGGGGGACCGCTGCGCCTGTGGCCCTCACCCGGCGGGCTCGGGCGGCATCCGGGGGTCGCCTCCGCATCCGCGGGAGCCCGCCACCCTCTCCCACGGGGTGGGAGAGGGAACCTGGATGGGCTCGACGAGGCGGGCGTCCGCCGGGGGATGCCCTCCCCCGGCTCGCCGCGCGATCCGCCCTCTCCCGCAGGCAGGCGGGAGAGGGGAGCACGACCTCTAGACCGGGCAGGCCGCGTGGCGAGGGGCCAGTCCGCGCAGGCGGACTTCGTGCCTTTCTCAGCCGCGAATTCATTCGCAGGCTGATGGCGACGCCGCCCAAACTGCCCATGTCGTCGGGATATCCGCCTCGGCTCCTCGCGGCGGGACTCGTCGCGCCGCGCACCGGCCGCATCGGTCGGCGTCCAACGGAGATCCACCGTTCCCCGTCCCCGGTCCTCCTCCCCCGCCCCACCGAAGCGCCCTTGCAGATCGCCGTCTTCATCACCGTCCTGCTGATCGCCGCGTGCGGGCTCGTCTACGAGCTGGTGGCGGGGGCGCTCGCGTCGTACCTGCTGGGCGACAGCATCCTGCAGTTCTCCACGGTGATCGGCACGTACCTGTTCGCCATGGGCATCGGGAGCTGGCTCTCGCGCTACGTCGACCGCGGGCTGGTCCACCGCTTCATCCAGGTGGAGCTGCTGGTGGCGGTGGTGGGCGGGTTCTCGTCGATGATCCTGTTCCTGGCGTTCGCGTACACCGACGCCTTCCAGGTGCTGCTCTACGTGCTGGTGACCATCATCGGCACGCTGGTGGGGCTGGAGATCCCGCTGCTGATGCGCATCCTGCGCCACCGCTACGACTTCAAGGACGTGGTGGCGCACGTCCTGACCTTCGACTACCTGGGTGCGCTGGGCGCCTCGCTGCTCTTCCCGCTCGTCCTGGTCCCGACGCTCGGCCTGGTGCGCTCCGCCCTCTTCTTCGGACTGGTGAACGCGGCGGTGGGGCTCTGGTCCACGCACCTCTTCCGCGCCTCCCTGGGGCGGCGGGGGCTCCTCCAGGGCACCGCCGTGGGCATCATCGCCGTGCTGGGCGCCGGCCTGGCGGTCGCGGACCGGCTGACGAACCGGGCCGAGGCGGACATCTACGCCGACGAGGTGATCTTCTCGCGCGACACGCGCTACCAGCACATGGTGCTGACCGCGTGGAAGGGCGACCTGCGCCTCTTCCTGAACGCCCACCTGCAGTTCTCCTCGCGCGACGAGTACCGCTACCACGAGGCGCTGGTCCACCCGGGCCTCTCCGCCCTGCCGTGGGCGCGGCGCGTCCTCATCCTGGGCGGCGGCGACGGGCTGGCCGCGAGGGAGGTCCTGAAGCACCGCAACGTGCGCGAGGTGGTGCTGGTGGACCTGGACCCGGAGATGACGCGGCTCTTCTCCACCCACCCCCAGCTCGTGCGGCTGAACGAGGGCTCGCTCAGGGACCCGCGGGTGAAGGTGACCAACGCCGACGCCTTCGTCTGGCTGGACCGTTCGACCGACGTCTTCGACTTCGTGGTGGTGGACCTTCCCGACCCCAACAACTACGCCGTCGGCAAGCTCTACACGGTCGCATTCTACCGAATGCTGGCCCGCCACGTCTCGCGCGACGGCATGGTGTCGGTGCAGAGCACGTCCCCGCTCTTCGCCCGCTCCGCGTTCTGGAGCATCGAGCGCTCCGTGCGCGAGGCGGGACTGCGCACCTGGCCGTACCACGCGTACGTCCCATCGTTCGGCGAGTGGGGCTTCATCCTGGCCGGCCGGGGGCAGTACGAGATCCCCCGCACCCTTCCGCCGGGAATGCGCTTCCTCTCCCCCGCCGCGCTCCCGCAGCTCTTCCACTTCCCCGCCGACATGCGTCCGGTGGAGGCCCAGGCCAACCGCCTGAACGACCAGGTCCTGGTCCGCTACTACGCCAGGGACTGGGAGAGCAACCGGTGACCCCCGCCGGCCCGCCGTCGAACGACGCCGCCGCGCCTCCGGAGGTGCCCGCGGCGCCTTCGCCGCCGGCCGAGGGCGGTACGCCCGTCACCCGGCGCGAGTTCGTGGGCTCCATCGCCGCGGCGGCGCTGGTGGGCCTCTGCGCCAAGACCGACCGTCCGCTGGCCGGCGGCTTCGCCGACGACGGCGGCGCGCGCGGCCACCGCCTGCGCGACCGCGCGGCGCACGCGCCGACGCGGCGCACGGAGCGCGTGCCGCTGGTGATCGTCGGCGGCGGGATCGCGGGGCTCTCGGCGGCGTGGCGGCTGGAGAAGCGGGGCTTCCGCGACTACGTGCTGCTGGAGATGGAGGACCACGCCGGCGGCAACGCCCGCGGCGGGCGGAACGAGGTCTCCGCCTTCCCCTGGGCCGCGCACTACGTCCCCGTCCCGGGCCAGGGCTCACCGCTGGTCCGCGAGCTCTTCGCCGACCTGGGGCTGCTGAAGGACGGCGCCTGGGAGGAGCGCGCGCTCTGCTTCTCGCCGCAGGAGCGGCTGTTCGTGGCGGGCGAGTGGCGGGAGGGGATCGAGTCGGTGGCGCGCACGGCCGCGGAGCGCGCGGAGATGAGCCGCTTCGCGGACGAGGTCGCCGCCTTCCGGGCCACCGGCGAGTTCACCATCCCCTCCGGCATCGGGGCGCGCCCGTCGGAGCTGGACGCCGTGTCGATGGACGAGTGGCTGGGGCGGCGCGGCTACCGCACGCCCGGCCTGCGCTGGTACGTGGAGTACGGCTGCCGCGACGACTACGGCGCGCGCCTGGCCGACACCTCCGCCTGGGCCGGCATCCACTACTTCGCCGCGCGCCCGGACACCGAGGAGGGGCCGCTCACCTGGCCCGAGGGGAACGCGTGGATCGCCGCGCGCCTGCTGGAGCGCGTGGGCGCCCGCGTACGCACGGGAGAGGCCGTGCGGCGGGTGGAGCGTCGCGGGAGCGGCGTCCGCGTCCTCGCGGGCGACACCGAGTGGCTGGCGGACGGGGTCGTCTGGGCCGCGCCCTCGTTCCTGGCCCCGTACGTGGTGGAGGGCGCCCCGCGCATCGGCCTTCCCACCTCCCCCTGGCTGGTGGCCAACCTGACGCTGGACCGCTGGCCCGCGGAGCGCGGCTTCGAGCCCGCGTGGGACAACGTGCTGCTCGACTCCCCGGCCCTGGGCTACGTGGTCGCCACGCACCAGTCGCTGCGCACGCGCACGGACAGGACCGTGTGGACGTACTACTGGGCGCTCGGCCACGACGCGCCGGCGAAGGTGCGCGCCGAGCTCCTGCGCCGGCCCTGGCGCGAGTGGGCCGACGCGATCCTCGCCGACCTGGAGCGCGCGCACCCCGACGTGCGCCGCTGCGTCTCGCGCGTGGACGTGATGCGGATGGGCCACGCCATGCCGCGCCCGGTGCCGGGCTTCCTCTCCGCCCCCGGCCGGCGCGCGCTGGCGGACGCGGACGGGCCCGTGTGGTACGCGCACTCCGACGTGAGCGGGCTGGCGCTGTTCGAGGAGGCGCAGCACCGCGGCGTGATCGCCGCCGACCGCGCGCTCGCGCGGCTGGGGGCGGGGCGGGCGGAGGTCCCGGCCGGCTGATTCGCCTCCCTTGCGCGGCGGGCCGGGCGCGTGCGACCATTGGTGCAGCCGCGGCGGCCCGCCGCACTCCCCGACGAACGACCCACCGAACGGAAGACGAGCCCCATGGGCGGCGAGATCGTAGCGATGATGGCGGTCGGCATCCCCCTGGCGGCGGTGATCGGCAAGACGATCGTCCAGCCGCTGATCAACGCGTGGCGCCCCGCCGGCGGCGACAACAGCCGCGTGGTGATGCTGGAGCAGCGGGTCGCGCTGCTGGAGAGGAACCAGGAGCAGATGGAGAAGTCGATGACCCGCCTGGTGGAGGAGGCCGACTTCCTCCGCCAGCTCCAGGCGCCGCCTCCCTCCTCCACGCCCCCGCCCCTGCCTCCGTCCGGTCCCCTCCCCCCGCAGGGGTGACCGGACCCGGGGAGGACGTCCCGGAGACGGAGGGGCCGGGAGCGGGTGCTCCCGGCCCCTCCCCGTTCCCCTTCCGTCCGGACCATGCGGCCGGCCTCCCAGCCTCCCGCCCTCGATGCGAAGAGGAGGATGGGAGCGGAGGGCGGGGGGCCTCGGCTCCACCCTCGCGTGGGAGACCCCCCGGGCGCCGCGGCACGCGACGCGATCCTTGACCCCGTCCCGCCCGACGCGCACCGTTGGGGCATCGGCCGGTCCCCCCGCCCTTCTTCCGACACCTCGCCTCCTCTCCCGGGACTCCGTGGACGCCGCTCCCGCCCCGCCGCCCGTCGTGGACGCCGCGCCGGCCACCGCCGCGCGCCTCCGTCATCCCCGGCAGCCCGGGTCCGGAGTGGTCGGGTGGATCCGCCGCGCGGTCGACGCCCTGGGCGACGTGGCGGGCGTGGCGTGGGACATCCTGTTCTCGTTCGGCGTCTCGCTGCTGGCCGCCGTGGCCATCTACGTTCCCGACCAGTGCATCGAGGCGCTGCGGGTGGTGGCCGAGGACGCGCGCTTCGTCCCGCTGGCGGCCCTCTTCGCCTCCGCCTTCATCCTGTCGCTGATGGCGTGGCACGCCGGGCGGACGATGCTCTACCTGACGGACCCGCACGCGATCGAGGCGAAGGGCGCGCACGGCTGGGCGGCCCGGAACCTCCCGCGCATCTCCGGCGTGCTCCCGCTCGCCGCGCTGGGGCTGGCGTTCCTCAAGGCGGCGGACCCGGAGTTCTCGGGCGAGACGGCGGTGCGGACGCAGCTCTTGGTGCTCGGCGTGACCTTCCTGGCGTCGGCGGCGCTGCTCTGGTACGGCCTGCTCGTCCGCCGCCGGGCGCTGCGGAAGCGCGAGACGGCGCCGCGGCTGCACACCCTGCACGGCGCCACGCTGCCGCGGTCCACCTGGATGGTGCTGGCGGGATCGACCGCCCTCTCCGTCGCCGTCTTCGTGGCCGTCTGGGCGACGGCCGGCCAGGTCGCGGTGCCCCTGGGGGCGGTGACGGTGCTGCTGCTGGGCGTGGCCGGGTGGATCCCCATCGGCAGCGTGGTCTCGTACGTCGGCTGGCGCGAGCGGGTGCCGCTGGTGGCGGTCCTGGTGGGGCTGGCGGTCCTCTTCTCCGCCTTCAACCTGAACGACAACCACCCCATCCGCTCCACCCGCGCGGCCGGCGCCCCCCCGCCCACCCCCGCGGGCGAGGCGTTCCGCGACTGGCTGCTCGCCCGCGCCGACCGCGACGGGTACGGGGCGAAGCCCTACCCGGTGATCCTGGTGACGGCGGAGGGAGGCGGCCTGCGGGCGGCGTACCAGACGGCGATGGTGCTGAGCGCGCTGCAGGACCGCTGCCCCGGCTTCGCGCAGCACGTCTTCGCGGTGAGCGGCGTCTCGGGAGGCAGCGTGGGCGGGGCGGTCTTCGGCGCCATCGCGGCCGACTCCGCCCGCAACGGCCCCTTCCAGGGGTGCCGCGAGGGGGACGTGCCCGACGGGAGGCTGCAGGCGCTGGCCGACACCGTGCTGGCCCGCGACTTCCTCTCCCCCGTGGTGGCGATGGCGCTGTATCCGGACCTGCTCCAGCGCTTCCTGCCCTTCGCGGTGAGCTCGTTCGACCGCACGCGCGGGCTGGAGCGGGGATTCGAGCGGTCGTGGCGCGGAAACGCGGGGAGCGACCGCATGGCCGAGCCGTACCCCGCCCTGCGCGGCGGCGCGGCCGACGGCGCCACCCCGGCCATGCTCTTCAACGCCACGCAGGTGGAGACGGGCCGCCGCCTGGTGTTCTCGGACCTCTCCATGTGGGACACCGCCTTCGCCGGCCTGCGCTCCCTGGCCGACGCCGACCCGCGGGTCACGGTGCCGCTGAGCGCCGCCGCCGTCACCAGCGCGCGCTTCACCTACGTGACCCCCGCCGGCTACCTGATGCTCCCCTCCGGCGACGGGCCGGCGCGGGAGCGCTTCGTGGACGGCGGGTACTTCGAGAACTCCGGGACCGCCACCGCCCTGGACGTCCTGCGCTCCATGCGCGACGTGGCCGACGAGAACCTCTGCGTGAGCCGCCGGGCCCCCTCGCCCACCGCCCCGGGCCCGGCCGCGGCGGCCGCCGCCGACCGCCCCGTCTGCTTCATGCCGGTGGTGATCCGCATCGGCTTCGTAGCCAGGACCGAGGCGGCGAAGGAGCGCGCGGGCTACCGCGACCAGGGGCTGGCCGAGGCGCTCTCCCCCGTGCGCGCGCTGCTGAACGCCCGCGACGCGCGCGGCGTCTCCTCGTCGGCCGAGCTGGACGCGGAGCTGCGCGAGACGCGGCGCGTGGCGCCCGGCGCGGGCGTGGTGGACTTCACGATGCACGAGGACCGCGTTCCGCTGATCCTGGGGTGGCTCCTGTCGCGCAACGCCCGCCTGGCGATGACGAGCGAGGCGGGGCCGTCGTCGTGCAGCGGCGGGCGGCCCTGCGCGTACCGGCAGGTGTTCACCGTGCTGCGCGGCGGGCCGGCCCCGGTCCCCGCCTCGCCCGAGGCGAAGATCCAGTCCGCGGCGCCTCCGTCCCCCACGGCCGGGCGCGCGGGGAGCTGAGGGCGGGGCCCGCCCGACCGCCCCCACCGCGGAACGCGAGAGCGCCCTCCCGGACCGGGTCCGGGAGGGCGCTCTCGTCGTCGGGCGGCACGGGGGCCTAGTACGGCAGCCCGCCGGCGTCGTCCTCCTCTTCCTCGTGCAGCCAGGGGAGCAGGTTGCGGTGGCGCTTGCGCAGGCGGTCGGCGGCCGCGCGGGCGTCCTCCTCCGTCTCGCCGAACCCCTCCCACGCCCACGAGCTGCGCCCGTCGGGGCCCACGGAGGTCCACGGCGAGTCCTCGTGGTGCACGCGCGCCGGCCAGTGCGGCGAGGCGAACGGGTCGCGGTAGATGCCCACCAGCTCCCCCGCCGCGTCCACCACCACGCCGCAGGCGCCCACCGACCCCGGGCGACGGCGGCGTCGGCGCACGTGCGACGCGTAGGCGCCCGCCGCCGCGTCGCAGAGCAGGACGGCGGCGGAGAGCACGGCCAGGCCGGTGGCGACCTCCAGGGCGAGCATCTGCGACATCGAGCCTTCCGGTGGGCAGGTGGACGCGGCCCCGGGGTCGGGACCCGATCTCTGGCATACCCCACAGCGCGCCAGCGTTCCCCGCGCGTGGCAACGAGACGAGGGGACGGCCCCCGGGTCATGGGAGCCGTCCCCTCGCGTGCGGCCGGGCCTCAGCCCTGGTCGCCCGGCGGGCGCCGCTTCTGCTTGCGGCGCGACCGCTTGGCCTGCGCGTACGTGGTCTCGCCGGTGTACGCGGCCTCCACCAGCCCGCGCATCATCTCCACCAGCGCCCCGCTCCAGGCGGGCGCCTCGTCGGCGTGCCGCTCCAGCAGGGCGTGCAGCGCGCGGATCTCGTCGTCGGCTGCCTCGCGCCCGCCCGGCAGCATGGCCTTCACCCGCGCCGGCCACCCCGTGACGGGCGGGTCCGCGGACTCCGCCAGGCGCCCCGTCCGCTTGCCGCCGGGATACCACTCCAGGAACAGGGCGCCCAGGGCGCGCAGGTTCCGCTCGTGGGGCGTGCGGGTGCGGCCCGAGGCGATCTTCCGGATCGTCTCGCGCCCCACGCCGGTGGCGGCCTCGGCCTCGCGGAGCGAGTAGAGGTCGACGAAATCCTTCAGGAACGCGCGCAGGTCCGGCAGGCTGATGCGCCGCCAGCGCTCGTCGTCGTAATCGGGGCTCCAGCCGGAACCCTCGTACGGGCCACTTTGGCCACTACCGTTCGGAGGACACTCGGAAAGCTAGGATTCTTCCCGCACCGACACAAGGGTCCCGTTCGGAGCGGCCGAAGACGGGGGGTTTCTAGCCGCGGCCTCGAAACCGGGAAGAGGCCGGAAGATCCACCCGCCGCACGCGCGTCCCTAGTGGCCCGCGCACGTTGGACGGCTTTCGGCGTCTCCCGCGCGCCGGTGGGTTGGACGGCCCGGTCGTCCCGGGCCTCCACGTGCGCGCCGCACGGGTGCCGGACCGGCGCGCGGAGGGCATCATGCCGGCCCCTGGCCCCGCCGTCCACGGGGATGGTTAGTAACCGGGCCTCAAGGCGGGGGAGCGCCCGGAAGCGGGCGAGGGTCCGGCGCAGCCGCCCGATCGCCTCAGGCGAGGTGCACGCCTTCGGCAGCGCATCCCAGTCGGCCGGCGGGTGGTCGTCGTCCAGCATCGGGCGACGACCGCGCAGGCGTCGGTGGAGCTGCCGTACGTCCCGAGCGTCTCCTCCGTTCACCCGGGCGAAGACCGGCACATGGTCGCCGGGCAGTCGCGGCAGAACGGCCCGTAGCGCGAAGACGCCTCCGGACGGGCCGGACGTGGAGACGGCGGCGACCGGCCCCGCTGGGACCGGCCGCCGCCGTCGCGCTGGATCACCCGCCCTGGAGCCCGGAGCCCTTCTCCGGCTCCTGCGCGGGCTTACCCTCCGGCGCCTTCTTCGCGCCCCGGTCGCCGAGCTCCGCCTCCTTCTCCCTCTGCTGCTTCGCCTTCTCCGCCAGCATCTTCTCCGCCGCCTTCCGCTCCTTCTTCAACTGGCGCGCGGTGGCGTAGACCGTCTGGCCCTTCTGCCCTTCGTCCCACATGCGCCGCAGCAGGTCCGCCACGCGCGCGCCCGGCCCGCGGCGGCCCCCGGTGGCCCGGAGCGCGTCCACGAGCGGCTGCAGCGCGGCCATGCTCTGCTCACGCCCCTTCGGCAGCAGCTTCAGGAGGTCGGCCGCGTACCCGGTGGGCGGCGCGGCCGGCGACTCCGCTACCTTCCAGTCGCCGCTCGGGTGCAGGGCCCAGAACAGGTCCCTCACGCACTCCATGGTGCCGGCGTGCGGCTGCCTGGTCCTGCCGTCCACGATCTTCCGCAGCGCCTCGGGGCTCAGGTCGAGCCAGCCGGAAACGGTCCGCAGGGTGTGCCGGGGGGTGAGGTCTCGCAGAAACTCGATCAGCTCCGCGTCCAGAACCCAGCGCTGCCGGGGTTTGCGACGGGGAGCTTCCTGGCCCGAATCGTCGTTCGGACTACTTTGACTACTTCCTTGGGTGGGACACTGGAGAAGCTAAGTCCCCCGTCGGCGGGACACAATGGTCATGGTGCGCGACCCGCGTGCGAAGCAGAGCGGCCGGCCCCTCCCGGGACCGGCCGCTCGTCGAAATCTCCGAACCCGGCCGTCAGACGTCCAGGTTCTTCACGTAGCGGGCGTTCGCCTCGATGAACTGGCGGCGGGGCTCCACCTCCTCGCCCATGAGCTGGGTGAAGATCGCGTCGGCCTCCACCGCGTCCTCCATGGACACCTGCAGCAG
>JASLAX010000221.1 GCA_030146875.1 Longimicrobiaceae bacterium
TGCGGGCCGCGCCACCCGCCGCCGCGCCGGAGCGGGTCTCCGGCGTGGCCGTGCTGCCCTCGGACGGGCAGGTGCGGGTGGTGCTGAGCGGCGCCGCGCCCGGGCTGCGCCTGGTGGCGCGCGAGACCGCCGGCGACCGGCTGGAGGTGGGCGCCCGGGGCGCCGCGGCCGGCGCGCGCTTCCGCACCGGCCCCGGACGGATCGAGGTGGTGGGCGCCGGTCCGGGCACGGTGACCGTGGACCTCCCCCGCTCCGCGTCGACGGCGGTGATCGAAATCGACGGGACGGTGTATCTCACCAAGGACGGGGGGCGCACGCGGCTGCTGGTGGAGCCCACCGAGCGCACCGGCGCGGAGACGGTGTTCCGCGTCGGCGCCTAGCCCCCCGGCGCGGGAACCCCGTCGGGAGGCGCCATGCTCGTCCCTCTGCTCCTCGCCCTGGCCGCCTCTCCGGCGGCGCCCGACACCGTACCCGGCACGCTGCGGGGAACGGTGCAGAGCGAGCCGAGCGGGATCCCCCTTCCCCTGGCCGTGGTGGAGGTCGCCTCCGGCTCGCGCCTCCTGACCACCACCGCAGACAGCGCGGGGCGCTACCAGCTCCACCGCATCCCCGCCGGCCGCCGCCTGCTGGTGGTGCGCCACCCCGGACACGCCCCGCAGGAGCTGGAGATCCTGGTCCCCTCCGGGAGCGACCTGGTCCTGGACCTGTCGCTGCGCGTGCAGCCGGTGGCGCTGGACCCCGTGCTGGTCGCCGCCCCCGAGCTGGGCGACGGCGAGGGTGGGGCCGCGCGCGGGCGGCGCGAGGACCTGGGGATCCTGCAGCACACCCTGGAGGGCAGCGCCAGCGCCGCCGCCTACGCCACCGGCGGCGGGAGCGGCACCGGCGGCGACGGGGGCGAGGGCGGCGACGTCCTCTACGTCCGCGGCTCCGCGGCCGACCTCAAGCTGGTCCTGCTCGACGGCGCCCCCGTCTACGCCCCCTTCCACACCGGCGGCCTGATCCAGACCTTCGAGCCCGAGGCGCTGGGCTCGGCGCGCCTGTACCTGGGCGGCGCCCCCGCGCGGCTGGACGGGGGCCTCTCGTACGTGATGGAGATGCGCACCCGCCCCGGCCGGCGCGAGATGCACCGCGTCTCCGCGGGGGCCGACCTGCTCTCCGGCCGGGCGCTGGTGGAGGGCCCGCTGCGCGGCGGAGGCACCTACCTGGTGGCCGCGCGCGGGGTGCACGGGGCCGCCGCCGAGCGCCTGCAGGGCGAGCCCTTCCCCTACGACTACGCCGACGCGCTGGCCCGCGCCGACCTTCCCCTGCGCGGCGGGGCGGAGGTGGGCGTGACCGCGTTCGTGAACCGCGAGGGCGTGCGCGTGGAGCCGGGCGAGGGCCAGGGCCGCGCACTGTGGGGGAACGTGGCCGGCTCGGCCCGCTTCCGCGGCACCCTGGGCGAGGTGGACGTGGAGGCCACGGCCGCGCTCTCCGACTTCTCGGCCACGCTCCCGTGGCGCGCCTCGGGGAACCGCACGCTGGCCATGCTGGGGGGGATGAGCCGCGCCCGCATGGCCGTGGACCTGGCGAGCGACGCCGGCCGCACCCGCATGCGCTACGGCGCCTCGTTCGACCGCGCCTGGATCCGCCACCGGGCGCGCCTGCGGGACCCCCAGGGCGGCGACTCGCTGCTGCTGGACCGGCGCTCGGCGGGCGACGTGGGCGGGTGGTACCTGGACGCCACCGTGCCGCTGGCCGCCTGGTTGCAGCTCCGCGCCGGGGTGCGCGGCGACGCCTTCACGGCCGGGCCGCTCCTCTCGCTCTCGCCGCGGGTGGCGCTGACGTGGCTCCCCGCGCCGCGCTCGTCGGTCACGCTGGCGGGCGGGCGCTACCACCAGTACGTGCGCACCGGCCGCGAGCCGGGCTCGCACGCCCAGCCCACGCTGGAGGACTCGCTGCGCCTGCAGACCCGCCTGACCGCGGCGCGCTCCACCCACCTCTCCCTGGCGCTGGACCACGAGATGGGGGTGGACGTGCGGCTGGGGATGGAGGGCTACTTCAAGCACTTCGAGGGGCTCCCCGGCACGCCCGAGGAGGGCGCCCACAACTCCGGGGTGGACCTGTGGGTGCGCCGCGGCGGCGCGGCGGTGACCGGGTGGCTGGGGTACTCGCTGGCGTGGAGCTGGGCCGCGGACGGCGAGGGGATGGCGGGCGACTTCGCCGGGCGGCAGCTCGTGAGCGCCGGGATGGAGGCCCCGCTGGGGCACAACGGGCGCTTCGGCC
This sequence comes from Longimicrobiaceae bacterium, assembly GCA_030146875.1. Lineage (GTDB taxonomy): Bacteria > Gemmatimonadota > Gemmatimonadetes > Longimicrobiales > Longimicrobiaceae > JASLAX01. The sequence goes on from JASLAX010000221.1 coordinate 2,263, forward strand.
TGAAGGTCGCCTACGGGGCGGGCCTGCCGTACACCGCCGTCTACTCGGGCGCCATGGGCGTGGGCGAGAGCGTCCTGCCGCCCACCAGCGCCACCGGCGTGGAGGACGGCACCGGCGCACCCCTCACGGGCCCGCCCCAGGAGCCGTACCTGCGGGTGGACGCGGAGCTCTCCCGCACCTTCTCCCCGCGCTGGGGCGGCCGGGTGACGCAGCTCACCCCGTACGTGCGCATCCTGAACGCGCTGGACCGCCGCGACTCCGTCTTCTACCGCCTGGGCTGGGGCGACACCGGCCCGCGCGCCGTCGCCGCCCTCCCCGTGCTGCCGGTCGCCGGCCTCTCCTGGAAGTTCTGAGCGCCGCTCCTTCCCCGCAGGCCCGCCGCCGCCGTTCGCCGCGCCGCATCCACCGCTCCCCCTCCTGGTGAGGTGGAGCGGTGCTTCGTTTCGCCGCGGCCGCCGCCTCTCTCCGCCCCGAGGGACATCGGTGCGCGCGGGGGACTTTCGTGCCTTTGCGAGCCGCGAATTCGTTCGCAGGCGGTGGTCGGAGGCGCCCTGGGGGCCGCGGATGCCCCCCTCCCCCGTCGGGACACCGGTCTCCCTCGCCCCCCGTACCGCGCTCCCGCGTCGCACCGGCCGGACCGGCCGCGCGTTCCACCTTGAGGCGCCCCGGCCGACCGGCTAGGTTGTCGGCCCCGGTCGCGACCCGGTCCCGTGCCTGCACGCGGGGGAGGCGTTACATTGCCGCCCGTCGCGACCCGAGCGAAACCCGTACGAACCGGCTGAATGAGCATCCCGACCAAGACCTCGCGCGCCGCCGGCGCGGCGGGCGCCGCCACCGTGGACGCGCTCTGCGACCACCTGCAGCGCACCCGCGACGACGCGCTCCTGTGCGAGTTCGCGAGGCTCTTCTTCGCCAAGGTCCCCCGCCCGCTCCTGCAGGAGCGCCGCATCGAGGACCTGGCCGCCATGACCGAGGGCGCCTACCGGTTCCTGCGCCGCTCCCGCCCCGAGCAGGTGAACGTGGAGGTGGTGAACCCCGACGAAGAGGGGTGGTCCGCCCCGGTGACGGTGATCCGCGCCGAGGTGGGGGACCGCCCCTTCATCGTGGACACGATCCGCGAGTACCTGGCCGCCGAGTCGCTCGCCATCCTGCACTACCTCTACCCCACCTTCCACGTGGAGCGCGACGCCGCCGGCGAGCTGGTCGCCGTCGGGGCGGCGGAGGAGGAGGGGGTGGACCCGCGCACGCTGGAGGCGCTGGACCACATCGAGATCCCGCGCGTGCACGAGCCCGAGCGCCGCGAGGAGATCCGCGCCGAGGTGGCCCGCCGCCTGGCCCACGTGGTGGCCGCCACCGACGACTTCTCGGCCATGCTCGAGCAGCTCGACCGCACGGCGGCGCAGGTGGCGGACTACGGGGCGCGCTTCCCCGAGCGAGCCGACGAGTACGCCGAGATCGTGGACCTGCTGGGCTGGCTGCGCGACGGCAACTTCGTGTTCCTGGGCTACCGCGGCTACGACCTGCGGGGCGAGGGCGACGCGCAGTCGGTGGCCATCGAGCCGGGCTCCGGGCTGGGGATCCTGCGCGACGTGGGCTCCTCCACGTACCGCGAGCCGGTGCCGATCTCCACCCTGCCGGGGGACCTGCGCACCCGCGTGGCCGCCGGGCCGCTGCTCATCGTCACCAAGGCCAACGCCGAGTCCACCGTGCACCGCCGCGCGCGCATGGACTACGTGGGGGTGAAGAAGCTCGACGCCGACGCCCGCGTGGTGGGCGAGAGCCGCTTCCTGGGCCTGTTCACCTCGCAGGCGTACTCGCAGTCCCCCGCCGAGATCCCCATCCTGCGGCGCAAGGTGCAGCGCATCCTGGAGACGGCGGAGGCGCGGCCGGGATCGCACGACTACAAGGAGATCCTCACCATCCTGGCCACGCTCCCCAAGGAGGAGCTCTTTCAGGCCTCGGTGGACGACGTGCGCGCCGCGGTGGACACCGTGCTCTCCTCGCTCTTCGCCGACGAGGTCACGGTCTCGCTGCGCCCCGACCCCCTGCGGGGCGGGATCGGGGTGATGGCGATCCTGCCGCGCGGCCGCTACAGCGCCGAGGCGCGGCAGCGCGTGCAGGACCTGCTGGTGCGGCGCTTCGGGGGACCCCTGCTCTCCTTCCACCTGGCGATGGGCGAGGGCGACCAGGCGCGCCTGCACTTCTACCTATCCGCCTCCGACGCGGCACGCACCGCCGCCGACGCCGCGGTGATCGAGGCCGAGATCGCCTCGGTGGTGCGCAGCTGGCAGGACCGGCTGGGCGAGATCCTGGCCGAGGGGCGCGACCCCGAGGAGGCGCGCCGGCTGGCCGAGTCCTACGGGGCCGGCCTCGGCGGCGAGTACCGCGCGGCCAACGTGCCCGCCGCCGCCGCCCAGGACCTGCTGAACCTGGAGGCCATGCTCTCCGGCGGCGAGACGGCGGCGCTGCACCTGCGCCAGCCGCTGGCCGGCGAGGTGGCGCCGCCCGCCTCCACCTTCCTGAAGCTGTACCTGCGCGACGAGCCGCTCGTCCTCTCCGACTTCATGCCCATCCTGGAGGACGCGGGCGTGCGCGTGCTGGAGGTGGACACGTTCGCGGTGCGCGCCCCCGGGCTGCCGCCCATGTACGTCTACTCCTTCGCGGTGCAGACGCGCGACGGCGAGCCCATCCCCGGCGAGCTCGCCGGCATCCTGGCCGAGGAGCTGCTGGCCTCGCACCGGGGCGACGCCCCCAAGGACGCGTTCAACGCCCTGGTGCTGGGCGCGGGGCTGCGCTGGCGCGAGGTGGACGTGCTGCGCACCTACGCCAACTACGCCTCGCAGATCGGTGCCGTGCCCTCGCGGCTGGCGCCGGTGCGCGCGCTGATGGCGTACCCCAGCGTGGCCCGCCACCTCTTCGAGCTGTTCTGCGTGCAGCACGACCCCGCGCGCCACGACGAGCCCGGCCGCGGCGAGGACCTTCGCGCCGCGCTCGCGCACGAGCTCGAGGCGGTCACCTCGCTGGCCGACGACCGCGCCCTGCGCCGGCTGCTCTCGCTGATCGAGGCCACCGTCCGCACCAACTACTTCCGCCACGGCGCCGCCGACCCCACCGGGCGCAGCGGCGGGGTGCCGTACCTCTCCATCAAGGTGCGCTGCGCCGACGTGGAGGAGCTGAAGAAGTCGGGGCTGCTCTACGAGGTGTACGTGCACTCCGCGCGCATGGAGGGCATCCACCTGCGCGGCGCCCCCGTGTCGCGCGGCGGCATTCGCTGGTCGGACCGCCCCGACGACTTCCGCACCGAGATCCTGGGGCTGGTGACCACGCAGGTGGTGAAGAACGCCACCATCGTCCCCTCGGGGAGCAAGGGCGGCTTCATCACGAAGCGGAACCCCGCCGACCGCGACGCGCAGATGGCCGAGGCGGCGGACCAGTACCGCACCCTGATCCGCGGCCTGCTGGACATCACCGACAACTTCGTGGAGGGGCGCGTGGCCCCCGCCCCCGGCGTGGTGCGCCGCGACGGGGACGACCCGTACCTGGTGGTCGCGGCCGACAAGGGCACGGCGCACCTCTCCGACGTGGCCAACGCCGTGGCGGCGGAGTACGGCTTCTGGCTGGGCGACGCCTTCGCCAGCGGCGGCTCGCACGGCTACGACCACAAGGAGGAGGGCATCACCGCCCGCGGCGCCTGGGAGTGCGTGAAGCGCCACTTCCGCGAGATGGGGAAGGACATCCAGAAGGAGCCCTTCACCGTGGTGGGCGTGGGCGACATGAGCGGCGACGTGTTCGGCAACGGGATGCTGCTCTCGCGCCGGATCCGGCTGCTGGCCGCGTTCGACCACCGCCACATCTTCCTGGACCCCGACCCGGACCCGGAGACGTCGTTCCGCGAGCGCGAGCGCATGTTCGCGCTTCCGCGCTCGAGCTGGGAGGACTACGACCGCTCCCTGCTCTCGCCGGGGGGGATGATCGTGCCGCGCGCCTCCAAGGAGGTGGTGCTGAGCGCCGAGGTGCGGACGGCGCTGGGGATCGCCGACGGGGTGGAGCGGCTGGACGGCGAGGCGCTGATCCGCGCGGTGCTCACGGCGCCGGCGGAGCTGCTCTGGAACGGCGGCATCGGCACCTACGTGAAGGACCGCGAGGAGACGCACGCGGACGTGGGGGACACCTCCAACGACCCGGTGCGCGTGAACGCCGACGAGCTGCGCTGCAAGGTCGTGGGCGAGGGCGGCAACCTGGGGTTCACCCAGCGCGGCCGCATCGCCTTCGCCCTGCGCGGGGGCCGGCTGAACACGGACGCGCTCGACAACTCGGGCGGCGTGGACATGTCCGACCACGAGGTCAACCTCAAGATCCTGCTCAACCGCTCCGTGGCGGACGGCGACCTGTCGCTGGACGGCCGCAACCGGCTGCTGGAGTCCATGACGGACGAGGTCTCGGAGCTGGTGCTGCGCAACAACATCGGGCAGTCGCTCGCCGTGGCGCTGGACGAGCGGCGCTCGAAGGAGGCGCTGGACGACTTCGCCGCCCTGGTCATCCAGCTCGAGCACGACCGGCGCCTGAACCGGGCCCACGAGGGGATCCCCGACGCCGACACCTTCCAGGAGCGGGCCCGCGCCCGCGCGGGGCTCACGCGCCCCACGCTGTCCGTGCTGCTGGCGCACGCCAAGCTGCAGGCCAAGACGCTGGTCCTGGGCTCGCCCATCCCCGACGAGCCGGTGGCGGCGCCGTACCTGGCCGGCTACTTCCCGGCCGCGGCGGTGGAGTCGGCCGGGCCCGAGCGGCTGGCCGCCCACCAGCTCCGGCGCGAGATCATCACCACGGAGCTGGTGAACGAGCTGGTCAACCTGATGGGCGCGTCGTTCCTGCACCGCGTGGCGCGCGACACGGGGCGCGCCATCCCCGAGGTGGTGCGGGCGTGGCTGGCCGCGTCGCGGATCGCGGGGGCGCCGGAGCTGCGCGCCGACCTGGAGCGGCTGGAGGGGCGGTACCCCACCGAGACCGTCTACCGCTGGCTGGCCGGGCTGGCCCGAGTGCTGGAGGCCACCACCCACTGGATCCTGGCCCACGTGGACCCGCGGCGCTCCGAGGACGTGGCGGAGGAGGGCCGCGACGGGCTGGCGAAGCTGCGCGGGTCGTTCGCGCGCGTCGTCTCCGGCGAGGACCGCGCGCTCTTCCTGGCGCGCCTGGGCGAGCTGCAGGACCTGGGGGTGGAGCGCACGCTCGGCGAGCGCCTCATCACCCTGCGCTTCCTGCCGCAGCTCCTGGAGATCCTCCTGCTCTCCCGCAGCGCCGCCACCGAGGAGCTGCAGACGGCGCGGGCGTACTACGCGGTGGCCGAGCGCTTCGCCATCGGCCGCCTGCGCGAGGGGATCCGCGCCGCCGCGAATGAGGACCCGTGGGAGAAGCGCTGGGCCGCCGCCCTGGCCGACGACGTGACCCGCGCGCAGCGGGCGATCGCGCTCTCCGTCCTGGGCGCCGCGCCCGACGGCGACATGGACGGGGCGATGGACGCGGTCGAGCTCGCCCGCCACGACGCGGTGCGGGCGTACCGCGCCTTCCTCTCCGAGCTGCGGCCGGGCGAGGCGGTGCCGCTGGCGGCGTACGCGCTGGCCGTGCGGCACCTGAAGGCGGCCGCCGGGACGGCCTGACCTCCGTCGGGCGCCGAAGGGCGGGCCTCGCGCGGAGAGTACGGAGGGCGGAGGGGCTGGATCCCTCCGCCCTCCGCGCTGTTGCCGGATGGTGAAGGACGTGGGGGGATCGGTCGGCCGGGGAGACTCTCGTCGCGCGCGGCTGCCGACGTTCAGGGACGCGGAGTACACGGAGTTCGCGGAGAGACCCGGGTACTCCGTGAGCGCGCGAGCTCACCGTTCGACTCCGCGTCCTCTTCCCCGCATCGTCGCCTGCCGGGCGGGGCGTCCGCGGCGAGGACGCGACCCGGCCGGTGCGGCCGTGGGATGACTGCCGATCTCAGAAAAGCGACACCAGGGGGACAGCGGGCGCTCGCCGGTGTGCTGGTGCCGTTTTTCTGGCGGATCGTTCCGCCGGAGGAGGATCTGGAGGCGAAGGGGTACGAACGGGCGGGAAACGTTTGTATGTTGGAGCTGCCGGCGCGACGGCCGCGACGCTGCGCGGCCTCCCGGCTCCCCCGACGTACCCCCCGGAAGGAGACCCCCCCATGACGTTCCGACTTCGACTCGCGATGCCCGCCCTGGGCGCAGGCCTGGCGCTGCTGGGCGCCTGCCGAGACGCCGACGAGCCCCTGCTCTCGCCCGACGGCGGCGTCCGCGCCGCGGCGGCGGCCGGCGCCGGCGTGGGCCGCATCCGCTCCGAGGAGGCCGAGTTCTTCGCGCTGAACGCGGAGATCCCCGGCTTCGGCGGATACGCGTACGACGCCGACGGCAACCTGGTGGCGTTCGTGAAGGACCTGAAGGACGCCGGCCGGGCCGAGGCGCGGCTCCAGGGCCGCCTGCAGGAGTTCCAGGGCCGCTCGGGCGGCCACCGTAAGGACGGGCGCGTGCAGGTGCGCCAGGGACGCTTCAGCTTCCCCGAGCTGGCGGCGTGGCGCGACGTGCTCTCCGACTCCGTGCTGGGCGCCGTGCCGGGGGTGGTCTCGGTGGACGCGGACGAGGCGCGCAACCGCGTGGCGGTGGGCGTCACCGGCGACGGGCCCCGCGGCGAGGTGATGCGGCGGCTGGCGCGCTGGCGCATCCCCGGCGACGGCGTGGTGGTGGAGCTGGCCGGCGAGGCCGAGGAGATCGGGCCCTCCACCGACCTGGCGCTGGACGCCCCCGCCGGCAGCCTCCGCTCGGGCACGGGAGCACTCCAGGCCGGAAGGCAGATCACCTGGTACAACTGGCGCGAGGCGGAGTGGAAGGTCTGCACCATGGGGCTCACCACCACCTACGGCGGGGTGCCCTCGGTGGTGACCAACTCGCACTGCTCCCCCACCCGGGCCACGGTGGAGGGGACCCAGTACCACTTCCAGCGCGACCGGGTGGTGGGGGTCGAGGTGAAGGACCCGGGCTTCGGGAACAACTGCGACTGGATGGTCTGGCAGAAGTGCCGCAGCGCGGACGCGCTGATCTTCCAGAGCAACGGCTACCCGGTGGACCGCGGCAAGGTCGCGCGCCCCCTGTACCGCAAGACGTCCAACTCCAGCGACTACACCGCAGTGCAGGTGGACCCGGCGAAGCCCACCATGACCATCACCGGAACGGGCGACTCCCGCGTGGGCGCCATCGTGGACAAGGTGGGCCGCACCACCGGGTGGACGTACGGCGTGGTGAAGCAGACCTGCGTGGACGTGACCGTGGGCGCCAACCTGGGGCACAAGTACCGCTGTCAGCACTATGCCAAGTACCGCAACGAGAAGGGGGACAGCGGCTCGCCGGTCTTCTACTGGAACGGGGACACGGTGTCGTGGCTGGGCATCAACTGGGGGACCCGCTGGGACGTGTGGGAGCTGGAGTACGTGTCCATCTACTCCCCCGACGGCCGCGTGTTCGAGGACCTGGGCACGCTCCCGGTCACCGCTCCGCCGCCCCCGCCCCCGTTCGGCGCCTACATCGCGGGCCACGACATGCCGCCGGTCACGAGCTGGCAGACGTACTCGGCCTCCGTGACCAGCGGCGTGCCCCCGTACGCCTACCTCTGGACGCACGACGGCGCGCAGGTGGGAACGTCGTCCAGCTACTCGCTCAACGTGGGGTACGACCCCTTCGTCCTGGGGCTGCGCGTGACCGACTCCACCGGGGCGGTCGTCAACGCCAGCCTGTACGTGTCGCCCTGGCAGAGCAACTGCGGGACGCACCTGGTCTGCATCGAGCCGCTCTGACGTGACGGGGGCCGCGGGCGCCCCACCGGCGCTCCCGGCCCCGTCGCCAGCCCTGGAGGATCCATGCGCGCCCCTCTCCGCCTTCTGCTCGCCGCCGCGCTCTCGCTGGGCACGGCGGCGTGCGCCTGCACGGACGAGGGCAGCTTCGCCGTGAACGTGCGCGTGGTCGACGCCGCCACCGGCGCCAGCCGCGCCGACGGCGCCACCCTGGTCGTGCGCGAGGGCGCCTACGCCGACAGCATGACCGGAGGGCCCGGCTCCCCGCCGGTGCTCGCCGCCGCCCCCGAGCGCGAGGGGACGTACGAGGTGACGGTGCGCCGCGCCGGCTACCGCGACTGGACGCGGTCCGGGGTGCGGGTGGGCCGCGGCGGCTCGTGCAACGGCCTGCGCTCGGCCCTTCTGACCGCCGAGCTGGAGCCGCTGCCCGCGCCGTGACGATGGCAGCGGGAGGACGGCCCGGCGCCTGCGGCGCACGTCGAGCGAGGCCGGCGAAGCGTGATAAAACGAGAGCGGGGCCCGGGATTCGTCCCGGTCCCCGCTTCGTGGTCCTCGCCCGCGTCGGCCGAAGCGGTCCGGGGTCCGTGCGCCGGGCGTGGCGCGCACGCACTGCGCAGCCGCGTGGCGAGGCGCCGGCTACCTCGATCCGCTTTCCTCGCGGTAGGGAACGAGAACGTCCGCGGGAGGACGCTCGTCGCGCCCGGCCGGCGGCGATCAGGCCGTGTAGGTGTAGATCGCCAGCAGGATCAGCCCGAAGACGATGCGGTACCAGGCGAAGCCGCGGAAGGTGTTGGTCGCCACGAAACGGATCAGCGCGCGGATCACCACCAGCGCCGAGAGGAACGAGACGATGAAGCCCACGGCGAATACGGGCGCGTCGGACGCGTTGAGCATGTCGCGCGCCTGCCACAGCTCGTAGCCGCTCGCCATCACCATCATCGGGATGGCCAGGAAGAACGAGAACTCCGTGGCCGCGACGCGGGACAGCCCCAGCGACAGGCCGCCCATGATGGTGGCGCCGGAGCGCGACACGCCGGGGATCATCGAGAGCACCTGCGCCAGGCCGATGCCCAGCGCCGACGGCGTGCGGATGTCGTCCACGCTCTCCGTGGTCGCCTTCTTGTGCCACCTCTCCACCGCCAGGATGATCACGCCGCCCACCACCAGGGCCACGGCGACCACCTTCTCGTCGAAGAGGTGCTCCTTGATGAAGCCGTGGAACGCCAGGCCGATCACCGCGGCCGGGAGCGCCGCGACCACCAGGTTGATGAAGAGCCGGTTGGCGGCGGGCTCCTTCCCCAGCCGGCTCACCACGGAGCCGATCTTGGCGCGGTAGAGCCAGACCACCGCCAGGATGGCCCCGAGCTGGATGAAGACCTCGAAGGTCTCGGCGCCGGGGTACTCGTCGAACCCCATCCAGTGCGCCGCCAGGATCAGGTGCCCCGTGGACGACACGGGGATGAACTCCGTCGCTCCCTCCACCAGTCCCATCACCGCCGCCTTCACGAGCAGCATCGGATCCATCCGTGACCTCCCTCCGGGTGCGACGCCTCATGGCGCCACCACCGGGCGCCGCGCGGGGGCGGGGCAGGCAACGCCCGTGCCGCCCCCGGGCGGGGACAACGCTACACCCCCGGCGCGCGCTTGCCAATGGCGGGCGCGCCGGGGGTGCGGCGTCCCGCGCGAGGGAGGGCTACTCGATGCGGTTCGGAGCGGGACTCCGGGAGGGAGTGGCGCCCCCCCGGCGCCCCGTGCGGGAGGAGAGGGCGCCCACGCCAACGGTGACGGCGGAGCCCAGCGCGGCGAACCAGAGGGTGTCGATCACGCGGGGGATGGCGCCGAACTGCTGCGCCGCCCAGAGCAGCGCCATCGTCCCCACGGCCGTGGCCATGCCGCGCACCGCGTCGCGCTGGCGGGCGGCGGGCACCAGCAGGCCCAGCAGGAAGCCGCCCAGCAGCCCGCCGTACGTGAACGACGCCACCTGCAGCGCGATCACCACCAGCGGCGTGCCCGGCCGCACGAGCTGGAAGAGCAGGGAGGCCACGATCAGCACCACGCCCCACGCGAGCGTGAAGCGCTTCCCCACGCGCAGCAGGTGCTCCTCGTCGTCGCGCCGCGTGAGGGGGACGTAGATGTCGTGCACGGAGACGGCGGCCAGGGCATTCAGGGACGACGACATGGCCGCGGCCAGGATGGCGGCCACCACCAGGCCCGCGATGCCGGTGGGGAGGTGCTCGGCGGCGAAGGTGGGGAAGATCGCGTCCGGGGCGGGGAACGCGCGGCCGGCGTAGAAGACCCAGAACCCCGCGCCGACGACCAGGAAGAGCGCGAACTGGCCCACCACGATGGCGCCCGACGCGACCAGCGCCTTGCGCGCGTCGCGCAGCGACGGGGCGGCCAGCAGCCGCTGCACGATCAGGTGGTCGGCGCCGTGCGAGGCCATGGTCAGGAACGCGCCGCCCACCAGCCCGGTCAGGATCCACCTGGGGTCGCCGAACCCTCCGGCGGGGTGCAGCACGCGCAGCTTCCCCGCGTCCCCCGCCGTCCGCGCGATCGCCTCCCATCCGCCGGGAACGAGGTCGACCAGGACCCAGAGGACGGCGACGCCGCCGGCCACGTAGACGAACATCTGCGCCACGTCCACCCACACCACCGCCTTCAGCCCGCCGTAGTAGGAGTAGAGCAGGGTGAAGATCCCCATCGCCAGGATGGCCTGCCAGGCGGGGACGCCGGTGAGCACCTGCACGGGGATGGCCGTGGCGTAGATGCGAACGGCGTCCGCCAGCGTGCGCGTCACCAGGAAGATCAGCGAGGCGAAGCGCCGCGCCACCGTGCCGAAGCGGCGCTCCAGCAGCAGGTACGCGGTGGAGATCTCGCCGCGGAAGTAGCCGGGGAGCAGGAACACGGCGATCAGGATGCGGCCCACGAAGTACCCCATGGCGAGCTGCAGCATCCACAGGTCCGACCCGTACGCCGTGGCCGGCACGCTGACCACCGTCAGCGCGCTGGTCTCCGTGGCGACGATCGAGAGGCAGATCGCCCACCACGGCACCGAGCGGTCGGCCAGGAAGTAGTCGCTCGCGTCCTTCTGCTTCCCGGCGAAGCGCGACCCCAGGACCGTGACCGCGACGATGTAGGCGACGACGACGGCGTAGTCGAGCGCCGAGAAGGAGATGGTCAACTCAGCTCCCCGCCGCGAGCCGGCTGGGCACGTACGGCGCCTCGCGCAGCACGGCGGCCTTCCGACCGGACAGCACCAGCACCCACTCGCGCAGCGACGCGGCGATCACCAGCACGGCCACCGCCATGAAGACCAGCGCCACCCCGGCGTCCAGCCGGTCGTTGAAGATCAGCCGCCCCGCGGCCTCCACGCTCCTGACCCCCGCCGGGAGCGTTCCCGCCGCCAGCGCCGCCTCCACCGAGCGGGCGTGCGCCAGGAAGCCCAGCTTGGGATCGGACGAGAACACCTTCAGCCACCCGGCGGTGAAGGTCACCGCGCAGAGCCACGCCAGCGGGAGGAGGGTGGTCCACGCGTAGCGCGCCTTCCCCGACTTGATCAGCACCGTGGTCCCCACGCAGAGGGCGACCGCGGCCAGGAGCTGGTTGGAGATGCCGAAGAGCGGCCAGAGCGAGTTGATGCCCCCCAGCGGGTCCACCACGCCCTGGTAGAGGAAGTATCCCCATCCCGCCACCACGATCGCGCTGGAGAGCAGCACGCTGGGGAGCCACGACGTCCGTCCCATCGGCTTCCAGACGTGGCCCAGGATCTCCTGCGTCATGAACCGCCCCACCCGCGTGCCGGTGTCGATGGTGGTGAGGATGAAGAGGGCCTCGAACATGATGGCGAAGTGGTACCAGAGCGCCAGCATGGACCCGCCGAACACCCCCGAGAAGATCTTCGCCATCCCCACCGCCAGCGAGGGCGCGCCCCCCGTGCGCGCCAGCAGCGTCTCCTCTCCCACCGACGCGGCGAGCGCCGTCATCTGCTCCGGGGTCACCACGAAGCCCCAGGTGGCGATGGTCCTGGTCGCCTCCTCCAGCGTGGCGCCCACCACGCCGGCGGGGGCGTTGATGGCGAAGAAGACGCCCGGCTCCAGGATGGAGGCCGCCACCATCGCCATCACCCCCACGAACGACTCCATCAGCATGGCCCCGTAGCCCACCAGCCGCGCGTCCGACTCCCGCGTCAGCATCTTCGGGGTCGTGCCGGAGGCCACCAGGGCGTGGAAGCCGCTGATGGCGCCGCAGGCGATGGTGATGAAGGCGAAGGGGAAGAGCTTCCCGGCGAAGACGGGCCCGGTGCCGTCCACGAACGGGGTGAGCGCCGGCATGCGGATCTCCGGCAGCGAGATCAGGATCCCCGCGGCCAGGGCCACGATGGTCCCGATCTTCAGGAAGGTGGAGAGGTAGTCGCGCGGGCAGAGCAGCACCCAGACGGGGAGCACCGAGGCCACGAAGCCGTACCCCGCCATCAGCCAGACCAGCGTGGTCTTCTCCACCGTGAAGACCGCCGCCAGGGTCGGGTGGTCCGCCACCCACCCGCCGGCCACGACGGCCAGCAGGACCAGCGCCACGCCGATGGCGGACGCCTCGCCCACCTTCCCCGGCCGGAAGCGGTGCAGCCACCACCCCATCAGCAGGGCGATGGGGATGGTGCAGGCGATGGTGAACAGGCCCCAGGGCGAGTGGGCCAGGGCGTTGACCACGATCAGCGCCAGCACCGCCAGCAGGATGACCATGATCGCCAGGATGGCGACCATGGCCGTCATCCCGGCCACGGAGTTGATCTCCTCACGCGCCATCTGCCCCAGCGACTTGCCGTCCCGCCGCATGGAGGCGAACAGGATCACGAAGTCCTGCACCGCGCCGCCCAGCACCACGCCGATCACCAGCCAGATGGTCCCCGGCAGGTAGCCGAACTGCGCCGCCAGCACCGGCCCCACCAGCGGCCCCGCCCCCGCGATCGCGGCGAAGTGGTGACCGAAGAGTACCCACCGGTCGGTGGGGACGAAGTCGACGTGGTTGTCCAGCCGCTCGGCGGGGGTGGCGCGCGTGTCGTCCAGACCCAGCACCCGCGTGGCCAGGAAGCGGGCGTAGAAGCGGTACGCCACCAGGTACGTGCAGACGGCGGCCACCACCAGCCAGGCGGCGTTGATGGTCTCGCCGCGGTGCAGCGCCAGCACGGCGAAGGCCCCGGCGCCGGCCGCGGCGAGCGCGGCCCACAGGGCGTAGGAGAGCAGCTTGCGCATGGCGCGGGGGTCGGCTCGGGGTGGGGAGCGCGTCGGGGAGGTGGAGCGGGACGGCCCCCATGATAGGCGGGGGGCGCCGAAAAAGGAAGCGGGGAGCAGCGGGATTCACAGGCCGCGCCGCGCCGCGTCGACGTGGGGGCGGTCGGACGCGGCCCGCGCCGGGCGGCGTCGGCTCCCCGCTGCCGCATCCCGGGGCAACCCCGCCCCCGGCGGCGGCATCCGATGCATGGAGAGAGACGTCGGGACGCCGCCGCGGCCGGGTCCATGTGTGGTCGGAGGAACGTCTTCCGACACCTTCGGGACACACTTGTCAGAGGCCGGGGGACGGTATACGTTCCACGGACGCCTCCGATCCGCATCCGCCGTCCCATTCTCGCTTCCGCAGACCCTCTCCGCTGGTGCCATGATTCGCTCCCGTCGCGCCCTGGGCATCGCCGCCGGCGTACTGGTCCTGCTCCTCGCCGCGGCGGCCGGGATCTACGCGCGCATCCACGCGAAGGACGGCGAGGCGGGCGACGGCACCACGGCCGGCCCCGGCGGCTCCGGGCGCGAGGCGCCCGCCAGCGCCCAGGGGAGCTTCTCCACCGACGTGGCCATCCCCGTGAAGGGCGAGAGCGCCGTCCGCGACACGCTGATCGTGTCCGTGGGCGCGGCGGGCCAGGCGGAGGCGTGGCAGAAGACGGTGGTGTCGGCGCAGGTCGCGGGGCGCGTCGTCGCCCTTCCCGTGCGCGAGAGCGACGCCGTCCGCGCCGGGCAGCTCCTGGTGGCGGTGGACCCGGCGGAGTACGACCTGGCGGTGCAGGAGGCCGAGGCCGGCGTGCGCGACGCGCGCGCCAAGTTCGACGAGACGACGCTCTTCGACGACCGCATTCCCGACGCCGCCACGCGCGCAGACCGCCAGCGGATCGCCCGCGCCAAGAGCGGGCTGGACGCCGCCGAGGTGCGCCTGCGCCGCGCGCGCATGGAGCTGGCCCGCACCCGCCTGGGGGCGCCGTTCGCCTCGCGCGTGGCCACCCTGCGCGCGGTTCCCGGCCAGTGGGTGCGCGCGGGCGACGAGATCATGACGCTGGTGGACCTGGACCCCATCAAGGTCGAGGTGCAGGTGCTGGAGAGCGAGGTGGGCTTCCTGGTCCCCGGCCGCCCGGCGCGCGTCTCCTTCGCCGCGTATCCGCAGGAGGCGTTCGGGGGCCGCGTGGTGAGCATCAACCCGGTGGTGGAGGCGGGCACGCGCACGGCGCGCGTCACGGTGCTGGTGGACAACCCCGGCGGGCGCATCCTGCCCGGGATGTACGCGCGCGTCTCGCTGGAGGCCCGCCGCTTCCCCGACCGCGTGCTGGTGCCCCGCGCGGCCATCCTGGAGCGCGACCGCCGCAGCATGCTCTTCGTCTTCGACCCGGAGTCGGGGAGCCGCGGCGCGGCCAAGTGGCGCTACGTGACCACGGGGCTGCAGAACGACACGCAGGTCGAGATCGTCCAGAGCGCCGACACCGACAGCGTGCGCCCCGGCGAGGTGGTGCTGACCGACGGCCACTACACCCTGATCCACGACGCGCGCGTGCGCCTGGTCCAGGACGTCAAAGCCTCCGGCGGCCGCCCCCAGTAGCGTCTTCCGCCGGGCCGCGCCCACGCCGCCGATCCATCCCCGAACCGCGGGCACCGATCCGCACCAGAAGCATCCGCATGACACGCAGCACGCTCCTCCGCACCGCTCCGCTCCTCCTGGCGCTCGCGTCCCCGCTGGCGGCGCAGGAGGCCCCGCGCACGCTGACGCTGGCCGAGGCGCTGCGGATCGCGGAGGAGAACAACCCCGGCTACCGCAAGGCGCTGAGCGAGCTCCCGGCGGCGGCGGCGGACCGGCGGCGCGCGGGGGGTGCCTTCCTGCCCTCCCTGGGCATCTCGTACGGCACCGGCGCGCAGATCTCGCGCACCTTCACCGGCATCGACGAGTTCGGCCAGCCCGTGACGCGCGACGAGGCGTCCACCAACACGCGCTCCTCCACCTCGCAGGGGCTCACGCTGGGCTCCATCACGCTCTGGGACTGGGGGGCGCGGATGCGCGAGCTGCGCGCGGCGCGGGCGAACGAGTCCGCCGCGCATGCGGGGGTGGACGCCGAGGCGAACCGGATGGCGGGGGAGCTGGCGCGGCGCTACTGGAACGCCGTGCGCACGGAGCGGGCGATCCTGCTGGAGGAGCGGCTCCTGGCCGGAGCGAAGGAGAGGCTGGACGCCACCCGGCGCCTCCTCCGCGTCGCCGCCGCCGGCCCGGTGGACGTGCTGGGGGGCGAGGTGGAGGTGGCGCAGCAGGAGCAGGCGGTGGAACGCGCCCGCGGCGACCTGCGCAAGGCGGAGCTGGCGCTGCGCGAGCAGATGGGCGTGCTGGACGACCGTCCGCTGCGGCTGGTCGACGAGCCTCCGGCCCCGTTCGACCCCGCCACGCTGGACGCCGCCGCGCTGGTGCGCCGCGCGACCGACGCCGCCCCCGAGGTGCGCCGCGGCGAGGCCCGCGCGGTGGCCGCCGAGCACCGGGTGCGGGCCGCCCGCGCGCGGCGCTGGCCCACCATCGGCGCGGACGCGGGGTTCTCGCGATCGCAGGGGCAGAGCGACTACCGCGGCCTCTTCGACCCCAACCCGCTGGACCAGTCGTTCAACGTGGGGCTGCGCGTCGCGTTCCCCATCTTCGACCAGTGGCAGTCCGCCGCCGCGGTGGCACAGAGCCGCGCCGGCGCCGAGGCCGCCCGCCAGGACGTGCGCGCCGCGCGCCTCTCGGCCGAGCGCGAGGCCCGCGGGGCGCTGATCGACCTGGACAACACCTACCGCGCCGTGCGCTCCGCCGAGCGCGCCGTCTCCCTGGCGCGCCAGCGGCTGGAGCTGGCGCAGCAGCAGTACCGCCTGGGCTCGCTGGCCTTCGTGGCGCTGCAGAGCGCGGTGGAGAGCGCCGCCCGCGCCGAGCGCGACGCGCTGACGGCCCGCTTCGACTTCGCCGCCGCCCTGGCGACGCTGCAGGAGCGCACCGGCGGCGCGGCGCGGCCCTGACCGCCCTCGCGTAGCATGTCGCTCCCCCGCCTCTCCATCGCGCGCCCCGTCGCGGTGACGATGCTCGTCCTGGGCATCGTCTTCCTGGGCGCGCTCTCGTTCGTGCGCCTTCCCATCGACCTGCTCCCCGACGTGGCGTACCCGCGCCTCGTCGTCTACACCACCGACCAGGGCGGCGCCCCGGCCGAGGTGGAGCGCTTCATCACCGAGCCGGTGGAGCAGGCGGTCAGCACCGTTCCCGGCGTGCAGGCGGTGGAGAGCGTGACCCGCGAGGGAACCTCGCTGGTGACGGTGCGCTTCGCGTGGGGCACGGAGATGGACTTCGCGGCGCTGAACGTCCGCGAGAAGCTGGACAACCTGCGCGACGCGCTCCCCGAGCGCGCGTCGCGGCCCGTGGTGCTGCGCACCGACCCGCGCAGCGAGCCCATCATGGCGCTCTCGGTGGCGGGGAGCCGCGACCTGCCGGCGCTGAAGGAGCTGGCGGAGTCCGTCTTCCGGCGGCGGCTGGAGCAGATCGACGGGGTGGCGCAGGCGGCGGTGACGGGGGGCACCGAGCGCGAGATCCAGGTGGAGGTGGACCCGCGGCGTCTGGAGAGCTACGGCCTGAGCATCGCCGACGTGGCCACCGCCCTCTCCGCCGCGAACGCGCAGGCGCCCGGCGGCACCGTGCGGCGGGGGCGCTACCGCTACTCGCTGCGCACCCTGGGCGAGTTCGCCTCCGTGCGCGAGATCGCCGAGGTGCCCGTGGGGCGCGTGGGCGCGTCCGGCCGCGACTCGGTACGGGCGGAGATCCTGCTGCGCGACGTGGCCACCGTGCAGGACGGCTTCGCGGAGCGGCGCTCGGTCGCGCGCTACAACGGGCAGGAGGCGGTGGGGCTCCTGGTCTTCAAGAACGGCGACGCCAACACGGTGCGCGTGGCGCGCTCCGTGGAGGAGACGTTGGCGCAGCTCCGCCGCGAGTACCCGGACGTGAAGGTGGACGTGGCCACCTCGCAGGCGGGCTTCATCTCCGACGCGCTCGCCAACGTGGTGCAGGAGGTGGTGCTGGGCGGCATCCTGGCCTTCCTGGTCCTCTTCCTGTTCCTGCGCGAGGTGCGCTACCCGGTCGCGATCGCGCTCGCCATCCCCATCTCGCTGATCGCCACCTTCGCGCTGCTGCAGGCCACGGGCGTCACCCTCAACATCATGTCGCTGGGGGGACTGGCGCTGGGCGTGGGGATGCTGATGGACAACTCCATCGTGGTGCTGGAGAACATCTTCCGGCACCGCGAGCGGGGGCTGGGCGCGTCCCTGGCCGCCGCCGTGGGCGCCGAGGAGGTGCAGCGCGCCATCACCGCGTCCACGCTCACCACCATCGCCGTCTTCGGACCCATCGTGTACGTGCGGGGGGTGGCCGGGCAGCTCCTGGGGGCGCTGGCGCTGGCCGTCGCCTTCTCGCTCCTGGCCTCCATCCTGGTCGCCGTCACGCTGCTGCCGACGCTGGCCGCGCGCTGGGGAGGGGAGGACGACGGCGAGAAGCGGCCGCCAGGCGCCCTCCGCTCCGCCGTGGGCCGCTTCTTCGCGCCGCCGCTCGACGCGTTCGACCGCGGCTTCCGGCGCTTCACCGCCTGGTACGAGCGCCTGCTGGCGAAGGCGATGGACCGTCGCGCGCTGACGCTGGGGATCGCCTTCGCCCTGCTGGCCGTGGGGATCGGCGTGGGATGGACGCTGGAGCGCGGGGTGCTGCCGGAGGTGGACCAGGGGAGCTTCCGGGTGCGGCTGGAGCTGCCGCAGGGCACGCCGCTCGAGGACACCTCCGAGGGGGCGAAGCGGCTGGAGGAGGCCGTGCGCCGCGACCCCGCGGTGGAGGCGGTGTTCACCCGCGTGGGCGAGCAGGTGGCCGCGGCGGGGATGGACGAGGAGGACTCGGGGCTGCACACCGCCGCGCTGGACGTGCGGCTGAAGGAGGGGGAGTCGACGGAGGGCGCGCTGGAGCGCCTGCGCCCGCGCGTGGCCGGCTTCCCCGGCACGGTGGCGCTGGAGACGGGCCAGGCGACGGCCCTGGGTCGCCTGCTGGGCGGGGGGGAGGCCGACCTGGCGCTGCGCATCCGCGGCGAAGACCTGGACGCGGCGCTGGCCTACGCGGCCCGCGCCTCCGAGCGGCTGGCCCGCGTCCCCGAGCTGGCGAACGTGCGCGTGGGAACGCGCGTGGGCCAGCCCGAGGTGCGGGTGGAGATCGACCGCGAGCGGGCGGCGGCGTTCGGGATCGATCCCCGCCGCGTGGCGGAGACGGTGGAGTCGTACATGAAGGGCAAGGTCGCCACCGAGTACGTGGACTTCGACCGCAAGGTCCCCGTGGTGGTGCGCCTGCCCGAGGCGGAGCGCCGCGACGTGCAGACGCTGGAGACGCTGCGCGTGGGCGAGGTGCCCCTGCGCGAGCTGGTGCGGGTTCGCACCGCCACCGGACCCTCCGAGATCCGCCGCGTGGACCAGGGGCGCGTGGTGATCGTGCACGCGGACGTGGCCGACGGCGGGGTGGACGAGGCCGTGGCCGCCGCCGGCGCCGCGCTGCGCGAGGTGCCGGTGCCGCGTGGGCTGCGGACGGAGATCGGCGGCGAGAACGAGGAGATGCGGAAGGGGTTCCGCGACCTGGCCCTGGCCTTCCTGCTGGCCCTGCTGCTGGTCTACATGCTCCTGGCGGCGGAGTTCGAGTCGCTGCTCCACCCGTTCATCATCCTGCTGGCGGTGCCGCTGGCCGCGGTGGGCGCCACGCTGGCGCTGTGGATCGCGGGGGCGGGCATCAACACCATGTCGCTGATCGGGATGGTGATCCTGGTCGGCATCGTGGACAACGACGCCGTGGTGAAGGTGGACTTCATCAACCAGATGCGCCGCGAGGGCATGTCCCGCCGCGACGCCATCTTCGCCGCCGGGCACGCGCGGCTGCGGCCGATCGTGATGAACACGGTGACGGCCATGCTCGGCCTGCTCCCCATGGCGCTGGCGCTGGGGCCCGGCGGCGAGCTGCAGGCCCCGCTCGCCATCGCCGTCTTCGGGGGGCTGCTGAGCGCGACGGCGCTCACGCTCGTCGTGATTCCCGTCGCCTACGACGTGCTGGAGGAGCTGGAAGAGCGGATCCGCGCCGGGCTGGGGATGCGGCCGCGCCAGCAGACGGTGTTCGGGGAGGTGGAGCGGGAGCGGGTCCCGGAGCTGGTGCCCGGCGACTGAACGGCGGGGTCTCACGCGGAGGCGCGGAGGGCGCGGAGGTGCGGCGACTGATGCCGTGGGTCGCGTCTGCCGACGGCCGAAGGGCCACCGTCGTTGAGGGTCGAGCGGGACGTCGGGAGCCTCGGCGCCCGCCTCGTGGACGAGGACCCGGTCGGAGCCCGACCATCGCCCGCGAATGGATCCGCCGGGGCCGCCGCACCAGCCAGCGAATGAAGAAATCGCCGTCTGGAACGACGAACCAAGTCCGCGTTGCGGACTCCGCTCGCGGCGCGCACCGCCGTTCCGTCCGGGAGGACGGTCGCCGTTCTTAGAGTGTGTTTAAGAATTGTCGATCCTGCGGACCATGAGCTGGATCATAGCGAGGTGGATCATGGCTTCGCTGGCTGTGGTCCGCTCCTCGTAGTCCTTGCTGAGCCGACGATATTGCCCGAACCAGGCGAAGGTGCG
>JASLAX010000238.1 GCA_030146875.1 Longimicrobiaceae bacterium
CTCGTCGCCGCCGCAGGCGGCCAGGACGGAGAGCGCGGTGAGGAGCGGAAGGAGCGGGGTGCGGCTCATGCGGGGCTCGGGTGCTGCTCGGGGTCGCGCGGGCGCGGGACGGGTCGCCGGACCGCCGCGGGGGGGGACGGAGGGAGCGGACCGGCGTCAGGCCGGGCATCCCCGCAGCAGCGCCGCGGCGGCGGCCAGCACCAGGATCGCCGCCACGCCGGCCGCGTACTGCTTCCAGCCGCGTGGCCGCCGGGGCTCGCCGCCGGGATCGTCGGGCGTCACAGCGCCGGCGGGGCGTCAGCCCTCGCGCTCGTCGTCGTCATCCTCGTCGTGCCTGCGGCCGTCGTGGCGGTCGTCCGCGTACTCCTCGTCGTGGCCGTTCCCGCGCCCCTCGGGAGCGTCGTCCGCCCCGCCGGCCAGGTCGGTATCCGCGCGGAAGGTGCGGCGCACGCCCAGGATGAAGAGCAGGAGCCCCGCGGCTCCGACCACGACCTTGGTCTTCGACATCCCGCCCTGCTTCTTCTTTCCCGGTAGCTCCGCCATCCGTGCCGCCTCCTGGGTCGCGGGTCGTTCCGTCTCTCGCGTGCAATCTGTCCACGCGCGGGGCCCTTCACAAGCGGTGCCGCCGCAACGCGTAGCGCGCGCCCGCCCCGGCCGGTGGAGAAACGCGGGGAGGGCGCCGCCCGCGCGGCGCCCTCCCCGGCGGCGACGCGCCCCCCCGCGGAGGTCAGCAGGTCCAGGCGTACGCCGCGCGTCCCGCCCACTCCACCGCCACGCACCACTGCTCGTCCTGTCCCCGCGCCGGCTTGCGGTGCACGGTGAACAGGCGCGGCTCGCGCGGGGCGGGCCCCGGACGCCGCTCCAGCTCGCGCGGCCACGCGCCCACGTCGCGCGGGCGCGGGGTGGACTCGCGCCGCGCCCGCGCCACCGGCATGGCCTCCATCCCGTTCACCATCGCCCGCAGCGCCGCCTCGGGCGCGCCGAAGCGCAGCCACGCCTCCTCGGTGTCCAGGTCGCGCACCGCGTGGATGCGCGTGGCCGACCGCGGCACGAAACCGGGAACACGGCCGCGGCGAACGGCGCCGCGGCGCACCGCGTCCGCGTGGTCCACGTAGTCGGCCACCTCCGTCTCGTCGGCCACCACCCCGTCCTCTTCCGGGGGAAGGGGGCCGCCCGAGGCGTGCAGCGAGGCCGCGGAGAGCGGCAGGGCGAGCAGGGCGGCGAGCAGCGCCAGTCGTGGGGTACGCATGGTACCGTGCGGCGGAGAGGGGAGAGGCGGGCCGGGCGATGCTCCGCGCGGCCGGGGGCTGCGTTATCTTCCCGGATCCGAAGCTCGCACCGCCGCCCACCACCCCGGCGACATGGCCCGGCTCCCGATCGAAGAGGTCCTTCCCGCCCTGAAGGCGGCCCTGCGCGAGCGCGGCGCGGCCGTGCTGCAGGCGCCCCCGGGGGCGGGGAAGACGACCGTGGTACCCCTCGCCCTGCTCGGCGAGCCGTGGCTGGCCGGGCGCAGGGTGGTGATGCTGGAGCCGCGCCGCCTGGCCGCGCGGGCCGCCGCCCGGCGCATGGCGCAGACCCTGGGCGAGCCGGTGGGCGAGACGGTGGGCCACCGCGTCCGCGGCGACACGCGCGTGGGGCCGCGCACGCGGATCGAGGTGGTCACCGAGGGGGTGCTGACCCGCATGCTCCAGTCCGATCCCGCCCTGGAGGGCGTGGGCGCCGTGCTCTTCGACGAGTTCCACGAGCGCAGCCTGCACGCCGACCTGGGCCTGGCCCTCACTCTACACGCCCGCGGCCTGCTGCGCGAGGACCTTCGCGTGGTGGTGATGTCCGCCACCCTCGACGGCGAGGGGGTCTCGGCCCTCCTGGGCGGCGCCCCGCTGGTGACCAGCGAGGGCCGCGTGCACCCGGTGGAGACGCGCTGGCTGCCGCGCCGGGCGGAGGGGTGGACGGACCGCGTCGCCGCCGCCGCAGTGCTCCGCGCGCTGGACGAGGAGCCGGGTGACCTGCTCGTCTTCCTCCCCGGCGCGGGCGAGATCCGGGGAACGGAGGCGCGGCTGGCCGAGGCGGGGCTCCCCCCCACCGTGCGCGTCCTGCCCCTGCACGGCACCCTGCCCCCGGAGGCGCAGGACCGCGCCATCGCCCCTTCCGCGCCCGGCACCCGCAAGGTGGTCCTGGCCACCTCCATCGCCGAGACGTCGCTGACGATCGAGGGGGTGCGCGTGGTGGTGGACGCCGGCCTGGCGCGCGCGCCCCGCTTCTCCCCGCGGACGGGGATGACGCGCCTGGAGACGGCCCGCGTCTCGCGCGCGTCGGCCGACCAGCGGCGGGGGCGGGCAGGGCGCACCGGCCCCGGCGTCTGCCTGCGCCTGTGGACCCGGGACGAGGACCGCCAGCTCGCCCCGCGCCCCCTCCCCGAGATCGCCGAGGCGGACCTGGCGCCGCTCGCGCTGGAGCTGGCCGCCTGGGGCGCGGAGCCGGCGGAGCTGGCCTGGCTGGACCCGCCCCCCGCCGCGGCGTTCGCCCAGGCCCGCGAGCTCCTCCGCGCGCTGGGCGCGCTGGACCCGGACGGCGCCCTCACCCCGCACGGCCGGCGGATGGCGGGGATGGCGACGCACCCGCGGCTCGCCCACATGCTCCTGCGCGCGGCGCGGGAGGGGTGGGGCGCCACCGCCTGCGACGTGGCCGCGCTGCTGGGCGAGCGCGACGTGCTCCGCGCCCCCGCCGGGGGCCCCGCGGACGCCGACCTGCGCCTGCGCGTGGAGCTGCTCCGCGACGGTCGGCGCGACGCCCGCCGCCTCCCGTCGCACGTGCACGGGATGACGGTGGACCGTGACGGCGTGCGCCGCGCCGCGGAGGAGGCGCGGCAGCTCCGCGGGGCGCTCCACCTGGAGAACGCTCCGGCCGAGCCGGATCTGACGGGGCCCGTGCTCGCGCTGGCGTATCCCGACCGCCTGGCGCAGCGCCGGCCGGGGGGCGCGGGGCGGTTCCTCCTCCGCAACGGCCGCGGGGCGGCCTTCGCGCACCCGCAGGCGCTCTCCGAGTCGCCCTGGCTGGTGGTCGCGGAGCTGGACGGCGCGGGGGCGGAGTCACGGATCTACCTGGCCGCCCCGCTCGCGCGAGAGGACGTGGACGCGCTCTTCGCCGACCAGGTGGAGACGGAGACGACGGTGGCGTGGGAGGGCGAGACGCGCGAGGTGCGCGCCCGCCGCCGGGAGCGGCTGGGCGCGCTCGTGCTGCGCGAGTCCGCGCTGGCCGATCCCGACCCGGCGGAGGTGGCGCGGGCGCTGTCGGAGGGGATCGCGCGCGAGGGGCTGGGCGTGCTCCCGTGGACGGACGGCGCGCGCAGGCTGCGCGAGCGGCTGGCCTTCCTGCACGCCCTGGACGCCGATGCGTGGCCGGACGTGTCCGACGCGGCGCTGCTGGCGGCGCTCCCCGCGTGGCTGGGGCCGCACCTGCACGGCGTCCGCGGCCGCGCGCAGCTCGACGCGGTGGACCTCTCCTCCGCCCTGCTCGCCATGCTGCCGTGGGACGCGCGGGCGCGGCTCGACGACCTGGCCCCCACCCACTGGACGGTGCCCAGCGGCTCCCGCATCCCCGTCGACTACTCGGACGCGGACGCGCCGGTGCTCGCCGTTCGCCTGCAGGAGATGTTCGGGCTGGCGGACACGCCGCGCGTGGCCGGCGGGCGGGTGCCCCTCACGCTGCACCTGCTCTCGCCCGCGCACCGGCCGGTGCAGGTGACGCGGGACCTGGCGGGGTTCTGGAAGGGCTCGTACTTCGACGTGCGGAAGGAGCTTCGCGGGCGCTACCCCAAGCACGTCTGGCCCGAGGATCCCATGGCCGAGCCGCCGACGCGCCGGGCGAAGCCGCGCGGAACGTGAGGCCGCGGAAGACGTGAGAGGGGGCGTGAGCGGCGCGATCCGGCCTCTGGCCAGCCCGAATATCGGGGGGCCGATCCACCCGCTCGGGGCCGTCCACCCCCGCCCGGCGAATGAATTCGCGGCTACGACCACGCGAAGTCCGCCTGCGCGGACTGGCCTCCTTTCGCCCCGTCCGCTCCTCCGTCCACGAGACGGGCGCCTGCCCTTCCGCCGGGGGTGAGGAAGACCAGCAGGGCAAACAAATGGGTCCAGCAGATAGGTGCTGGACCCTCTGTGCCAAGTGGTCGCGCGGCCTGGGAGCGGCCCGCTTGAGTCACTTCCGCGGCTGCTTCTTCGGCTTGGCGCCCAAAGCCTGAACAGGGAGGGACTTCAAGCCATTCGCTCGCACGAGGAACAACGCCGGACGGGCCTTCTCTCCCGCCAACCGCTTCATGTCGGGCCAGTTTAGAACAACCGCCTGTGTGACGGTGCAAAACCCCCGTAACGAGTCGTTCAGGAAAAACACGGCCATCCCGAGCTGAGCGATCACCGCGCGCTCGTGGCCTCGGCGCAGGATTGCGCGGTCGCTCGAGACAAACGCCCAATCACGAGAACCTGCATACTCGAGCACGATCTCGTCAGGGGCGCTTTTCAGTCCCCGTTCAGTGGCGTGGTACGCAGATTCGTCCAGCTCGCGAAGCGCGCGAACCAGGCGTACGGAGGAGTTCTCGTCGAAGAGAAAGGTTATGCGGCTTTTCGCAGCCACGATCTGAAGTGGAGCGCGTTCTCGACCTGCGTGGCCGACACCTCGTAAATCCACGCGACGCGTTCAACGGTCCGCTCACCGTAGGCGGCTTCCTCCGCGTCGAACATGTCCGTCAAAGTCTTCGCCCGGATGTTCGTGCCCTCGACGATAGGGGCGCCGAAGGAGTAGAGCGGGTCCACGAGGATGCCTCCCTTCCGCCCCAGCGGCCACCAGCGGTTCGCCACGTCGTTCATGTCGAACTCGAGTTGGTCCAGATAGGGTTTTACCAGGGCGGGAAACCCATGCTGGGCATGGCCCTTCAACTGGACGAATCCCTCCGCTCCATCCTGCTCCTTCACCTCCGCCCAGAGGCGCTTGCCGCCGTCCACGTAGACGTGCCGGAGGGCGAACGGGTGAGCGGAGGAGTAGATGCGCCCTGCGACGCTGGCGGCTTCTTTGATCGTCGCCCAGGACGCCCCGGCCTGCTGGAAGGCGCGGACATAGAGGAGCTCCACCAGTTCCACGAAGGTCAAGGCACGCTCACCGTCGATCTCAGGGAGATCCGTACGAATGAGCGGGGGGTGCTCCACCCTACCATCCTTGCGGTTCCGGGAATACCCGAAGGCCCAGCGACGCACGGTCGCACCATCCTCCCGAAGGAGGGCGGCAGCGTCGGGTGGGGTGTAGATCCCGGTGCCTAGCTTCAAGAGGGGAACGCTTCGGCAGGAGGGTGGACGCGCCTTCGGGGAGTGTACGGTTCCTCCGCTACAATTTAACGCGTAGAGAACACCGGGCAAGCACCAACACGCAAACAGGCCGGCCGCTCACCGGCTGCGCCCACCCTAGGGGCGATGAAACGGGCACCGTCGGGCGGCCACTCCTCGAGTTTGTTTCTTGTCAGGCCCTTCCGTCTCAGACCCCGAACTGCCGCAGGTGGTGGTCCATGTGCTTGTAGGCCATCACGCCCCACGTCTTCCCGGTCATGGTGCCGAAGGTCGGGTGGCTCGGCCATTCGCCCCCGGGGCTCCGCGCGACGAAGCGGTCCAGCACGGCATCCAGCTCCGCGCGGTCGGCCTCCCACGTCTCCGGGTGGCGCTCCAGGAGCTCGGGCGCGGTGGGGACGCCCCGGGGGATGGGGAGGACGTAGAACACCAGGTGCTTCAGCGGGAACCACCGGAGCGGCGTCTTCCTCGCCTGGCACCGCAGGTCGCCCGTGGCGATGCGGAGCTGCTGGGCGAGGTGGACCACCATCCGCCCCGCGTCCATCTTCCCCCACCCCGGGCGCGCGTCGGGGGGGAGGCGGGCGATGCGCGCGCGGATCTCCGCCAGGTCCTGGGGCTGCCAGAGCGTCTTCATCGGGATGGGCTTCCTCGCGCGGGGCGGCGGCTAGCGGAGGGCGGGGCGGAAGGGCTCCAGGCTCCCGGCCGTCGGCGCGGGCCGCACCTGGAGCAGGCCGGCGAGCAGGGCGTAGACGTTCACGTTCTCCACCGTGGGCAGGCGCGAGCCGGGGCGCACGCGCGGGCCCCGCGCCAGCAGGATGCCGTGCATGGCGGTCACGTCCGGATCCCACCCGTGCGCGCCCCACATCGCGCGGCCCGGCGGCGGGCGGAAGGACGCGCGGCGCGGCGACACCTGCCAGGGCTCGTCCATCAGCAGCAGGACGTCCCCGGCGCGCGGGCTGCGGCGAATGCGCAGGCGCTCGGGGATCTCGGCGCGCTTCCAGACGCGCGCGTTCGGCATGCGGCGCAGCGCGGCGTACGCCCGCTCCATCATCGCCGTGTCGCCGTGGAAGAAGAGCTGCGCGTACGGGCCCGCGGCCACCACGCGGACGGCGGAGTCGGGCGCCAGGTGGTCGTCCAGGAACGCGGTGTGCTCCCGGTCCGACGTCTGCAGCCCGTGGTCCGAGACGACCACGACCGAGATGGAGTCGCGCTGCGGCAGGCGGTCCAGGCCGTCCAGGATGCGCCCCAGCACCGCGTCCGCCGCCCGCGCCGCGCGCTCCGCCGCGGGCGAGTCCGGGCCGAACGCGTGCGCGGAGTCGTCCACCATGGAGAAGTACGCCACCGCCAGGCGCGGGCGCTCGGCCGCGGGCAGGCGCAGCCACGCCAGCACCGTGTCCACCCGCGCCCGGTCGGGCACCTTCGCGTCGTACGCCTTCCAGTACGACGGCCGCACGCCTCCGATCGCCGCCTCCGATCCCGGCCAGAAGAAGGTGCCCGCGCGCACCCCCTGCTTCTCGGCGGTCACCCAGATGGGCTCGCCGCCGTACCAGCGCGGGTCCGTGGTCGCGGCGCGGTCCCCGGCGCGGTACGACCGGTTCAGGACGGGGTCGTACATCTCGTTCCCCACCATCCCGTGGTCCTCGGCGTACAGGCCCGTGACGATGGTGTAGTGGTTGGGGAAGGTCTTGGTGGTGAAGACGGGCCGCAGCGCCCGCGCCCGCGCGCCCTCGCGCGCCAGGCGGCGGAAGGCGGGCAGGTCGTAGCGGTCCAGGTAGTCGTGGCGGAAGCCGTCGAACGAGACCAGGACCACGTACGGCCCGGGCCCTCCCGCCGGGGGCGCGGCCTCGGGCGGGGCGGCCGGGGCGCAGGCGGCGAGGGCCGCGAGCGCCAGGACGGCGAGGAGGCGCCTCATCGCGCCACCCCCACGGCGACGAGGATCCCGGCGCGCGGCGAGTGGCGCTGGTAGCCGGCCACCCCCTCCACGCGCAGCGTCGTCCGCCCCTCCGTCCGCCCCCCGAAGCGCACCTCGCCCAGGTCCTCGTTCCCGCGGATGGAGCCGTCGATCCCGTCCACCTGCCCGACCGTGGCCAGGCCGAGCACGACCGGCCCCACGGCGTGGTCCACCCGCGCGGCGTAGGCCAGCACGTCGGACTGCTCGAAGCCGGGGTCGCGCGTTCCGTTGATGCTCACCCCCGCCTCGGCCGTGGCCGAGGTCGCCCCGCGCGCCCAGCGGCCGCCGACCAGCGCGAAGAAGTCGGTGGCGTCGCGGTCCAGGCCCGTCCGGTCGTCCGTCGTGGGCAGGCGCGCGCCGAAGCGCAGCACGGCGGCGGCGGGGGCGCCCTCCGGCGTCAGCCGCACCACGGTGGAGACGCGCAGGTCGCCCGAGTCGTGGCGGCGGCCGTCCTCCGCCGCGAGCACCCGCTCCGTCGCCGGGGCGAAGCGCCGGTCCTCGCGGAAGAAGCGCTGCACCGTCCCTGCGCCCTCCAGCGCCACCCGCCCGGTCCTCCACGTCAGCGTGAAGCTCCCCGCCTCCACCAGCGGCCCCTCCGTCCCCGCGAGCGCGGCCCGCTGGTCCGCCAGGTACGCGCCCCCCACCTGGGCCGTGACCGTGCGCCCCTCGGCGAAGACGCGCCAGTCGAACGGCTCCAGCGGCCGCAGCTGCGCCGCGGCGGCGCCCGGCGTGGGCAGCGCGAGCAGGGCGGAGGCCAGCAGCACGAGGGATCGGGCGCGGACGGGGAACGACGGAGGCATGCGGCGCGCGGAGCGGGGACGGGCGCCCGCGCCGTGCGCGCGGAGGGGGCCGGAATGATGGCCCGTTACCCGTTGCCCGGCAAGAGCGTCGCAGTCGGCGCACCCCTGAGGACGGCGGTCGCGCGGGTCAGCGTCACCTCCGGGAAGCCCAGGGCCCGCTTGATGGCCACGTCGCGCTGGAACGGGTTCCGCTCCGCCTCCAGCGCCCGCACCCGCCGTGCGCCCAGGCGGCGGACGTACCACGCGGCGTTGCTGGGAACGGGGAAGTCGGAGCCGAAGAGCGTGCGCGCGGTCAGCTCCTCGTCGTCGGCCAGGCGCGGGAGGTGGCGGAACCGCGAGGGGTTGGCGATGCCGGAGTTGTCCACCCAGAGGTGCGGGTGCTCGCGCAGCAGGCGGCGCAGCAGGGGCCGCTGGTCCACGTCGCGGGAGAGGTGCACGGGCACGGCGGCGTGCGCCACGATCACCGGCACGCCCTCCCGCAACGGAAGCTCGATCCGGGCCAGGTCGCGGAGCGCGGGGTCCACCTCCGCGAAGGTCCGCTCGCTCCCGCCGGAGTGGACGAGCAGGGGCAGGCCCGCGTCCGCCATCCGCCGGTAGAAGGGGCGGTTCCGCTCGTCGGCCGGGTCGATCCCCATGGTCGCGGGGAGCCACTTGAGAAGGACGGCGCCCCCCTCCAGGCACTCCTCCAGCCGCTCCATCGCGTCCCGACGGCGCGGGTTGATGGAGGGGCCCGGGAGCAGCTCGGGATGCCTGCGCGACACCTGCAGCACCCAGGACGGCGGAATGACCATCTGCGACCGCTCGCGGTCCAGCTCGCCGTCGTCCCCGTAGACGCCGTCGAAGCCCAGCGCCACGGCGTGCGTCAGCTCGCTCTCCCCGATCAGCCGGGCGATGCGCGCCGCCCAGTCCGCGTCCACCGACGTCCGGAGCTGCTCCGCGGTGATGCCGTGGATGCGGCGCAGCAGGCGGAAGGTGTAGCGCGCCGCGAACGCCGGGGAGATCCAGCACCCCGAGCCGTCCGTCCCCACGCCCGCGAGGTGGACGTGGACGTCGATCCTGCTCTCCCCGCTCATCGCCCCTCCTCCGCGCGCTCGTCCAGCCACGCCGCCACCCGCTCGCCCGTCGCGTCGCGCAGCGGGACGGACCAGTGGGAGGCGCGGTGCAGGAGGAGCAGCTCCCCGTGCGGCAGCGCCGCCACCAGCGCCTCCCCCTGCGCGGGCGGGACGAGCGCGTCCCCGCCGCCGTAGACGAGCAGCACGGGGACGCGCGTCCCGGCCGCGGAGCCCAGGGGATCGAGCCGGCGGAGGAAGTCGCGCACCGCCTCCACGTACTCGAACCCCCCGGCCCCCGTGGGCGTCCGCCGGAACGGGTACGCGCTCCGCTTCAGCCGCCCCACGGCGGGCACCGTGCCCCACGCCCCGAAGCACCGCCGCAGCCGCAGCGTCTGCGGGACCAGGAAGCCGCGCACCTCCGCCAGCGCCACCGCGCGCGTCAGGGAGACATCGATGGGCGCGGAGAGGACCACCGCCGACGCCGCGGGCACGCCGTCCGCCAGCGCCCGGAGCGTCATCGACCCGCCCAGCGAGTGGCCCACCAGGTGGAGCGGGAGCCGGTCGCGGCCGGCGGACGCCGCGTCCACCGCCGCGGCCACGGCGCCGGCGGCGACCTCCGGCTCGAAGCGGGTGGTGCTCTCCCACCCGTTCCCGTCGGCGTCGAAGGCGAACACCTCGAACCCCGCCGACGCCGCGTCCGCCAGCAGCGGGAGCAGGGGAAAGAACGCGTCGTTCCCCGCCCCGTGCGCCGCCACGATCCGCCCCCTCGGCGCGCAGGGCGGGAGGAGGCGCACGGCGGCGACCTCCCCGCCCGCCTGCGGGCGCGCGTACCGCACGCGCTCCCAGCGCAGGCCGCGCGCGTCCAGCCACGCGGCCGCCCGCCGCTGGTGCGAGGGGGCGCCCGTCAATGCGCCGCCGCCTGGTCGCGGTCGCCGCCCATCCAGCCCGGCGCCTCCGCGTCCGCCGGGGCCCCGCCCGTCCCGGGCTCGCCCGCCTCCCGCGGGCGGTGCAGGGCCCCGTCGGGGTGCGGGGGATGCGCGCCGAGCGGCAGGCCGGGCGGGGCGAGCTCCGGCCCCACCTCGCCCGTGATCAGCCGCGCCCCGCGCTGCCAGGTCAGGTACGACCACGCCCACTGCACGAACACGCTGACGCGGTTGCGGAAGCCGATCAGGAAGAAGATGTGGATGAAGAGCCACGCCATCCACGCCAGCCACCCGGACAGCTTCAGCTCGCCGAGCTGCATCACCGCCGCGCGCCGGCCGATGGTGGCCATGCTCCCCTTGTCCCAGTAGCGGAACGCCGCGCGCGGCTCCTTCCGCAGCGTCCGCCGGATGTTGCGGCCCACGGTGGCGCCCATCTGGTTGGCGACGGGCGCCACACCGGGGAGGGGACGGCCCTGCTCGTCGTCCATGGCGGCCAGGTCGCCGATCACGAACACCTCCGGTCGGCCCGGCACGGAGAGGTCGGGCTCCACCATCACCCGCCCCGCCCGGTCCAGCGGCGCGCCCAGGCAGCGCCCCAGCGGCGAAGCCGTCACCCCGGCCGCCCACACCACGTTGCGCGAGGGGATGCGCTCGTCGCCCACCCGCACGGCGTCCGCCTCGATCCCGGTCACCACGGAGCCCGTGCGCACCTCCACGCCCACGCCGCGCAGCGCCGCCTCCGCGTCCGCGGAGAGGCCGGCGTCGTACGCCGGGAGCAGGCGCGGCCCGCCCTCCAGCAGCACCACGCGCGCGGAGGACGGGTCGATGCGGCGGAAGTCGCGGACCAGCGAGTGGCGGGCGATCTCCGCGAAGGCGCCCGCCATCTCCACCCCCGTGGGCCCGCCGCCCACCACCACGAAGGTGAGGAGGGCGCGGCGCTCGGCGTCGTCGGGCTCCTGCTCCGCCGCCTCGAAGGCGAGCAGGAAGCGGCGGCGGATCTCGGTGGCGTCCTCGATCGTCTTGAGCCCGGGGGCCACCGGCGCCCACTCCGGGTGCCCGAAGTAGTGGTGCGTGGCCCCGGTGGAGACCACCAGGAAGTCGTACGGCACGCGCCCGCCGTCGGCCAGGCGCACCTCGCGCGCGTCGGGGTCCACGTCCACCACCTCGGCCATCAGCACCGTGGTGTTCTTCTGGCGCCGCAGGATGCTGCGGATGGGGGAGGAGATGTCGGCGGGGGAGAGGGCCGCGGTGGCGACCTGGTACAGCAGGGGTTGGAAGACGTGGTGGTTCCGTCGGTCGACGAGCGTGACCCGCACCGGTGCGTCGCGCAGCGCGCGCGCCGTGCTGAGCCCGCCGAAGCCCCCGCCCACCACCACCACGCGGGGGAGCCCGCTCTCTATCGTCATGTCCGGCCTCTTTCGGAGTCGGTGTCGAGGGACCGTTCCCCTCTCGCAGAAGAATACGGCTCCCGCGCGGGCCGGCAACGGTCGATCGACCCCCCCGGCGAAGGTCGCATGCACTCCTCCCCCGCCCCATCCCGCCCGCCCGCCCCGCACCCGCCCGGCCGCGACGAGGCCGTGTCGTCGCTCGCGCGCGTCCTGGGCGAGCACGAGGCCGACGGCACCTGGCGGGCCGCGTGCCGGGACTGCGGCGTGCCGCAGTTCCGCCCGCTCCGCCCCGACGAGTTCCTGCGCGTCGCCGAGCACCTCGCCGCGCGGCGGGACGCGGCGGGCTGCATGGCCCGCGCCCTGGTGGTCCGCGCCCGCGTCTCGGTGCTCCTCGCCGGGCGCGGCGCCCCTCCCCCGGCACCCGCACGCTGAGCGCCATGCCCGCGGCACCCCACTCCCCTCTCGGCCCGCCGTCCGACCCGCTCCGGGACCTGGACCGCCTGCGCGAGATCGCCGACCTGGGGCTGACGGACCCCGACGCCGGCGCGCTCCTGCAGGAGCTGGCGGCCGAGGCGTCCCGGCGCCTGGGCCTGCCCACCGGCATGGTGAGCGTCGTGCTGGACAGCGCGCAGCTCTTCGTGGCGCACCACGGGCTGGACGGGTGGATGGCCGAGGCTCAGGGCACGCCGGTGGAGTGGTCGTTCTGCCAGCACGCCGTGCGCGACCGCGACGCCGTGGTGATCGGCGACGCCACCGCCGACCCGCGCATGAAGGACTCGCCCCTGGTCACGCACGAGGGCGTCCGCTGCTACGCCGGCATTCCGCTGGTCTCGTCGCGCGGCCACGTGGTGGGCACCCTCTGCGCCACCGGCACCGAGGCCCGCTCCTTCACCGGGGAGGAGATCCAGGCCCTCCACGACCTGGCCGCCGAGGCGGTGCGGCGGATCGAGGCGCGGCGGTCGGAGTCCGCCTGAGCCGGCGGGCGCGTCCACCTCCCCTTTTCCACGCGGAGACGCGGAGGACGCGGAGACGCGGAGGGTTCCGTCGCCTCGCCCCTTCCGTCGCGAGCCGAAGCGACAGCAGAAAGGGTGAGTTTTGGGAGTTCAGGGAGTTACGGGTGGTGCGACGATGCCGAGGCCACGCGCGATGCAACCCAAACTACTCTTTGTTAGCTCCCCCCCTTTTTACGTCTTCTGCCGCGCGAGCCGTGCGTGGCGGGGTCGCGCCGGTGCCAGCGCACGCTGCAGTGCTCCGCGTCTCGCCGTTCTTTTCCTCCGCGGCTCCGCGTGAAAGGCTGTTCAAAAGACGCACGCACCGCAGCCGGAAACGAACCGGCCCGCCCCACGGATTCGCGGGGCGGGCCGGCTTCGCATCGTCCAGACGTGGACGGTCAGCGGGTCAGACGGGGACCGGGAGCAGCATCCGGAACGAGTTCCGGGCGCGGTTCAGCCGGCTCTTCACGGTGCCCACGGGAATGCCGATCTCCTCGGCGATCTCCTCGTAGGTGCGGTCCTCCACCTCGCGCATGACGAACGGCACGCGGTGGTGCTCGTCCATCCGCTCGATGGCGGCGTCGATCGCCTCCCGCAGCTCGCTGCGGTAGGCCTCGCGCTCGGGGTCGGCCCCGCCCGTGGCGAACTCCACCGGGCGGCTGGCGGCGCCGGACGCCGTGGTCTCCGGGCGCAGCTCGGAGAACGCGGTCTCGCGCCGGCGCGAGCGGTTGCGGAACTCGTTCTTCAGCAGGTTGTTCGCGATGGTGTGGATCCACGTCGAGAACTTCCGGCTGGGATCGTAGCTCCCCCGCGCGCGGTGGATCCGCAGGAAGGTGTCCTGCGTCAGGTCCTCCACGCGCTCCTCGTCGTTCAGGCGCTTCCGCAGGAAGCCCTGGATGCGGGGCTGGTAGCGATGGACGAGCACGTCGAAGCCGACGGCGTCGCCCGTGGTGTATCGCTGGAAGAGCTGCTCGTCGCTGAGCGCTTCCAGCTCCACGCGGGTCTTGCGCGGAGAGGCCGACGGCACCCCGATGAGCGCCGCGGCGCTGCTGAGATCGATCGCGGTCTTCATGCGACAAATATAACCCCGTTGCAACGAAATGTCGAGGGTCGCGTCGCGGGTTTCCACAGATGTAAGTATGCGATCTGGTTAAGGTTGCGTGGATTTTCCACAGGAGCGCTCCGGACGGGCCTGCGCCCGCTATCCGCCGCGTCCCGCCGCCCGCCGCTTCCGCGCGTCGGCCACGTTCAGCGCCGTGAACAGCAGGCTTCCCAGCGTGAGCTGCAGGTAGAAGGTCAGGAAGCGCCACCCGGCCGTGGTCACGCCGATGATCCGCGCCGGCAGCAGCGCCGAGTACACCAGCAGGAACGCCGCCTCCGCCCCGCCCGACGCCCCGGGCGTGGGGACGAACAGCATGGCGGTGAAGATGACCCACTGCAGCAGGAAGAAGAGCACGGGGTCCACGTCCGCCCCCAGGAACGCCGCGATCGCCGTCACCACCGAGTAGCGGCACGTCCACTGGACGGCCGTGATGCCGAAGGTGAGCGCGAAGCGCGACTTCCCCCGCGCCGCCACCAGCCGGTAGACGCCGCGGAAGTCGCGCCCCGTCTTGCGAAAGCGCCGCCGCGAGCGCCCCACGGTGCGCAGCGACCGACGCCGCGCGGCGCGGCCCAGCCGGCCCGAGAGGAGGAGGTACACCAGGGCGCGCAGCCCGAGCAGGATCGCCAGGCCCGCCACGGCCACCACGATCGCGTTCGCCTGGAGCTCCCCCGCCAGGCGCTGCAGGACGGGAAGCTCCCAGGCGCGGGAGAGGACCACCGCCGCGGGCAGCGCGACCGCGAAGAAGAGCATGTCCTCCAGGTAGCCCAGCGTGACGATGGACGCCGCCTCCCCCGGGCGGATGCCCTTCTGCAGCATGAGCCCCCAGCGGAACACCTCCCCGCCGGAGGACGTGGGGAAGACGGAGGAGGCCAGCTCGGCGCCCAGGGTGATGCGCAGCGTGTCGCGGAAGCTCAGGCGGTGCGAGAGGAAGCGCGCCCACACCAGGATCCGCAGCGCGTTCGTCACCCACGGAACGAGCCCCAGCGCCACCGCCAGGGCGAGGTACGACCGGGGGAGCTGGTGCAGCGAGCCCAGCACGTCGCGGTCGGTGCCGTACCAGGTCAGCGCGACGTTGCCGATCACCCCCAGCGGCACCAGCACCATCGCGGTGCGGAAGACGCGGTCCATCCCCGCGGAGAGGCGGGTCTTCGCCGGCTCGGGGCGGCTCATGCGGCCTTCGCGGCGCGGGCGCGCGCCACCACCGCGGCGTAGTCCTCCAGCAGCCGCCCGTTGATGGCGTCCCAGTCGCGGTCCGCCGCCGCGGCGCGCGCGCGCTGCCCCATCCTCCGCCGTCCCTCCGGGTCGCGCAGGAGCGCCTCCACCCGGTCCGCGAAGTCGGCGGGGTCGTTGGGCCTCGCGATCCACCCCGTCTCGCCAGGCGAGACCAGGTCGGGGGGGCCCCCGGCGTCCACCACCACGGCGGGAAGGCCGGA
The DNA here is from genome assembly GCA_030146875.1 of Longimicrobiaceae bacterium. Lineage (GTDB taxonomy): Bacteria > Gemmatimonadota > Gemmatimonadetes > Longimicrobiales > Longimicrobiaceae > JASLAX01. The sequence continues at coordinate 14,972 of JASLAX010000238.1, forward strand.
AGCCATCGCCTCCAGGATCACGTTCCCGAAGGTCTCGGTGGTGGAAGGGAAGACGAAGACGTCGCCCGACGCGTACCACCGGGCCAGCGGCTCGCCCTCTTGGTGCCCCGCGAAGTGCGCGTGCGGCAGCGCGGCTTCCAGCTCCGCCCGCATAGGCCCGTCCCCGACCAGCACCATGCGGAAGTCCAGCCCTCGCGCGCGCAGCGTGCGGTCCAGCTCCGGCAGCTCGCCCAGGTCCTTCTCCTTCACCAGCCGGCTCACCATCAGCAGCACCGGCGTGTCGCCCTGCGCCCCGGCGGCGGCGCGCAGGGCGGGGTCGCGGTGCGCGGGGGAGTAGCGGGAGAGGTCGATGCCGCGCGACCAGAGCGTGGTGCGCCCGATCCGCTGCTCGTCCAGCTCGCGCATCATCCCCCGCGAGGGGACGTAGACGGCGTCGCAGCGCGCGTAGAAGCGGCGCAGCAGCTCCCAGCCGAAGCCCTCCAGCGCGGAGACGTGGTAGTACGGGAAGTAGGAGACGAAGTGCGTGTGGAACGAGGAGACCACCGGCACCCCGTTCCGCCGCGCCCAGCGCTGCGCCCACACGGCCGTGGGCGTGGGAGAGACGACGTGCACCAGGTCGGGGGCGTACTCCTCCACCTGGCGGCGGAGACGCCCTCCCAGGGGCAGGGTGACCCGGTAGTCGGGGTGCAGGGGGAAGCGGAACGAGGGAAGGAGACGCACGCGGTCGCGCCAGGAGACGCCGGGCCCCGGGTCGAAGGGCGCGAACACCCGGAAGTCCGTCCCGCGCCGCTCCAGCGTGCCGAAGAGCTGTCCCAGCGTGCGGGAGACCCCGTCGACCAGCGGGTACAGCGACTCGGTGAAGTAGGCGATCCTCATGCCGGGCGGGGCGGGTGGCGGAGGGGCGAAGGCCCGCGGCGACGGGCGAAATCTACACGGGCCCCCCCGGCGCGGACAGGGTGGTGCGACGAGGGGCTTGACGGCCGGAAGGATCTGCTGAATATTCAGCACGTGCAGTTTTTCCAGCAGGTTTCCCGCACCGGCCCCCGCATGGACGCGCAGCCCACCACGCCGACCGCGCTCTCCCGCCGCGAGCGGCAGGTCATGGACATCCTGTACCGGCGCGGGCGGGCCACGGCCGCCGACGTGCTGGACGAGCTGCCCGACCCCCCCACGTACTCGGCCGTCCGCGCCGCGCTGCGCCTGCTGGAGGAGAAGGGCCTGCTGAAGCACGAGACGGACGGGAAGCGCTACGTCTACCTTCCCACCACGCCGCAGTCCCGCGCCCGCACGCACGCCCTGCAGCACCTGCTGCGCACCTTCTTCAACGGCTCCCCCGAGCAGGTCGTGAACGCCCTGATCGAGGACGCCCGCCCCTCGCGCGCCGAGCTGGACCGCCTGGCCCGGCTGATCGAGCGCGCACGCGAAGACGAGGACGACTCGTGACCCCCTCCCTCCACGCCCTTCCGGGCCTGCTCCTGGAGGCCTCCCTTCGCGGGAGCGTCCTTCTGCTCGTCGCGCTGGGCGTGACCCACGCCATGCGCCGCACCCCCGCCGCCGCGCGCCACCTGGTGTGGATGGTCGCCCTGTTCGGCACGCTCGCCCTGCCGTTCCTGGGCGCCGCGCTCCCGGCCTGGCGCGTCCTGCCCGTCCCGGCGATGGTCGCGGACGCGCTGCCGGCGTCGGCCGCGTACGACGCCGCGCCGTTCGCTCCCGCCGCGGCGGCGTCGCCTTCCGCGATCGTCGCGCCGGTGGCGCCGGTCGCGCCGGTGGCCCCCGTCGTCCTCTCGGACGGCGGCGCGACGTCGGAGGCCGCGCGCCCCGCGGCCGCGCCGATGGAGCCGCGGACGGTGCTGGTGGGCGCGTGGGCGCTGGTGGCGGCCTTCCTCCTGCTGCGCCTGGCGGTAGGCGTCGCGCGGGTCAGGCGGCTGGAGCGGCAGTCGGTGGAGATCACCGACGAGGGGTGGACGACGATGGCGGACGGCCTCTCCCGCCGTCTCGGCCTCGGCCGCCTGGTGCGCCTCCTCCGCGCGGGCGGGGAGACGGTGCCCATGACGTGGGGCGTGGTGCGCCCGGTCGTCCTCCTTCCCGCCGGCGCGGGGGAGTGGGACCAGGAGCGCCGCCGCGTGGTGCTGGCCCACGAGCTCGCCCACGTGGGCCGCTGGGACGCGGCCACGCAGTGGGTGGCGCACCTGGCGACCTGCCTCTTCTGGTTCAACCCGCTGGTGTGGGTGGCCGCCCGCCGCCTGCGCGAGGAGCGCGAGCACGCCTGCGACGACGCGGTGATCGCCATCGGCGCGCGGCGCGCGGACTACGCGGACCACCTGCTGGACCTGGTCCGCTCGCTCGGCACCTCCGAGGGCCCCGCCGCGGCCCTGGGGATGGCGCGCCGCTCCCAGTTCGAGGGCCGCCTGCTGGCGATCCTGGACGCGGCCACCCCGCGCGGCGGCGTCTCGCGCCGCGTGGCGGCCACCACCTTCGCCGCCGCGGGCGTCTGCCTGCTCCCGCTCGCCGCCGTCGGCGCGGCGGAGCGCCCCGCGTCGGTCGC
>JASLAX010000052.1 GCA_030146875.1 Longimicrobiaceae bacterium
CGCCCGCGTACCGCGGATTCCGCGTGGTCCTGGGTCCGGCGTCCGCCGCCCCGTCCCCCGCGGCGCCGCCGTCCTCCCCGGCCGCGGCGAGGACGCCGTGAGCTCCACCGCCCCCCCGGAGGCGCCGAGGCCCGTCGCTCCGCGCGCTCCGTCCCTGGTCCGCGGGCTCACGCTGGTCGGGACGGTGGCGCTCGTCGTCGGCAACATGGTGGGGACGTCGGTCTACACCTTGGCCGCGTCGCTGGCGGAGAGCACGGGGCCGCTGGGGGTGCTGGCCTGGGCGCTGACCGCCGCGGGGTACCTGTTCGTGGCGATGGTGTACGCGTCGCTGGGCACGCGCTACCCGGTCACGGGCGGCCCGTACGTCTACGCCCGCGAGGCTTTCGGCGAGTTCGCGGGCTTCCAGGTGGTGTGGGCGTACTGGTTCAGCGCCGTCATCGGCAACGCGGGGATCGCCACCGGGGTGATCGCCTACGCCGCCGGCTTCTGGCCCGTGCTGGGGGAGAGCCCCGTCCGCCAGTTCGCCGTGGGGCAGGCGCTGCTCTGGGGCCTCTGCCTGCTCAACGTGGTGGGGGTGAAGGCCAGCGCCCGCCTGCAGGTGACGGTGCTGACGCTGAGCGCCATCCCCACCCTGCTCATCGCCTTCGCCATGCTGCCGTACGTGCGCAGGGAGAACTTCGTCCCGTTCGCGCCGCACGGCTTCGGCTCGCTGGCGGCGGGGGCGGCGCTGGTGGTGTGGGCGTACTCGGGCGTGGAGTCGGCCACGGTCCCGGCGGAGGAGGTGGACGCGCCGGAGCGCACCATCCGCCGCGGCACCCTGATCGGCTACGCGCTGGCGACGGTGATCTTCCTGGCGGTGGCCTTCGCCATCGCGGGCGTGCTGCCGAACGCCGTGGCGGCCGGCTCCGCCCGGCCCCTGGCGGTGGCGGCGGAGCGGACGCTGGGGCCCGTCGCGGCGGCCATCGTGGGCGTGGCCGCGGTGGTGGCGGGGGTGGGGACGCTGAACGGGTGGATCCTGCTGGCGGGGCGCATCCCGGTCACGGCGTCCAGGGACGGGATCTTCTTCCGCGGCCTGAGCCGCATCCACCCGCGCTTCGGCACGCCTCACGTGAGCCTGGTCGCGGGGACGGCGGTCGCCAGCGTGATGCTGCTCCTCTACTTCACGCGCACGCTGCTGGGCGTCTTCAACTTCATCGTCCTGCTCTCCGTGCTCACCACGCTGGTGCCGCACCTGTACGCCGCCGCCGCGCAACTCATGCTGGCGCGCAGCGACCGCGTGCGGTATCCGCCCGCGGCGCGGCGCAAGGCGACGTGGGTGGCGGGGATCGCGTTCGTCTTCATCCTCTACACCATCTACGGCGTGGGGCCCGAGGTGACGCTCTGGGGCTTCCTGGTGCTGCTCTCCGGGATCCCGCTCTACGTCTGGTTCCGCACCCGCGAGCCGGCGGCGGCCTGACGTGGCGCTCTTCCGCTTCCACGGCGACCACCTGAGCGGGGGCGACCCGCCCGCCGGGGTGATCCGCGGCACGCTCTACGGCGTGAACGCGTGGAAGAAGCCGGTGGAGGTCGCGTTCGCCGTCGACGGCCGCGTCGTGGCGACCGCGACGGTCTCCGGCGGCGGCATCGTGGAGGTAGAGGCGCCGCACGACGAGACGGAGGAGTCCGCGATCTTCCGCCGCTCCGTCTCCGTCTGGGTGGACGGCGCCGCCGCGGGCGTGCCCGCCACGATCTTCCTCCGCCGCGCTCCGCTGCCGGACGGCCGGCCAGACCGCTACTGGTGCGAGACGGAGGGACACTGGGTGGAGGAGTGGCCCTGCCCCGCGCACGGGTGAGGGAGCGGCGTTCATCGAGCCGGCTCCCGGTGGGAGCCGCCATGACGTATTGAGGGGGAGTTCAGGGAGTTTCGGAGTTTTTGGAATCCATCCCCCGGATGCCGCGGCGCCGGTGGATGCTCCTCCCTGGACTCCCCAAACTCTTCCCTTCTTCCGTCGCCGGCCGGACGGGGAGGGGGAACGTGAAAGACAGAAGGCCGCCGCGTGGATCCGCGGCGGCCTTCGTGCGATCGGATGGAACGGTGACGAGGCGGAGGTCAGCTCGACGAGGACGAGAGCGAGATGGTGAGCGTGCCCTCGTAGACCGCCGCCGGCTTGCCGGTCGACTCCGTGCCGCCGATCTCGGCCCCGACCAGCACCCAGCGCGTCATCAGCCCCGTCACCGACGAGTTGAGCCACTCGTAGCCCGCCGCGCAGGTGGTGGGGAAGGCCACCTTGCCGGTGCCGGTGTCTCCCGTGGCGACCGCGCAGGAGTAGGTGGGACTCATGGTGTACGTCGTGGCGCCCACGGTGGCGGTGAGGTCGGTGCCGCTGACGGTGACCTTGGTGCCGGCGTTGAAGCGGATCTCCACCTTGCCGCCGGTGCCCGTGGCGCTGTGGGCGGCCTCGGGAAGGACGGACTTGGTCACGCCGGCGGTGATCCCGTCGGAGCCGAAGTCCAGGTCCACG